>JAGVAO010000049.1 GCA_020060235.1 Anaerolineales bacterium | reverse complement strand
GGGACTGACTTACCCCGAGGATAAGGATATCGGGCGACGGGAATTTTCTGAAGTTCTCTCTGGTGTGCGCGATTCTTACCAGGTCGAAAAGCGTTATGTCCACAAAGATGGGCGTGTTCAGTGGATGCGCCAGAGTATTTCGGCTGTGCGCGATGAAAATGGGCAGGCTTTATACATGGTCGTGATTGCCGAAGATATTGACGAGCGCAAGCGGGCTGTCGAAGAATTGCGCCAATCCGAAGCCCGCTTCAAAGCCATGTTCGAGAACTCCGCCGTCGGCGTGGCGTTGATGAGTCTCGACCGGCGCATTGTCCAAATCAACCCCACCGTTACAGAGATTACCGGTTACTCTGCCGAAGAGATGGCCGCCATCCATCCAACCGACCTCGTAGTCGAGGAAGACCGCGCCATTGACCGTCAATTGTTCCTTGAACTGGTGGAGGGCAAACGCGACCAATACCTGACTGAGAAGCGTTACATCCGCAAAGACGGCAGTATTTTCTGGGGGCGGATTAATTTTGCCCTGGTGCGCGGCGAAAACGGACAACCGCTCTACATCGTTGGCATTATTGAGGACATTAGCGAGGAAAAAGAAGCCATCCGAACCCTGGCCGAATCGGAGGCGCGCTTCCGCGCCATGTTTGAAAACTCGGCGGTCGGCATGGGCGTCATGTCGCTCGACCGGGTGGTGCTGGACTCAAACCCGGCCATGTGCGCCATGCTTGGCTACAGCCGCGAGGAACTGGTTGGGCAAAGCCCGTCCATGGTTACGTACCCCGAAGATTTGCCGGCTTCGACCGAGCATTACCGGCAGTTACTCTCTGGCGAAATCAATCATTACATCGCCGAGCGTCGCTATGTGCGCAAAAACGGCGAAGTGTTTTGGACGCGGATTTCGATGAGCCTGGTGCGCGACCCACAGGGCAAACCGCTCTACCTGGTGGGACTCATCAACGACATCGACGCTGAAAAGCGCGCTGCTGAACGATTGGCTGCCCAGGAGGCCGCCCACCTGCACCAGTTGGAACAGCGCATCGCCGAACGCACCGAGGAGCTGAATCTCGCCAACGAGCGGCTGCGTGAAAAAGCTGCCCAGGATGCCGTGACCGCCGAACGCACCCGCCTGGCGCGTGACCTGCACGACGCCGTCACCCAGACGCTTTTCTCCACCACCCTGATTGCGGATGTGCTACCCGATATCTGGGCGATGAATCCCGATGAAGGCCGCCGTCGACTGGAGGAAGTCCGCCAGCTGACGCGCGGCGCTTTGGCCGAAATGCGCACCCTGCTGGTTGAATTGCGCCCCAACGCCCTGGTGGAAGTGCCATTGCCTACGTTATTGCGCCAACTGACTGAAGCTCTCTCAGGCCGCTCACGCATCAATATCGAACTCAGCGCCGAAGGCGAGCGCAAACTGCCCGCCGATGTGCAAGTCGGCCTGTATCGCCTGGCCCAGGAAGCGCTGAACAACGTTGTCAAACATGCCAAAGCCAGCCAGGCGGTTGTCACCCTGCGGCTGGGAGAAACAGTCCGCCTGACGGTGGCCGACAACGGGGTCGGCTTCGACCCATCCACCGTCACTGCCGACCATCTTGGCCTGAAAATCATGCGCGAACGCGCCGAGGCAATTGGCGCGAAACTGACCATCTACGGCGAACCCGGTGAGGGAACGCAGATTTCTGTTACTTGGAGTTAATCCACAGATTCCGCAGATTTCACCGATTTTTCTGCGTAATTTGCGGATAAGGAGAATTTTATGGAAAACAAAATTCGCATCATGCTTGTCGATGACCACGCCGTTGTGCGCTCGGGGTTGGGTGCGTTCTTGAGTGTTAACCCTGAACTGGAACTGGTCGGAGAAGCCGAAAACGGCGAGCAGGCCGTCGTCCGCGCCGGGATTCTCAAACCGGATGTCATTTTAATGGACTTGATGATGCCGGTCATGGACGGTGTGGCCGCTACCGCCGCCATCAGAAAGCAGAATCCGGGTATCCAGATTATCGCTCTGACCAGTTTCCAGGAAGATGAGTTGGTTCAGAACGCGCTCAAGGCCGGGGCGGTTGGCTACCTCATGAAAAACGTCAGCGCCCGCGAGCTGGCTGCCGCCATCCGCGCTGCAAAAGATGGCAAGATGACACTTTCCCCCGAAGCGGCCCAGGCCCTGGTGCGGGCCAGCCAACAGGCCCAGGAAACAGAAGTTCTGACCGAGCGTGAGCGTGAAGTCTTGAAATTGATGGTGGAGGGGCTGAACAACGCCGAAATCGCCGAGCGTCTGGTGGTCAGCCTTTCGACCGTCAAATATCACATCAGCAATATCCTGATGAAACTGGGGGTTGATAACCGCGTGGCGGCAGTGACGATGGCAATCCAGAAAAAAATGGTCTAACAGTAAACAGTTATCAAGTAAAAGCGGGCAACTCGCAATGCCCGCTTTTTTTGATTCCCCGAAAACTGGTCACTGAATACTGGTTACTGCTCACTGATAACTGGAAACTATCCACTCGACCAGTCTCACACTCCCCTCCAGGTTGGGGCGCAGGAAAGGTGAAAAGCGTAAACTAACATCAGAAAGAGAGACCGAATGAACCGAATCCTGCTTGCCGACTCCAATCCTACCCTGCGTTCTGCCCTGGCGCTCTTGCTGGAGACCCGCCTCGACGCACAAGTTGTCGGGCAGGTTAGCAGCATGGAAAGCCTGTTGTGCGAAGCCGCTGCCACCCAACCCGACATCATCATTATCGGGCTGGGCTTGCCCGGTGAGCCGGCCCGGGAACGGATTGCTGTCCTGCGCACGATAGCCCCGCGCGCGAATATCCTGATTGCCAGTGCCTGTCCTGAAAAGGTGACCCTGTCAGAAGGTACAGATGCCTTTATCTTTCAAACCGACCTGCCCGAGACCATTCTCCAGGTTATCCAGTCGCTGAACAAGCGCACCGGGCAAAAGGAAGTTTGCCATGTTTGAATCCCAACCCAACGCTTTAGCAGCGAGAATATCCTGCCCTTCGTACGTAAACCATGCCAGCCTGCTAAACGGCTCCATTAGCTTGTTCAACCGTTCGCGTTGGAACGCTGCCCTGGCGAAGCTCAAATCGATTATCTTGCATCGCGACCAGTCTTTGCTCGACCTGGAATTCATACCGGCAAACCGGGTGCGAAACCAGCACTACGGGGGCATCAAACCCGTCAGAATCGACAAAATTTTCGGCAGCCTGGGGCGCTGCACCGATTTCGATAAGCAATTCCATCCACTTTCAGAGCGACTCCAGGACCGTTGGGTCAACATCGCGATGGTGCGTGGTCAAAATTTGCCACTTGAGCCTGTCGAACTGATTCAGGTCGGCGACGGCTACTTCGTCAAAGACGGTCACCATCGAATCTCGGTCGCTTCCGCGCGCGGCGAAACAGCCATTGACGCCGAAATCATTGTCTGGGATGTGGCCGGGGCGCTTCCTTGGGAACAGCCGACCGCTGCGCCAGTTTTTTTGCAAACCGCTTGAAACCGCCGCAGGGAATCGTCTCCGAGTCGGCAAAATATGAAACTACCTTTGCTTGAAATAATCAGGTTATGATTAGTGGGTGTAAATCTTCCCAATATTCCCTTCATGTGTTCCTGTCACTTCTTGAACAATTTGCGAAAGAAATTATGAGGAAATAACAATGGAAGTATTCTCAAAGTTTGCAACCCCCGGCTTACTGTTTGCACTTACCCTGGTCTTTGGCTTCTGGTTGAGTCATGCCGGGAAGCCCTACAATGGCCTGTTGTTCAATGCTCACAAATTGATTGCGCTGGGTTGCGTTGTGTTCTTGGGCATCCAATTCTCGAAAAACCTTCAGGCTTCTGATTGGCAACTTATCGTACTTTTGGCTATTTCAGCCTTGTGCGTTATCGCCCTGTTTGCCAGCGGAGCCTTGATGAGCGCCGGAAAACTGGAATACGGCCTGATGTTAACCATCCATCGTATTGCGCCAGTGATATTGGTGGCTGACTTGGGATTGGTCATATTTTTGTTGAAACCTGGAGGCTGAGGATTATCTCCTGATTCATTGCCTGGTGCTTCAAGATATTCTCCGGGCGAAGAATGTCTTGAGTTGGAATCTTCAAACCGGCCTTGCGGAATATTTGCCGGCCGGTTGAAACACCTCGGGCGGTGGGCGCGTTCGATACCTGGGGGAAGTCGTAAGACCACTTTCTTGAATGTGACCAGGCCTTCTACCAGTTACCCGGCTCCAGTTTTTTAGCCAGGACGTTGTTCGCGTTGGAGATGGATGGCGGCGTGAACCCTTTTTGAAGGTCGAAAAGTCGTTGAGCTTGAGAAATAAACAGACTGAAAACCGCGTAATCAGTCCCCCATGACTGCGACAAAATCAGCCTGCGTCGCATTGAAAACAGCGAAAGCATACAGAATATGAGAAAAAATTACCCCCTTTACCCCGTTCATTAAGGTATATACCCATTGACTGTCGATTTCTTTCAAGAAACCGATGGTATTCCCGGTCAGACTCCCAGGCACACAAATCCGGCCCAGTGGTGCAACTCTTCCCCATTTTGGATGGAGGCGCGCTGGGCTTGCGCCAACGCCGCAGCGGGGGAAAGACCGGCGAAAAAGCCCCGGTAGAATGGGGTCATGTCAGCGGCGGGGGCGGAATCCAAGACCGGCCACAGACTGCCCACGACGGTGTTCGCGCCTGCCACCAGGCTGGTGGATGAAATCCCGACATGCTCATCGCCCTCGTAAACCAGGCTTTGGGCCCCGTTGCAGGCCGAAAGCGTCACCAGCCCCGGCAGCGGCGCAAGCGCGCGAACCTGCTCAAGGGCGATGTCCTGGTCATACAGGGCCAGGCTGCTCAATCGTCCGGTGCGCGGGTCGTGACTGATGTGGCTGGAGAAATGCAAAAAGCCAAAAGACGAGTATCCCTGTGCGGCCTGCTCGCGCAGGGCCATCCAGGTCGCTTCGGAATCCAACAGGCAGCGGCTGTCTGGATGCGCGATTTGGACGATGGACTGAACTTCCCGAATCGCCGCGGGCAGGTCGGGGCGTTTGCCCTGGAAATCGGAGATGCCCAGCAGCAAGCCGGTTTTTCGCGCTGCCATTGGGACTTGCGCGGCGCGCTCGCGCTGCGAGAGCAATTCCAGGAGATGCAGGGAAGGGGCCAGCCTGGGGACGCAGCGTTCGACCAGATGCCGGGAGTCCCATTCGGGCCGCAAGGCAGCCCAGGGGACGCTGTGCAAATCACGGTGCGGACAAATGACCAGCGGGGTATCGGGAGAAAGAAGGTGGTCCTGGATTTGGCGCGGAAGCAAGACTTTTCCAAGGGCTTGCATATCGCCGGAAGAAATATCCAGCGCGCCGCGATGACTGCGCAGGCAGACATCCAGGGCCATCCGCGCCCGAGCCGGGATAGCCGTCTCGAAGACCTCCAGGTCATCCGGCGTAAGCAGGCTGATGACCACGTTTTCCCCGGCCAGGTAATAATCGAGCGCCAGCCAGGATTTTCCCAGCCAAACCGTGGCCTGTTTGCGGAAGCGGGTCAGCGCAAATTCGGAGGCAAGAGCCGGGGCGGGGCGGGCAGATTGCCGCTCCAGTTCGGCCAGGCGTTTGTCGTAGGTTTTGGCCGATTCAATCAGCCTGGTTTGCAGGGCCTTGATGTCACCGGCCGCCCGCGACCAGGGACTTGGGTTGTAAATGGCGCGTATTTGGGACTGCAATTCCTGAATTTCAGCCCCCAGGGCCTCGATGTCGGCGGGCAATTCAGAGACAGGCGCGAAACTTTCAGCAGAGAGCAAGCGGGAAAGCGTCTGCGCCTTGCTGCTCTCGATAAACAACAGGGTATCCTGCGCGGCATTCAGGCTGGCGGCCTGGAGGATGGCTTTGTCCAGCGTAGTCTTCATCGCGCGCAGGTAAGAACCAGCCAGGCCCGGCTGCCAGAAACTATGCCGCAACCTAGCAATGACTTGCACCGCTTTGCGGTAATGGTCAAGCGCCTCGGCCTGTTGATTGCGCTCTTTTGCCAGGGATGCCAGCCCGGCATGACAACGGGCCTCGATTTCAGGCATGATTCCCTGGCACACGCCCAGGGCTTCGCGGAAAGACCCTTCGGCGTTTTCCGGGCTGGAGGCTTGCAGGTGATACTCTCCCAGCGATGCCAGGCTGGCGGCCTGTTCGATGCCCATGCCCATTTGCCGGAATTTGGCCTCGGCGCTGGTCAGCAGGGAAAAGGCGCGGGGCAGGTCGCCGCTGCGGGTGAGCATTTCCCCCAGCCGTCGTTCGGCCAGCGCAATTTGCGGGGCCAGGCCTGAAGCCTGGGAAATCTCAAGGGCGGCGTCCAGCGCGAGAGCGGCCTCGTCAAAGCGGTCTTCCAAGGAGAGAATCAAGGCCCGCTGGTTGTAAACCAGCCCCAGCACAGCTGTTTGCTGGATTTGCCGGTACAGCGCTTCGGTCTTGTTCAGGTGTTCGTGCGCGGCGGGATATTGGTGGAGGTCTGTCCAAATGCGGGATAAATAAAATTCACAGCCCGCCATGCCATAGGGGTTGTCCAGTTTTTGGAAACGCTTTTGGGCCAGTTCGAGGTCGTTCAGGGCGTTCTGGTAATCCCCCAGCAGCGCAGAAACGTTACCGCGATTGGCGAGCGCGTTGGCGGCGGCATATTCAAATCCCAGGCTCTCGTAGATTTCTCCGGCCTGACGAAAATGCGCCAGGCTTTTGCCGGGGTTGCCCATCAGCAGTTCAAGTTGACCGCTGTCGTTGAGGTTGTCGGCCATCATGCCGGATGCGCCGTGTTCGACAAAAACGGGACGCGCGCGATGGAGTTCGCGCAGGGCCTGCGGCAGGTTGCCGCGCTGGATGTTGATTTGCGCCAGCCCGTTTTCGCAAACCGCCGCCCACAAATCCATCTCCTGGGACGAGAAGACGGCCAGGGCCTGCGCGAAGCAGGTGATAGCCTGGTCATAATCGCTGCCAGAAAGGAAGTACCACAGCCCCTGCTGGTATTGAGTTTTGGCCACATCCAGCAGAGCTTGGTGTTGCTGGAAGATGACAAGAGCCTGTTGCAGGCTGGTAAAAGCGCCTTCGAACTGTCCCTGCCTGCGCTGGAGGCTGGCTTCATTCAACCAGCAACGCGCCAGGTTGAGGGGGTCTTGCCGGGCGGTGAAAATTTCTTTGCAAAGGGTGAGCGTTTCCTGGGCGGCTGCGAAATTTCCGCACAGGATTTGGGCATACGAAAGCGACAGACGGCACTGGCGGGCAAACTCATCCAGTTCGGATTGTTCCAAAATAGCCAGCGCTTTTTCCAGTTGGCTGGCGGCTTCGGCGAAGTTGGGTTTTGTCCAGGCCAGGTGGTTGAGTTGCCAGTCGCAGGCGGCCAGCCAGTCGGTTTCCTTCAGGGGTTCAAAGCCCCGGCGGGCGCGCTGGAGGGCTTCGGACGCTTTTACGGGTTGGCCCCGGTGGTTATAGGCCCGTCCCAAATACCAGGCCGCGCGCGATTGCAGGCCCAAGTCACTGTCATGCGCGGCGCTGTCCGCAAGCAGGGCCAGCGCCCAGGCGTGGCGCGGGG
The DNA here is from genome assembly GCA_020060235.1 of Anaerolineales bacterium. Classification (GTDB taxonomy): domain Bacteria; phylum Chloroflexota; class Anaerolineae; order Anaerolineales; family Villigracilaceae; genus UBA8950. The sequence continues at coordinate 7,855 of JAGVAO010000049.1, read as the reverse complement.
AGCGCAGGGCCGCGTCTTCAGCGGCCTGTGCCAGGCGTTCGAGCAGATGTTCGTTTAACGGAGGCAGGCGGCGGGTGGCCCGGTCCAGTCTGTCGGGTTGGGTTTTCCCCTCAAACAGGTCATGTGCCAGGCTCAGGTAGGACTGTAAAGCAGGGTCATCCGGCATGGCGGGTCGTTGGTTCGACTTCCAGAACCAGGTCGAGGCCAGATGTGATTTGCTGGTTTTGTGGGTCGAAGGTCTCTGAAAATGGGATGTCGCGGAACTGGGCGCGGCCTTCCCCGGCGATGGTCAGCGTTTCGGTGTAGTTTCCCCAGCGCAGGGTGGCCTGAAGGGGCGAATCCGGCGCGGCTTTTGACTCTAGCAGGATGGCTACATTTAAGGCTGCCGAGAGTGCCTGTTCGGTTTCTTCTGAAAGGCCGCATTCGAGCAAAATGGAGTAACTGGCGCCGCCCAGTTCGATATCTTCGCGCAGAAGGGTGAACCAACTGTCCTCATAGAGACTGGGGTCGGCGCGGTAGGCCAGTTGGGGCGGCGAGAAAATATCCTGCAATTGCCGGATGGTTCGCTGCAGGGTAACCTGCCAGGGCTTTTGGCTTTCAGGCCGGGGCTCCTTGTTTTTTAGGAATGCAAGGTTTGGTTCTTTGCCGACCGGAAGATGTTCCAGCCGGCTTTCTGTATCTGCTTCAAGTGATTCCAAGATGTCGAGAAAAAGCTGCCTTAGTTCGGGATTGTTGAGCAACCTGGAATAGGAATCAGGATATTGCGTTTTTATATCAACGCCTTGCAAGACTTCGTCTACCAGGAGAGAAAGCATTTCATTGTCTTCGAGGGAAAGCGCCAAGTGCTTGGAAGTAAATCCCGCCAAATCGGAGGCCAGTTTTTGCCTGGCTTTTGCTATTTTTTCATGTTTTAACCGCTTTGCGTTCATTAATTGTTATCCCTGTTCTTGCTCAAAATCTTCCGTAAATCTTGCAATGCGTTAAAGTGCAGGCTGTGAATCGCCCCGGTGCTCTTGCCCATCAGGCTGGCGATTTCGGGCAATGGCACATCGTCCAGGTAATGAAGTTGAATGACCCGGCGGCGGGCATCAGATAAACCGGACATGGCTGCCAGCAAATCGTCGTTATCATTCTGCTGTTTGGGGTTGATATCTTCGGGATGGGGCAGTTGCTCATCCAACTCGACCAGACTTTTTGGGGGAATGACCGATTTTTTTGTGCCGTCCCGAAAAAAACGATAACAGGTCATGGCAACCGTTGTATGCGCCCAGGGAGCAAAGTCTGTATCGTAGGGGAAGTGAGCGTCCAGGATGCGCAGCGCAGTTTCAGTGGCGCACTCTTCCGCAACCGCGTGGGTGGAAAGCCCCGGAACGAAACCCTTCCTGAGTAGAAAGTTATAGGCCCATATTTGCAACTGCTTGAACAAAGGCTGCCATACTTGCTCGGTTCTGTCCTTTTGCACGGCCTGGATGTGTGAATGCAAGCGGGTGTAGTGCTCCAACACGCGCCGGACATACACGCCGACACGCCGGATGTCGCTGTCGATGAAGTGTTCCACCCGGCCCCGGTCCAGGTTGGTATGCAAAATAAGCCTGATGCTGGCGGCTGTGTGTGTGTCAATCTCAAGGGATTGCAAGATTTTGTCTATTTCGACTTTGATGTCTTCTCGACGCGGTTTTGTGGCGGGCATTTCATTCCCTGGGGTCAGGTGATTTTGCGCTCGAGGCTGGGGGCGCAAAGGGATTATAAATGAGTTTTCTCGCAGCCTGGCAGGTATACTGCGGTTATCTCGGAGAAAAAATATTGGCAATTCCAGGGAGTCTTATGAATTTGACACACATCCGGGATGGACAGAACACCCTATCCCGGCGGCTGCCATTTGACCGCTGTTTAAGAAGTGATTTCCAAGAGTACCGACTGGTACAATTGCCAGGGAAATACTAAAAAATTCTCCCCCAAGGTTCAAGAATGCTATCTCAAACTTCTATTCAGTCTCTCATCGACCAAATCGAACAGGTTGCCCGCGAAACCGATTTTTCGGGCATCGTCTCCATTTTCCAGGCGGATTCACCGCTTTATGAACGGGCCTTTGGCTATCGGGATATTCCAAACCAGATTCCCAATTCGACCGCGACGCGTTTTGGCATTGCCTCTGGCACGAAATTTTTCACCGCCCTGGGTATTGGGCGGCTGATTGACCAGGGTAGGATTAGCCTGGAGACCCAGGTGGGCGAACTTTCCCCCGCCTATACCGGATTTATTGACCCGCGCGCCACCATCCGGCATTTGTTGACGCATACCTCCGGTATTTACGATTACTTCGATGAAGAAATCGAGCAGGATTTCGACAATTTCTTTGTCTCGATTCCCTGGTATCGCCTCGAAACCCCCTCCGATTATTGGCCTTTGTTTGAAGGCCAGGCCGCCAAATTCCAGCCTGGAGAACGGTTTTCGTACTCGAATGGCGGCTATGTCTTCCTGGGCATTCTGGTTGAAAAAATCACCGGGCAACGCTATCGCGATTTTATGCAGGAGCAGGTCTTCCAGCCTGCCGATATGCCCCAAACCGGTTTTTACGCCCTGAACAACCTGCCCGCCAACACCGCTCTGGGCTATCTCGAAGACCGCCAGACCACCAACCTATACAACCTGCCGATTCGCGGCGGCGGCGACGGCGGCCTGTTCACCACTGCCGCAGATTTGCGCTCCTTCTGGCGGAATCTTTTCTTGAACCGCATTCTCTCCCCCGAACTGACCGCTGTTTTCCTGCAAACCCACGAGCGTTTCAACGAGAAAACCGGCTACGGCTGCGGATTATATAAACGTCTCGATGACAGTCTGTTTTCTATCGTCGGCGGTGATGCCGGGGTGGGCTTCGATTCCCGCCACTTCATCGGGCAAAAAATCAGCGCCAGCATTCTTTCCAATACCACCAATGGCGAGGAAGACCTGCGCCAGGTTGTCATGGACTTTTTCGATAAAATGGCGTAGGGTGATGCATAAAAGCGGGCAATATTGGGTGGAGCACGGTTGCGGTGTATTTCAAACGGACGTCATAAATTCCCGCAAAACCCGGTTGAACTCTGCCGGGTTGTCCATGTTGGCGCAGTGACCGGCGTTGGCGATGACCCTTAATTGGGCATTCGTTTCGCGCTTTTGCCAGTCCTGTGCGTGGCTCAGGATGATGGGCAGGTCGTGTTCGCCCGCAAGTATCAGCAGCGGCTGGGGGAGTGTTTGGGACGTTTTGTCGAGAATTTTGCCCATGCCCGACATGACCGGCAGCGAGCGGCGCGTGAATTTTTGCATGGCCTTGTAGAAAACTTCGCGCTCGGCCTCGACCACGTTGGTATTCTTGACCACATAGCGGCGGAAGCCGTCCATGTTGAACAGAATCAGGAAGAAGGCTTTGACGATTTCGCGGTTCTGGGCTTTCGTAATGGCGGAATTGTCGCCAAAGATGCTGTAACCGCCGCAGATGGTGACGCTCTTGACCCGTTGCGGGAACTTGCGCGCCACCGCCTGCGCCATCAGCGAACCGAGCGAGACGCCGACCAGGTGCGCATGGGCGTGTCCCTCGGCTGCCAGGATTTCCGCGACCAGGCCGACGGTCGCGTCGATACCGACATTCCCGCTCCTGATTTGTGACTCGCCGTGTCCAGGCATGTCCAGGCTGATGAGGTGGTAGTCCCCGGCAAAAACATTGAACTGGTGATGAAAGCAGGTGTGGTCGCCGTATGCCGGGTGGAGGAAGACGATGGCTTCTTTGGATGGGTCGCCAGCGGTATAGTAATGCAGGCTGTAGGTTTCTTTTTGAAGTTGTTTCTCTTGCAGGTCGGTCATTGCCATTCCTTTTCGATTACAGGTGGTTGAGAAGCTCAATCATCAGCCGGAAGGAGCGGCCCGGGTTATCGACCTGGTTGACGGTTCCGGTCAGGTAGATGTCTTTTTCGGGCGCGAAGTAGGCCACCGTGCCTGAAAGCCCCGAATGGCCGATAAATTCTGGCATGGCTTTGAAGGGCGAGAACAGCCTCGGTAGTTTGAAGCGGGTCAGGCCGACCCCGGCTTCCAGCGGGAAGAATATGCGGTTCCACTGCTTCATCCAGGCAAAATCCTCGGCCGGGAAAAACTGCCCGCCGAAGAAAGCCTTGAGGAAAGTCATCAATTCGGCGGAAGTCGAGACGATGCCGCCATCGGTGCCGAAGGAGGCCATGGCAAGCGGCACATCCAGCCGATTTTTCTTGTAGTAGAGGGGGGCGGGGCGGGTATCCTGGCTGTCCGCATAAAGGTAGGTCTTTTGCAGGCCCAGGGGCGTAAAGATGAACTCTTGCAGGGCGGCGTGGATGGTTTTTGCGCTCACCGTTTCAATCAGGCGGCCCAAAATCTGGTAGTTGGTATCGGAATACAAGGCTTTGCCTTTCTCGCCGGGGCGGAAGGCCGGTTTCATCCTTTTTGTCTCAGCGATGACCTGGTCAAAGGACCAGCCCTGGTCAATGCCAGCCGTCAGTTCTCCCAGGAAACTTTTCCCGTTGGCCTTTCTCTGCTGGAAGTAATCGGGCAGCCCGGAGGTGTGCGCCAGCAGTTGCCGAATGGTGATTTGCGTGGAGTAATCCACACCCTTGATGACCAACAGCCCATCGATGACCGATTTGTCCAGATAGTTGGCAATTGGGTTGTCCAGTTGGAATGCTTTTTGGCTTGCCAGGTGCAAGATGATTGCGGACGTGAAGAGCTTGGTGGTGCTGGCGATAAAGTATTGGCTTTCCGGTTCGAGATTCCCGGCAGCACCGGCATAGCGCAGGGAGCCGTCCCCATTTTCGACGCAAAACGATACGCCGAAAACGGATTGATTGTCAACAGTTTTTTCCAATACGCGCTGGAGTTTGTTTGAGATTTGGACCTGATTCATTGTAATTTCCTCGATTGCGTGATTTATCCCGGAATATCCCGTTTCAATGATTCCAACAGGGCCTCATACCAGCGGATATTGAAAGCATAAAAATCGCGGCCATATTGCAGGGTGAGCAATTGGAATTTAGCCACTTTTTGCAATTCTGCGGGAATTTGCATATTGGCAGTTTGCTGGTGAATGACATCCAACTTGCCGAGGGTCTGGCGCAAGTTCTGGAGGTGCGCTTCCAGCACACGAACGCGTTCCTCAGGGTCAGAAAAGCCCAGGAAATACAGTCGGGTCAGGGCCGGGTCTTTGACCTTTTCGGCCTCGATTTCAGATGCCAGCCAATCCTGAAAGGCCTGCCGCCCGGCGGGGGTCAGGTGGAAAACGCGTTTGTTGCGCCCATTCTCGACCGCTTCCTGTCCGCTAATCCAGCCTTTTGCGAGCATTCTGTCAATCGCGGCATTGATACTTCCGAAACTGGCGCTATAGAACAGCGAGACGCCGCGTTCGAGTGCCTTGTTAATTTCGTAGACGGTCATCGCGCGCAGGGCGAGCAGCCCCAGAATTACAAATTCCATCGATAAACCCTTTCGCTATATATCTAATAGTAATATATAGCGGCGCAGATGTCAAGTGAAATCAGTCCTCCTGACACCCCAAAAACGGGAAGATAATCAGTAGACAGGCGGCTTGCTGGCGGGCATAATGAATTTTGTCGAAAAGTTTTTTCACCCACCAGGAGACCCCCATGACTTTGTCTGAAAACGTTGCAGAGCGCGCCGTGCTGGCGCAGTACGACTACCAGTTGCGTCCCGTCGAGCGCGGATACGCCGGGCGCACGCTCTACATCAACCTGAGCGACAATAGCATCAAAGAGAAGCCTGTCACGCAGCAGATGAAAGACCTGTTCACCGGCGGACGCGGCTTCGCGCTCAAACTGCTCTGGGATGCCGTCACGCCCCAGACCAAATGGGACGACCCGGAAAATGCCCTGGTCATCGCCAACGGGCCGATTTGCGGCATCACCGCCTACCCAGGCAGCGGCAAGGCGACCGTCGTGACGCTCTCCCCGCTGACCGAGAACGTCATCGACTCGAACGTCGGCGGCTACTTCGCGCCCTTCCTGAAATTCTCCGGCTTCGATGCGCTCGAAATCCAGGGCAAGGCCGAGGAGGATGTCATCATCTTCATCGATGGCGATAACGGCCATGTGGTCATCACCCGCAACGCGCTCGAGGAAGTGGACGCCCACCAGATTGGCAACGTCCTGACCGAGCGGCTGGGCGGCTACGAAAAAGGCAAGCGCGGCGTCTCCGTGCTGGCCGCCGGGCAAGCCGCCGAGCATACCCGCATCGGTATGATTAACTCGACCTGGTACGATGTCCGCCGCAAGGAAGCCCGCCTGAAACAGGCCGGGCGCGGCGGCCCTGGGCGCGTCTTCCGCGACAAGAAAATCAAGGCCATTGTCGTCCGCTACACCGACATGGGCGGCGACAAGAACGGCGTGGCCGACATGGCGCTCATCCGCAAGGCCGGACAGCGCATCAACAAAGAAATTGCGGATTTGGACGACAAGCAGAACCAGATGCGCAAGGTCGGGACGGCCAACATCGTCGAGATTATGGACCACTTCGACCTGCTGCCGACCCACAACTTCCGCTATGGTTCGCATCCTGACACCCACAAAATCGACTCGAAGGTCTGGAAGGAAGCCTTCACCCAGGGCCTGCCCGACGGCTGCTGGCTGGGCTGCACCATGTCCTGCTCGCACGGCGTCGACCACTTCCCGCTCAAGACCGGGCCGTATGCCGGGCAGTGCGTCCTGGTCGACGGGCCGGAGTACGAAAACGCGGCGGGTTTGGGTTCCAATATCGGCAACTTCGACCCCCAGAAAGTGCTCGAACTCAACTTCTATTGCGATACCTATGGCGTCGATACGATTTCCTTTGCCAACTGCGTCGCGTTTGCGATGGAATGCTACGAGGAAGGCCTCATCACCAAAGAACACACCGGAGGCCTGGAACTGAACTTCGGCAACGGCGCGGCGGCCCTCGAACTGCTTCACCAGATGGCGCGCGGCGAAGGCTTTGGCCTCATCGTCGGGCAGGGCGTCCGTTACATGAAGAAATATTTCGCCGAACACTTCGGCGCCGACCCGGTCTTCATGCACGATATCGGCATGGAAATCAAGGGTATGGAGATTTCGGAATACCTGACCAAAGAATCCATCGCCCAGCAGGGCGGCTACGGCCTGGCGACCAAAGGCCCGCAGCACGACGAAGCCTGGCTGATTTTCATGGACCAGGTTCACAACCTGCTGCCGACCTTCAAAGACAAGGCCGAGGCCCTGCACTACTTCCCGATGTGGCGCACCTGGTTCAGCCTGCACGGCCTGTGCAAACTGCCCTGGAACGACATCTCGCCCGAGAACAACAAACAAACGAAAGAACCGGCCAAGGTCGAGGAACACGTCGAAAACTACACCTGGATTCACCAGGGTGTGACCGGCATCCCGACCACCACCGAGACCCTGCTGGCGCAATCAGAACGGGTCTACAACTTCCAGAAGGTCTTTGCAATGCGCATGGGACGAGTTGGCCGTAAGCATGACTACGCCCCCTACCGCGCGATGGGGCCGGTGACCGCCCTCGAGTACGAATCCCGCCAGGAACGCTACGACAAGCAGCTCAAGGAATTGGTTGGCATCGACCCGGCCGGACTCTCGACCGAGGAAAAGGTGAAAGCCCTGCGCCAGTACCGCGAAGCGCAGTATGACTTGATGATGGATGCTGTCTATGAGCGGCGGGGCTGGGACAAGAACAGCATCCCGACCCCCGAAAAACTCAAGGAACTGGGCATGGATTTACCGGAACTACTCGAAGTGGTCGAGTGGGCGAGGAAGCAGTAGGCCAGTAACCAGTGTTCAGTATCCAGTGACCACAATACGACGAAAAATCCCCG
>JAGVAO010000192.1 GCA_020060235.1 Anaerolineales bacterium | reverse complement strand
GGTTCGCAGAAGTAGCCCTTGTCGAAGATGCCGCCGGTCTTGACCTTGCCGCCGGTCAGGAAGGTTCCGGCCTGCGACAGTTCTTCGTTGAAATCCTGGAATTCCTTGTAGGATGAAGCGTTAATAACCGGGCCGAGATAGGTGGCGCGCTCGGTCGGGTCGCCAATGACCAGTTTATCGGTCAGGTCTTTCAGGCGCGAGACCAGGTCGTCGTACACCGGGGCTTCGATGAGAACGCGGCTGGCGGCGGAGCATTTTTGTCCTTGCAAGCCGAAGGCCGAGCGCACAATGCCGATGGCGGCCCGCTCAAGGTCGGCGTGGCGCGAGACGATGGCCGGGTTCTTGCCGCCCAGTTCGAGGATGATGGGGCGTACGTATTTGCCGTTGGCGAAATCGCGGTACATCTTCATGCCGACGTCGAAGGAGCCGGTGAAGGTGACGCCGTCCACTTCGGGGCTGTCGACCAGAGCCTGGCCGAGGGTGCGCCCAGGGCCGGTGACGAAGTTGAGTACGCCGTCGGGTAAACCGGCGTCACGGAAGCAGTCGGCCAGCAGGCGCACAATCCAGGGGGTGTCGGTGGCCGGTTTCAGTACAACCGTGTTGCCTGCCGCCAGGGCCGCGCCGACCGGGCCACCGCTGAGGGCAAATGGGAAGTTGAAGGGGCTGACGACAAGCCAGACTCCGTAGGGCCGCAGGACCGAGATGTTGGTCGAGTCGTAGCCGACCAGCGGGTCTTTGCCCATTGGCACGATGTAGCCGTCGTTCTTTTCCACCTGGTCGCAAGAGTAGGCAATCAGGTCGGCGGTTTCCTGCACGTCGCCCAGGGCTTCCATGCGATTTTTGCCGACTTCGAGGCTCATGGCCGCGCCAAGTTCGAAGATGCGCTCTTCGATGAGCGAGGCGGCTTTGCGCAGCAGTTCGATGCGCTTTTGCCAGGGCATTTTGCTCCAGACCGGGAAGGCCTTGCGGGCGGCCTGCATGGCGGCCCGGGCATGGGTTTCGTTTCCTTTTTGCATGACAGCCAGCGTCCAACCGGTGTCGATGGGCGAGCGGTCTTCAAATTTTTCGTCCGCGAACACGTCTTTGCCGTCAATCAGCATGGCGTACTCTGCGCCCATCCCGGACTTGACTTTTTGCAACGCTTCATCATATTGGGTATGAAGTTCTTCCGGCGGGTTGAACATGGTTGCATAAGTCAGTTTGAAATCGGCCATACAAAAACCTCCTGTGAGTTGGGTAAAGGGTTAATCGGACAAATTCTGTCCTGTCTGGGTCATAGTATATCCGAAGCGGATGGGAGAGTCAAAAAAGGCGCGAGATTCTGTCTTGCGCCTTTCGTGATACCTTTGTACTGAACGGATTGTCGGTTTTGAAACGAAGAGCAGGCTAGGTCGGGTTCATATCGGTATACAGAGCCAGGGTGTTGCCGGCGGGGTCTTTGAAGATGCCAAACCAGCCTACGGTTGGGATTTCGGTTTTGGGGCTGACGATGCTCCCACCCTGTTCTTCGATACGCCGCAGGTCTGCGTCAATATCGGGACTGTCGATGTAGAGCAGGATGTCGCCGGGTTTGATTTCCTCGCCAATCTGGGTGAATCCGCCGCCCGGCCCTTGGGCGGGTTCGAACATGGTGTAATCCATTGCCTCGTCGTGGGTGATTTTCCAGCCGAAAAGGCTTTCGTAAAACTTTGCGTCGGCCTGGCCATTTTGGACAGGAATTTCGATATGGACAATATTACGCTTGGACATGGGCTTCTCCTTTGGGAATGTGGATAGGATATGCCGTTAATAATAGAACAAATGTTTTATTTTGTCAACACCAGACGTTGGCTTTTTGTGCAAAATTTACTCTGGTGTAAAATGGATTGGTGCATTTGCAACATTTATTATCTTACACCTGTAATCTTTATTAGAGATGATAGACCCCATTGACCGCGACCTGATTATTCGCGTTCGTCGCGGTGAAACCGAGGCGTTTGGCCAACTTGTCTTTCGAGCGCAAGCGGCTGTTTTTAACGTCTGTTATCGCTTGCTTGGTGAGCGCCGCGAGGCCGAAGATATGACACAGGAGGCCTTTATCCGCGCCTGGGAGCGCCTTCACACCTTCGATGTTGACCGCCCTTTTTTGCCCTGGATAAGACGTGTTGCGGCCAACCTTTGCCTAAATCATTTATCTGCGCGCGGGCCGGACTCCCCCGAGCTTGACGACGAGCGCGACGAGACCGATTCTGCTTTCGGGCCTGCATTGGTGGTTGAGCAGCACGAGCGCTCGGAGGTCATTCGTGCCGCGTTGCTGGCCCTTCCGCCTCGTTATCGCATCGCCATCGAGCTGCGGCATTTTCAGGAGTTAAGTTATGATGAAATTGCTCAATTCCTCGATCGACCACTTTCTGACGTTAAATCTGACCTGTTTCGCGCCCGTAAAATGCTGGCGGAGAAGTTAAAACATGACCCATCTGTCTGACGATACCCTCAATGAATATCTCGACGAAACCCTTGCGCCTGAGTTGAAAGCCGAGATGGATTTGCACCTGGCCGCCTGTGAGTTGTGCGCTTCTAGGCTACTTGAATTGCATGTTCTTTTTGACGAACTCGAGTCTTTGCCGGAACTGCATTTGCGAGTGGATTTGTCTGCGGCGATACGCGCCCGGTTGGTAGATGGTGCGCCTTTGCCGCGCCCGGTGCGTTGGTTGGCGTTGACCCAATCCATCGTGGCGATTTTTACTGCCATTCTGGCCTGGCCGTTAATTGAGGCTTTCCTGCAACTCATGCTGCTGGTCTCACCCACTGATATTTTCGCCGGGGCAACTTTGCTCTGGTTGGAAGCAACAGCCAGTTTGCGTTGGCCCGAGTTTACGTTTGAAATGCCTGCCTGGGGCTTTGACCCGACCTCCTCCAGTTTGGTAATTGTTATGGCAGGTGTTTTCATCCTGTGGGTGGTTGCCAACAGCCTGCTTATCATCCCTCGTTCGCGGAGAATCTTATGAGAGAAATTTTGACCATCAGTATTACTATTGTCATCTTGACGATTAACCTGATTCCATTTTTTATTGCCTTTGGAGTCCTGTTCCCGGCCCGGACGGCCAAAACAGTCGAGGCGGCAACACGCTTGCCCGGGCGCTCTTTTGTGGTGGGCATGATAAATTTCACGTTTTTCCTTGTATTTGCATTGGCCTTGTTCTCTTTATCGGACAGGCTTGATGGTTTGTTGAAAACTGTCTTGATACTGCCGGCCCTGGTTATCAGTGTTATCCTCGCGATCATGCTTGGCGCTGGCCTGGGAGGCATGGCTGCCCTTGTTGGAGAGCGTCTTGTTCCATCACAGTCATTGTGGAAGCGGGTGTTCTGGGGCACGCTTGTCCTTGGTCTGGGCAGTTCCGTCCCGTTACTGGGCTGGTTCCTGCTGCTGCCCTATGCCGCCTGGGTCGGGATGGGAGCCTTCATCATTGGCTTTTTTCAAAAAAACACGGCCTGAAAAATTTACGGTTTTGCCAATAAAAAACGCGCTGCGGCGCGTTTTTTATTTCTGATAAAGAATTTTGCAACATTTTCCGATTAACTCTTGTATTCATTGCATACACCACATTCGAAAGGACTCTCCCATGGCCGACGTCTCCGCCATCTTTGGCTCCCTGCTTATTTTCGGTATTGCCTTTCCCGGTATGTTGACCGCCTGGTGGCTGCTCTTTCCCGCCACCGTCGAGCGCGCCCAAACCCGTCTCGACCAGACTCCCTGGCAGTGCTTTTGGTTTGGCGGCGTCCTGACCGCTGCTGCTGTCATCCCGGTCGTTGTTTTGCTCATCCTGCCCTTCGGTCCGGCCAAATTCACCGGCTGGACCCTGATTGTGCTTACCCTGGCCGTCTCCAGCCTCGGTTCGGCGGGCATCGCCGCCAAAATGGGCCAACGCCTCGCCCAAAAATCCACCGCCAGCCCGGCGGCGGCCTTTGTTCGAGGGGCGATTGCCCTCGAATTGGCTGTCATCTTCCCGCTGCTCGGCTGGCTGCTGGTCTTCCCACTGACCATCGTCACCGCTCTCGGCGCGACCGGTTTTGCCCTGCTGCGCTGGGCGCCGAAAGCCACCCCGGTTAAAACCGTTGAAAACTCGCCCATCCAGGCCTAAATAAACTCTTTCCACTATGTGCCGCCTTTTACTCCCCTTCACCATCCTGCTCCTCGCCTCTCTTGCCTGTGGAAAAAGCGCCGTCTCGCCTTTCCCCGACCCAGCCTATACCCCCGAGGCCTCGATTTTCGAAAGCGACCGCACCGCCTACGGCTTTTTCCCAACCCCGCCCGAAGTTTCGCTCGAAAGCCTCTTTGCCCACTACCGGGCGATGGGCGAGCACGCCGACGTTTCGCTGGTGCAGGAGGTGATTCCCTGGGATGATTTTGTAAATGGTATCGAGGTCGAATCGCAGAAAATCACCGATCTGCAAAACGCGCGCACGCTGACCCTTGCCAATAATCTCGATAGCATCTACATCGTCGATCCGCTCAATGGGCTGAACCGGCGCGAATTCGCCGGGCTGCCCGATGGCTGGGAAACCTCCTTCGCCAACCCGGATGTGCGCAGCGCCTACAAAAACTACGCCCTGCGCATCCTACGCGAGTTCCAGCCGCGCTATCTGGGACTGGCCTCGGAAATCAACACCTACATGCAGGCCCATCCCGAGGATGCCGAAAACTTCCTCAGCCTGTACCGCGAGACTTACGCCGCAATTAAAGCCGAATCGCCCGAGACACAGGTTTTTGTCACCTTCCAGTGGGATCAGGTCAGCGGACTGGCGATGGCCGCTCCAGGCGCGGAGCGCCAACTCGATTGGGCCCAGATTGAAGTTTTCGAGCCGCAACTTGACTTGTGGGTGATTTCTTCGTACCCGTTTGTGGTTTTCCCCAGCGGAGCCGACATCCCAGCCGATTACTACTCCCCGCTTCTGGAGCGCACAGACAAGCCCCTGGCCGTGGCCGAAGGCGGATTTGTCTCGCGCCAGACCGGTCACATCCCCGGTTCGCCGCAGGATCAGGTCGATTACTTGAATGCCATCCAATCCCAGATTGGCGGCCCGCGCCTGAAATTCTGGATCTACCTGCTTTTGAGCGACCTGGACGAAACCTCTTACAAAAAATTCATGCGCCAGCAGGGCATCAAGGAGGAGGACATCACCACCCTCGGTTTCTTCGTCAACGTTGGCCTGCTCGAAAAAGACGGACAAACTCCCAAAGCTGCCCTGGCCCTGTGGGATTCCTTCCGTGCAAGCCCATAGGCGAACCACAAAGATCGCGAATTATGCTAAGAAAACTTAAAAAGCTTCGCGCTCTTAGCGCCCTCCGTGGTTAAAACTACTTTCTACTTTCTACCCACTATGACTTTATCCCGCCGCGACTTCCTCAAACTAACCGGTCTCGTTGCCGCCAGCAGCGCTCTGGCATCCTGCCGCCCGCTCTACGAACTGGCGGGCCACCCGCCGTTGACCGGCTGGCCGCCGCTCAGCCCGGCCGATTTCCGCGCCCTCAACCGCCTGACCTTTGGCGCGCGTCTCGCCGAACGCGCCCGCGTCGCCGAAATCGGCCTGCTGGCCTGGGTCGAGGAACAACTCGCCCCCGATTCCATCAACGATTTTGCCTGCAACCTGCGCCTGCGCAACCTCGACACGCTCGCCATGACCGGTCAGCAGCTTTTCGACCTATCCAACAAACTCTTTGACGATTTCGACCTCGAAACCGTCCCCAACCAGTTGCGCCAGGGCACGCTCATCCGCCAGGTTTACAGCCAGCGCCAGTTGTACGAGGTCATGGTCGAGTTCTGGAACGACCACTTCAACATCGCCACCGACAAGGGCGAGTGCTACTATCTAAAAACCGTCGATGACCGCCAGGTGGCCCGCGCCCACGCCCTCGGCTCCTTCCGCGACCTGCTGTGGGCCTCGGCCCATTCCCCGGCCATGCTGGTTTACCTCGACAACCAGGCCAACCACAAGAGCGCTCCCAACGAGAACTACGCCCGCGAACTGCTCGAACTGCACAGTCTCGGAGTCCACGGCGGCTACAGCCAGGCCGATGTGATGGAGCTGGCGCGCTGCCTGACTGGCTGGAGCGTCAAGGAGCATTTCTGGCGCGGCGAGTTCACTTTCAATACTGAACAGCACGATACGGGTGAGAAGGTTGTACTCGGGGCGCGCATCCCGCCCGGCGGGCAGGACGAGGCTGAAAGCGTCCTCGAGCGCCTGGCGCGGCATCCATCCACCGCCCAATTTGTCGTCGAAAAACTGGCCCGGCGCTTCTTGGCCGATGACCCGCCCGCCGAAATCGTCCAAAAAGGGGTGCATGCTTTTGATGTCTCATCCGGTGACATTCGCACTGTCCTGAAGGTGATCCTGCTCGACGGTCTGCCCCTGGCGAGGGAGAAATACAAGCGCCCCGTCAACTTTGTCGCCGCTTCATTGAGAATGCTCAACGCTGAAAGTGATTGCGGCTCCGCTGTGCAGGATTATCTGTTGCGTATGGGGCAGGTACCCTTCAACTGGCCTACACCCGACGGCTGCCCCGACCACGTCGCGGCCTGGCAGGGCAACCTGATGCCGCGCTGGCAGTTCGCCTTTGCGCTGGCGCGCAACGAACTGGCCAAAACCGAAGTCGATTTAACTGCCTTGCTCGCCGCCTCTGGCGTTGACAACCCACTGGATGTTTTTTCCACCCTCCTGCTCGGCGCCCCGCTCCCGGCAAATGAGAAGGATGCACTGTTGACCTCGCTCCGCTCGGCTGGAGCCAGTCATGACGAACTGTTGCCTATCCTGGCTGGCGGCCTGCTCGCTTCCCCGGCTTTCCAGTGGCGCTGATGTGCCCATTGCCTGCGCTGTGCGCAGGCACACGTGCGAGGAGGGCCTAGCCCGACGAAGCAATCTCCGGTTAGTGTGGTGTCCCAACAAATAGCATTAACCGTTTACACGGGATTGCTTCGGGCTGGCGCACTCGCAATCACATGTTCTTGATTTTCCTTCTTGGTTAAGGTTTTGCGCTAAAGGTTTTACTCATGCTTACCGATAAATCCTGGCTTCCCCGTCTCGCCTTTGCCCCGCCTCAAACCGCCCCGCGTGGTGACACGTTGGTGGTGATTTTCCTGCGCGGCGCCGCCGACGTGCTCAATATGGTTGTGCCGCACGGAGAAAATGCTTACTACAACCTGCGCCCCAGCCTCGGAATCCCCCGCCCCGATGACACCCGCGCCAAAAACGAGTCGCGGACAATCAACCTGGATGGTTTCTTCGGGCTGCACCCCGAGATGCGCCTACTGCTGGAGATGTGGCAGGAAAAACAACTCGCCATCATCCACGCCTGCGGTGCGCCGGATGAATCGCGCAGTCACTTCAAGGCCATGGAATTGATGGAACGCGGCGTGGATGATGAACGCGGTCCGGCCTCCGGCTGGATTGGTCGCCACCTGGCAACGCTCGACACCGGCAATTCATCTCCCTTGCGCGCTATCGGCCTAGGACAAATGCCGCAGCGTTCGCTGAGCGGCTCGGTGCCCGTTTCGGCTCTGCGCTCGATAGCCGATTTTCACCTTGGCAAAGATCTGCGTGCAGTGGCCCAAATGCGTAGTGCGCTGAATACCATTTATGCGGAAGATGTTGCGGGTCAGGAAACGCTCAAGATTCTCGATATTTTGCAGAAATTAGATCCAATTGCCCAATCGCAAAATTCCCAAATCGCCCAATATCCAGACTCAGACTTTGGGCCTGCCCTGCGCCAGACTGCGCTGCTGATCAAGGCCGAAGTCGGGCTGGAGGTAGCCGCCATTGACCTGGGCGGCTGGGATACGCATTTTGCTCAGGCAGGAATCCAGGTTAACCTGTTGAAAGACTTGTCGGCAGGTCTGGCCGCTTTCCACGCCGAGATGCACGACCACCTGGGCAGTTTGACGGTTGTCACCATGTCTGAATTTGGACGGCGGGCGGCGGAGAACGGTTCGCTGGGCACCGACCACGGACACGGCAGCATGATGATGGTGATGGGTGGGCATGTTAACGGCGGCAGAATTCACGGGCAATGGCCCGGCCTTGAAACGGAACAACTGGTCGGCCCGGGCGACCTGGCCGTGACGACCGATTACCGCGATGTGCTGGCTGAAATCATCCAGAATCGCCTGAACAACCCGGCTGTAGGGGAGATATTCCCGGGTTATTTTCCTGCGCCGCTGCCACGGTTGCTTTTTGATTAAGTCATCGTTTCTTGGAGCACGGTTTCTGAATCTTGTTATAATCCGACAGGTTTTCTAAAAAACCTCGAGGAGCGTGTATGACCCCTGAGATGTGGGTTGCGGTGGGTATTTTGGCGTTTGCCATCATTTTCTTTGTAACAGAATGGCTGCGGGTCGATGTCGTGGCCTTGATTGTGGTCATTGCCCTGATGATAAGCGGCCTGCTATCGCCCGCTGAGGCGATAGCAGGTTTTTCGAATACGATCGTATTGACAATTGCCGCGCTTTTTGTAATTGGCGGGGCGGTTTTGCAGACCGGATTGGCAGGCATCATCGGTAACCAGGTGCTCAAAGTTGCCGGGACCAACCCGACCCGCCTGTTGGTCGTGGTGATGGTAACAGTTTCGCTGATGTCGGCTTTTATGAGCAGCACGGGCACGGTGGCTGTCCTTTTACCTGCAGTGGTCAGCCTGGCCGCCAGTGTGCGGATTAGCTCCTCGAGGCTGCTTATCCCGCTGGCATATGCTTCCCTTTTGGGCGGCGCATTGACCCTGATTGGCACACCTCCGAACCTGATTGTGAGCGATTTGCTGCGCGAGGGCGGCTACCAGCCTTTCCAGTTTTTCGATTTCACCCTGCTTGGTGTTCTTCTCCTTGCTGTGGGCATAATTTTTATGGCACTGGTTGGCAAGCGTCTTCTGCCCGAGCGTGCCGCCGTGCGCGAACTGGCGCGCCTCGAAACCCCAAAAGAAATCGTCACCCGCTATGCCCTGCCTGAGAATCTGTTTCGTTTGAGGGTGCGCTCCAACTCGGCACTGGTGGGCAAGACGGTCGCCGAGAGCGAGTTTGGCAGTCAGTTCAATGTCAACATCATCGAATTGCGACGCAAGCCCGAAGTCCGCACGATGGTGCAGGTCGGCGAGAGCAAACTGGTCTGGCAGGACGACAAGACGCGCGGCGTCAAGCCCCCGGTGGATATGGCTTTTCGGACGGATGACCTGGTGCTGGTGCAGGGCGCGCCCGACGACGTTGCCCTTTTGGCCGCTTCATGGAATTTGGGCGTACAACTGGCCCAGCCGGAAGATGACAAAGCCCTGATAAACCAGGAGGTCGGCCTGGCTGAGGTGCTGCTCCCGCCCGATTCTTCGTTGATTGGCAAGACCCTGGTGGAATTGCAGTTCGGCGGCCAGCATCGCCTGAGCGTACTGGGTATCCAGCGTCCGGGCACACAGGAGAAATTGAACCTGAAAACCACCAGCCTGCGCTTTGGCGATATCCTGCTTGTGCAGGGCTCATGGGAAAACATCCTATTCCTGCGCAAAAACCAGCGCGATTTTGTCGTCATGGGGCAGCCGGAGGCCATGATTGGCCCCGTCCATCGCCACAAGGCGCCCCTGGCCGCGCTCATCCTGGCGGGAATGTTGATTGTCATGATTGGGGATTTCATGCCCCTGACCACCGTTTCGATGCTGGCCGGGCTGCTGATGATTTTGACTGGCTGCCTGAGTATCGATGAAGCCTATGGGTTTATCGACTGGAAGAGCATTGTCTTGATTGCGGGCATGATGCCGATGAGCACCGCTCTCGAGCGGGTGGGCCTTGTTGGTGTCGTAGCCGAAAGTATGACCAATACCCTCGGCGCCTATGGCCCAATCTGGGTGCTGGCGGGGTTATTTTTAGGGACTGCGCTTTTCACGCAGGTGCTTTCCAACACGGCTACAGCCGTCCTGCTCGCGCCGCTGGCCCTGGCTTCGGCCTACAACCTGGGGGTGCAGCCGCACGCCTTCCTGATGGCTGTCGGCGTGGCGGCTTCAATGGCGTTTGCCTCGCCGGTGGCCTCGCCGGTCAACACCCTGGTGATGGGCGCGGGGAATTACCGTTTCAGCGATTATGTCAAGGTTGGTATTCCCATGGTATTGATTAGCGCGCTGGTTGCCATCATCGTGCTTCCCTGGTTGTGGCCGTTTTAATTTGTTTTAGTCGCCGCCAAAAACCTGATTTTTCCCCCGCCGCTTGGCCTGGTAAAGATTTTTGTCGGCTTGGGCCACCAATTCTTCCGGGCTGGCGGCTTTTTTGTTGTCGCTCAAGCCGATACTGACGGTCAATTTAGTCAGGGTCGGGTGGATTGTTTCCCAAGGATGGGACTCAACCTCCCGGCGTAATTTTTCACAGACCATCCGGGCTTGTCCTACGGATGTCTCGACCAGGACGAGCATAAATTCTTCGCCGCCATACCGCCCGATGATGTCCACTGAGCGGCAGCCGTCGCGAAGCAGGCGGGCAATGGTTCGCAATACATCGTCACCGACCAGGTGGGAAAGCGTATCGTTGATTGATTTGAAGTCGTCGATGTCAATCATGGCAACTGCCAGCGGATGTTGAAACCGTTCGGCGCGCTGGAATTCGCGGGTAAACAGGATGTCCAGCCAGCGCCGATTGGCTATCCCGGTCAGGCCGTCTTCGTGGGCCAGTTGTTCAAGCATTTCCGCCTGGACAGCCAGCTGTCGGAGCAGGACCTCCTTTTGCTTGTCGGCTTCCTGGGCAGCCTCGAGCGCCTGCGATAGTTCGTCGTTTCGTTGGCGTTGTTCTTCGGCTTCTCGCCGGGCCTTCTTTACCTCCGACTGGTTTAACAGGGCGCGAATTCGTCGCTGCGTTTCTGCGTTGAAATTCTTGTGCTCGGATTCGTGATATGCCCGGAAATGTTCCAGGGCCAGCGCGTGATTGCCCTGCGCTTCATAGGCTTCTGAAAGCAGGCGGCGGGTGGCGCTAATTTGCCGGGCAGCATCGATTTCCTTCGCTGTGTCAAGGGCTTCGGTTAGCAGGTGAATGGCCGGGGCATGTTCGCCTTGCAAGATGTGGTTTTTTGCCAGCCCGCACAAGATTTCGGCCTGGGCAGCCCTGTCGCCGGTTTTTTGCATATATTCGAGGGCTTCTGAGAAACTTTTTCTGGCGCTTTCATAATCCTTGAATTCCTGCTGGGATTTTCCGAGTCCCAGCAATGCGGCTCCTTTGTCGTTGGCGTTTCCGGTCTGGATGGACAATTCCAGACCTTTTTGAAGGAAATCAAAGGCGGCCCGGTGGTCGCCCAACTGTGTGTAAATTCGCCCCATTGTGGTTAGGGCGGTGCTTTCCAGGGCGCGGTCCCGGGTCTGGTGACTGAGCGATAATCCGCGCTGGTTGTATTGCAGGGCGCTGTTTAGTTCACCGATTTGTAGGAATATTTCAGCGATATTGCACAGGGCATATGCGCGGATGATATTGTCGTCGATGGATTCGGCCAAATCCAGGCTTTTGAACAGATATTCCAGTGCCTCGGGAATTTGATTCATCTCGGAATAGGCCAATCCGATATTGTTGAGCGAACCAGCCTGTCCGGCAATATTGCCTGTTGCCTGTCGCAATTGCAGGCTTCGGTGGTGGTGTTCAATAGCCTCGACATATTGATTCTGTCGATCGTAGATGTTTCCAAGCAGGTTGAGCGCCAGGGCCTGCCCGTTCAAATCGCCCAGGCTTTTGAACATGCTGTAAGCTTGGAAGGCCATTTCCCGGACGTTGACATCTTCTGCGAGAATAAAATAGCAAAGGCCGATGAGATATTGGCTTTGGGCGTAGCCATGTTGATAATCTGCTTTCAGGGCCGCCTGGCTCGCTTCGATGCTGAGCGCCAGCGCCTGGCGCGTATCCTGGTGGCGCATTTCCATGGCCTTCTGGGTCAGGGCATCAATTTCTTGTGGGCTGGCAAGAGTATAGTTGTTTTGCATGGTTTTGGAAAAATTAAAAGGCGAGAAAGTGGATTTATTTTATCCATTTCCTGCGCCTTTAATCGTACAAAAGCATAAAAAACAATCTGCCCAATTCTACAAAGTGGGTAGATTTCAGGTTTACCAAGCAGCGTTAAAGCGGCCCAAATCGGGCCGTAAAGTGCCTGAGCAGTTCGGGGGCGTAAGTGAATTTATATCCGCGTAACTGGCTGCCGCGCTGCGAAATTTCACCGATGGTGTTGGCGACGTAGTCGAGGTGGCTCTGGGTGTAGGTCCGGCGGGGGATGGCCAGACGCACCAATTCCAGCTTGGGGTAGACCATCTCGCCCGTGTCGGGGTCGGGGTGGGCAAACATAACGGAGCCAATTTCACATCCGCGAATTGCGCCGCCCAGGTACATTTCCACCGAAAGGGCCTGGCCGGGGAATTCCGCCTGCGGGATGTGCGGCAGCATGTGACCTGCGTCGATGTAGATGGCGTGTCCGCCCGGCGGTTCAATCATCTGGATGCCATATTCCTTTAACCTGGCCGACAGGTAGGCGGTTTGCCCGAGCCGGTTGGCGAGATAATCTTCCTCGAGGGCTTCGTACAGGCCAACGGCCATTGCTTCCAGGTCGCGCCCAGCCAGCCCGCCGTAGGTGGGAAATCCCTCGCGCAGGATAAGTTCATTTTTGACGCGCTGGAAAACTTCTTCGTTGTTCAGGCAGAGCAGGCCGCCAATGTTGACGATGGCGTCTTTTTTTGCGCTCATGGTCATCCCGTCGGCGTACGAGAACATCTCGCGGGCGATTTCCTTGACAGTTTTTTGCGCGTAGCCAGGTTCTCGCAGTTTGATGAAGTAGGCGTTTTCGGCATAGCGGGCCGCGTCGATGTAGAAGGGCAGGCCGTACCCGTGATAGGTATCGGCGATGGCGCGGATATTTTCCATCGAAAGCGGCTGGCCGCCTCCGGCGTTGTTCGTGACTGTGACCATACCGAAGGGGATGTTTTCCACCCCGACCCGCTCGATGAAGGTCTTGAGTTTGGCAATATCCATGTTGCCCTTAAACGGGTGTGGATTTTGCGGCTCGAAGGCCTCGTCGATGACCAGGTTGACCGGTTTGCCGCCCCGCGCGCGGATGTTGGCGTCGGTGGTGTCGAAGTGCATGTTCGACGGCACATATTGTCCCGGCTTGACCAGCACCGCGCTGAGGATGTTTTCGGCGGCGCGTCCCTGGTGGGTGGGGACAAAAAAGCGGAAGCCCATGATGTCGTCAATGGCTTCCGCGAGTCTGTAGTAAGAGCGCGCCCCGGCGTACGATTCGTCGCCTTGCATAATCGCCGCCCATTGGTAATGGCTCATCGCGCCGGTTCCGGAGTCGGTGAGCAGGTCTACAAAAATGTCCTCGGCCTTGAGCGCGAAAGGATTGTATCCGGCGGCCCTGATGGCGGCTTTGCGCTGTTCCGGGGAAGGCAGGCGGATGGGTTCAACAACCTTGATGCGAAACGGCTCTGGTGAATACGCTGGCATGGGTTCTCCTTTTGGATTGAATTTGTTGTCGCTCTCCGAGTCTATCACGAGGGCGGGCGGCAGGTAAGGTATGTTAGAATCTTCACGAACAATGTATCAGGAAAGTGAGGAAAAACCCTGTGGACGAAGAAACCAAACAAACGCCCAATGCTCCTGACGGAGAAGAATTGCCCGCTGTGGAAGAGTCTCTCGACGCTCAGACTTCCCCGGCAGCCGAGGAGCCGCCTGTATTGATTCCAGAACCGGTGCGCGAACCGGACGAGTTGCCTCAGGCCGAATCCCCGGCCATGACAAAAGCGCGCCGCCTGGCCCGCAACACCCTGATTGCTCTTGGCGTTATCCTGTTCATCTTTTTTGCCGGATTTCTGACCGACCATTTTGCGCGCTACCAGCCCTTGCGCGATTCGCTGACCTCCGAGGTGCAGACCCTGACCGGCGATTTGGACGAATCCCGCCAGCAGGCCGCCGACCTGGAGCGGAAAAACGAGTCTCTATCCGGTTCGTTGACTGTCGCCAATGCGCGGATTGCAGAACTCGAAAGCGAGAACGCGGGGCTGCAATCTGACCTCGATATGGCCGCCATGCGTATCGAACTTCTGCACACCCTCGCTGATTTCAATGCGGCCAATTTTGCCCTAGCCAACGACGATATTTCCGGCGCAAAGGTGGCCCTGTTTAATACCGAAAAGCGCATCGAAACGCTTAAGCCTTTGATAGCCACTGTCGATACAACCCTGGCGGAGAATGTGTCGAACCGTTTTGCGCTGGTTTTGTCCGCTCTTGAGTCCGACCCCGAATCGGCCCGCGCCGACCTGGGCCTGCTGGCGCGAAACCTTCTTAATGTCGAAAAGTTAATATTCGAACAATAACCCCCTTGCTTGCAACAAGTGAAAACGCCTGCTTATATTCCATGCAGGCGTTTTCGTTTTCATTTTGCTGTTTTGAGCGCGTCAGGTCTCCTGCCTGGCGACGGGAAGGCGCATGCTTATCTTCACGCCCGGCCCGTCTGTGCGGTTGTTGAATCGCAGGCTGCCGCCCGCGCCCCAGATGATGGTCGCCATCAGCGGAAATCCCAGCCCCATGCCGGGCAGTTCGCCGGTGAAGGCTTTCTCGCCCTGAAAGTAAGGCAGCCAGGCCCAGGCCAGTTGTTCAGCCGAAAGCGTAACCCCGTTATCCGCGATTTGGATTTCAACCTGCTCCAGCCCGATTTGCGAGATTTTAATCTCGACAACCGGCATCGACTCGGGGTGGAATTTCTTCGAGTTTTCAAGGGCTTCTGACAGGATTAATTCGAGCGCGTCGGGTGTCAGTGGGATGCGGGTTTCGGCCATGTGTTCGGGCATCGAAAGGCTCACCTGCCTGATGCCGAATCTTTCCTTGATGTTTGCGGCCATTTCATGGATTTGCGCCAGGGCAACCAGCTCCCCCAGGTTGATGGACAGCGGCGCATCGATATAGGTTAGCACGTCGCGTACCTGCCAGACCAGCCGTTCAGCGCCTTGCCCGGCGGTTTTCATCAATTCCCGAATTTCTTCATCTGAAAGCCGCTCCAATTGAGAATTGATGAGCGAAACGCTTGTCGCCAGCAACGAAACCGGTGTGCGCAGTTTGTGGGTGATGGTATCGTGAAAGCGGCGTACGTCGTGGTAAATGGACATTTTCTCGGTCACGTCGCGCAAGCGGACAATGCGCTGGCTTTCTGCTCCGATGGAGGTATCCAGCGACTCGAGCACCATCCAGAAGGCGCGCGCGTTTACGTTTTCGGGCCTCATTAAGAAACAGGGTGATGGGTCTGTCGGCCAGGCCTGCCAGGTTTCCTGCGGACGCGCCACATAGTTCGCCTGCGCCGCTTCTATAAAATCAAGACCCAGCGGGTCTTCGGGTAGGTTGAGCATGTTAATGGCGCGCTCATTGGCGTATTGAATGGTGAAAACCTCATCAAGCAGCAGGTAGCCTTCCTGGGCGTGATGGGTCATCCACTTGAAGCGCTCAAGTTCAGAGAGCATCCTGTCGTAATGGCGCAGGCGGGTCAGGGTGCGCAGGCGCGCCAACACTTCCAGGGCGTCGAAAGGCTTGTTGATGAAGTCGTCCGCCCCGGCGGCCAGGGCCTGGGCTTTGGCTTTGCGATTTCCCGTCTCCACCATGACAATCAGCGAGGCGGCTTTCAGCTGCCGGTCTGAGCGCAGGCGGCGGCAGATTTCGAGGCTGCCCGCCTCTTCTTCCCAGTCGAGCAGGATTGCATCTGGCAACAGGTCGTGAGCGGCGTTGGCTGCCCCGTCGGGGTCTTCACGAATAACCAGCTTGAACTCTGCGCGCTCGAGCAATTCTTCAAGCGCAATCTGGACTTCTTCGCTGCCCGATATCGCCAGCACAAGACTTTCTTTTGAGTTCGGCATGGATATATTCTAGCAGTTTGTCATTCAGTTTTTCATTGTAATTCTGCGACAGGAATTTACCCGCTTGGGTATAATTGCCCCATGAGACCGTTCCGGAGTTTTGCCCATGTTTGAAGTTGACCCCTCTTCGCTTGACCCCGAAGAGCGCACGAACAAATTACTTGCCATTGGCTCTGCCGCGTTGGGGCTGATGAGCCTGTGCATGGCGATTATCCCCATTTGCGGCGGAACGATTGCCCTGGCGGGTATCGGCCTGGGCATTTTTGGGATGCGCTCTGAAAGTAGAAAAACTGCCATCTTTGGGATAGCAGTTTGTGTTTTGGGGATATTGATTTCGATTGTTTACGCGCTGGCTGTCGCTTTCCAGCAATAACCACGAAACCGGCCTTACTGC
The DNA here is from genome assembly GCA_020060235.1 of Anaerolineales bacterium. Lineage (GTDB taxonomy): Bacteria > Chloroflexota > Anaerolineae > Anaerolineales > Villigracilaceae > UBA8950. Next base: position 3,066 of record JAGVAO010000192.1, on the reverse strand, counting down.
GACAAAATCATCTCGACCCGGTGGGTGACGGTTTCGATTTCGCGTTCCACGATTTCATCAACGGCCTCAAGCGGATTGGAAAGAACCTGCGCGCCGATGCTCAATAGTGCGGCCACGAGTTTGTCTTCCACCAACCCCCACAGGCGCAGGGGTGGGTAAGTGCGTCCGTTGCGAATGGCCTCGCCCATGACTTTTAGCATCGGGTCTTGCGTATACTGCTCACTGCGCAGGGCAGAAAGTCGCGGCGGCAGGGTGGCCATCGCCGGGCTGGAGCGTTGCAGCATGGCTGGCTCGCTCAGGAAACTCAGCAGCCTGAAGGCGGCCCGCTTGTTGCGGCTGTGCTTCCACAGCACCAGGTTCGAGCCGCCGATAAAGCAAGGCTGCGGCAGGCTTGCCCAGCCCCAGTTTTTGTTCACCTCGTCGGGAATGTCCCCTTCCGGCATCGCCATACGGATTGTTCCAAATGTCATCGCCGACATTCCCCTGTGAAAGAGCGGGGTGTCTGTTTTGGCGAGCATGGCCTCGCGGCCTTCGGCGGAGGCATGTTTCAAAAGGCCGAAGTAGGACTTGATGGCTTGCAGCAAGGCGGGCTGACCGAGCATCAGGCGTTTGCTGTCTTTGCTCAGGAATTCGCCGTTTTTTGCCCATATCCACGAAGCAAGGGCGTGCAGGTTCCCGTAACGGTCGGTTTGCAGGGTCAATTCCACCGGCGCAGGCACACCGATTTTTGCCAGGCTGGCGGCAGTCGCTTCGATGTCGGCATGGGTACGGAAGGCCTTCGCCTCGTCCACCCCGGCTTTGGCCAGCAAATCTTTGCGATAGTGAATCACGTATGCTTCGGCATGCCAGGGCAAAGCCCAGGGCAGGTTATCCTCCGGCATTTGCACCGTGCTCCAGCAGGCCTGCGCGTACTCTGAAGCATTGCCCGCTTCGCCAATTTCGTAGGCGGGCAGGGTGCTGAGCACGTCCATGCTAATCAGGTCGGGAACCCAGGTTGAACCGACTTCCGAGACATCCGGCCCATGGTGGTACAGCGCGGCCTTGTTCAACTCTGCGCGGGCCGTCACCCAATCCAGGCAAGTCAGGTTTACCTTGATACCTGTTTGCAATTTAAATTCGTCCAGCATGGCTTGCAAGGTCTGCGCTGTTTCCGCGGTGTGCATCATGACCGAGAGTTCAATTTCTTCCATAAGATACATCTCACGCTTCAGGGGCGAGAAGAACCCCTTCAAAGGGACGCAAGACCAGCGCGCCCAAGTCTACCGTTTCTTGCCTGTCCATGTTTGTGGATAGCAGGACTGTACCGCGTTTCTGTCCCGGGATGGCGACCTGGCGGGTCTCGCTCGAAAAGTTGAGCGCCGCGATTCGTATTTCGCCCTGAACCTGCCTCCGGTATACAAAGCAGTTTTCGGCGCTGACAGTTAGCGCTTCGTACCCGCCGCTATGCAGGGCCGGGCTTTCCTGGCGCATTTGCAGCAGCCGCCGGTACAGATTCAGCATGGAGGCCGGTTCGGCATCCTGCGCCTTGATGTTGCGCGAGGCGTATCCCGCTTCGACAGGCAGCCACGGCTCGACGGACGAGAAACCGGCAAAGGGGCTGTCGTCCCATTGCATCGGTGTGCGGCATACATCCCGGGTGCGTTCTGCACCGAGGTTTTTTCCCTGCGGGTCCTGGATTTTTTCCGGCGGGATGATTCCATTTTCCATCCCGATTTCATCGCCGTAATACAGGGTTGGGGTGCCGCGCAGGGTGAGCAGCATCATGGCCGCCAGGCGCGCCTGGGGTTGCCCGCCAAAGCGGCTTGCAAGGCGTGGCTGGTCGTGGTTGCCAAGCACATAATTCGGCCAGGCAAATGGCGGCAGGGCTGATTCGAGCGAGTCTACCGAGCGGCGCATGGCCTCGGCCTGCCAGGGTTCCCACATCAGGCGGAAGTTGAAGGGCAGGTGCAGGCCGTTGCCGTTCTCGCCGTAGTAGCGCACCCAGCGGGGCAGTTCGCCCCACAGTTCCCCAATGGCGCAGCGGTCATCGAACTCGTCCAGCACGGCGCGTATTTCGCGGATGATACTGTGGACGTCGTCCTGGTCCATGTTGTAGGTGGTCAGCAGGCGTCCAAAGATGTCGTTGGCGGGCGCGTGTGGGTTGGCGTGCGGGTTGGGCGGGTTGTCGCGCAGCTGCTCGTCTTTAAGAATCATGCCAATCACGTCCATACGGAAACCGTCGACGCCGCGGCGCAGCCAGAAGCGCAGGGTCTCGTACATGGCGGCGCGCAATTCCGGGTTGCGCCAGTTCAGTTCGGGTTGTTCGCTGACAAACTGATGCAGGTAATACTGCTCGGTGTGCGGGTCAAATGTCCAGGCCGGGCCGCCAAAAACGCTGCCCCAGTTGTTGGGAAAACCGCCGCCGGGAGCCGGGTCGCGCCAGATGTACCAATCACGCTTCGGGTTGTCGCGGCTAGAGCGCGATTCTTTGAACCAGTCGTGCTGGTCGGATGTATGGTTGGGAACCCAGTCGATGATGATTTTCAGGCCGCGCAGGTGAGCTTCTTTGACTAACGTGTCGAAATCTTCGAGACTGCCAAACATGGGGTCGACGCCGCAGTAATCCGCGACATCGTATCCAAAATCGACCATCGGCGAGGGGTAAAACGGGCTGAGCCAAACAGCCTGTACGCCAAGTTCGCGCAGGTAGTCCAATTTTTCAATCACGCCTTTCAGGTCGCCAATGCCGTCCCGATTGGTGTCCTTGAAACTGCGCGGGTATACCTGGTAAACCACCCCGTATTGCCACCAGCGCAGCGTATTTTTGTTATTTTGCATCGATGCTTTTTTCCCTTGTTTTGAGTGAAAAAAGGCGCGGTAATCTACCGCGCCTTTCTGCTTTATCCCTTAACACTACCGGCGGTGAGGCCGGAGGTGATGTACTTCTGGAGGGCGATGTAGGTGATGGCGACAGGCAGGGCCACGATGACAGCCATGGCGGCGAAGCGGTTCCAGGGGATGGCGTTGGCGTACTGCCCCACCATGTTGTAGAGCGTCATCGAGAGGGTGTAGTCGCCCGGCTTGCTC
>JAGVAO010000268.1 GCA_020060235.1 Anaerolineales bacterium | reverse complement strand
GCCTTGACCGTTTGTTGCAGGTCGATAATATGAATGCCGTTGCGTTCGGTGAAGATGTACGGCTTCATACGGGGGTCCCACTTGTTGGTTCGGTGCCCGAAGTGGACGCCGCTTTCAAGCAGGGCTTTCATGGAAATAACAGCCATTTTTTTCTCCTTTTGCCGTTGGTTTTCCAAAACCAACTTTGACAGGTTTAGCGGGAGTAATGACCCGCTCAGGGACGCTCGATGCCCGTCCCAGGCAAGATGTGCCCGGCCTTTGTGACCAGAGCCGCGCAAGTATATCATAAATTGCCGGAATTCCGTATAGCAAAATTCTGCTCTTTCTTCCATTTCGGTGCGGCGACTGTGACGCTCTTGCAATTGACGTTCTGTGATGCTCATGCTATGATGAATGCGAATTTATTGCAGGATTATTATTTTTTAAAAGGAGTTATTCATGAGTCCTGATTTTTCTATTCGTATTGTTGGCATGTTTGTATTCTTTGTTGTAGGGGGTTACTGGGGATATTGGTTACCTACAACAGGAACTCAAAACCCTATTACTAATGCAATTGGTTTTTCGATGGTCGGGGCATTGTTCGGCTTGATTATGACGCCCTGGTTCACCACCCGACCCATACGAGGGCTGCGTTCGCTTTTGAGCCGTCTTTCGGCTGAAACTCTTTTTTCGGGATTGGTGGGACTGATGGCCGGGCTGGTGGTGGCGGCCCTGTTGACTTTTCCGCTCTCGATGCTGCCCTCGCCGTTTCGGGATATTTTGCCCTTCTTATCGGTTTTGTTATTTGGTTATTTTGGGGTGGCCCTGTTTGTCATGCGCCAGGCCGATATGCTGGCTGTCGTCGGGGCGCTTTCGGGACGAGGCGAAACTGCCAGCGCAGGCGGCGGCTGGAATTCGGGGGGGCGCAACATCCTGCTTGATACCAGCGTGATTATCGATGGCCGTGTCGCCGATATTGCCAAGACGGGCTTCCTGCCGGGGACGTTGCTCATCCCTCGTTTTGTGCTCAATGAGTTGCAATATATTGCCGATTCTGCCGACGCTCTGCGCCGCCAGCGAGGGCGGCGGGGTATGGAAGTCCTGTCCGAATTGCAGAAGACATCGGCGGTGACGGTTCGCATCACGGACGTGGACGTCGACGGCGTGCGCGAGGTGGATGATAAACTGGTCATTCTGGCGCGCCAGATGAAGTGTCCCATCCTGACCAACGATTACAACCTGAACCGGGTGGCCGAGTTGCAGGGAGTTATCATCCTGAACATCAACGAACTTGCCAACGCTGTCAAATCGGTGGTGTTGCCCGGTGAAACGTTTGCGATACAAATCATCCAGGAAGGCAAGGAAACCAACCAGGGTGTTGGTTATATGGAAGATGGCACAATGGTGGTGGTTGAAAATGGTAACAAATTCTTAAACACAAGCAAGAATGTGACTGTTACCAAGGTGTTGCAAACTGCTGCCGGGCGCATGATTTTTGCCCGACCGGAAGATTAATAAAGATAAATGCAAATTCAAAAAGCGCGGCTGTTGCTGCGCTTTTTTGTTTCAGGTCTTGCTTTCAGGTTTGCCCCAACGCGCGGCGATGAATTGGACGATTGCCATCAGTATCCAGGCTACGGAGAGCAGGAACATGAAGGGGATGAAAATCATCGAGGCCCAGAACATTTCTCCCTGCGCAAATTCCCACCACGAGCATGGCGATTGTCCATCTGTAAACCCGTAGCAGATGCCATGCCAGTTGACAGCGGTTGAGATAAATCCCACCACAGGGATGGCCAGGCATAGCAACAAGGCGATTGCAAGGAAAATCAGTTTGATGATGCGAATGGTGCGTTGCATTTCTTGTTCTCGGCTTCTTGGATGGATTCAGGCGATGAGACCGTTTTGGGCGGCGACGGCGATGGCCCCGGCGCGAGAATCAACGCCCATTTTCTGGTAGATGCTGGCGAGGTGGGCTTTAACGGTGCGCTCGGTGATGTGCAGTTTGGCGGCGATTTCCTTGCTGCGTTCTCCCAGCGCGACGGCGGCCAGGACTTCTTTTTCTCGTTCGGTGAGATTAAATGGGTTCGCTGAGGCGGCGGGCGCGGAAGCGGCCTGCAACAGGCGGGACATGATTTCGGGCTTGAGCAGGGTTTCGCCGCGCGCGGCGGCGCGGATGGTGTCGAACAGCGTTCCCCGGTCGGTGTCTTTGAGCAGGAAGCCTTTGGCCCCGGCGCGGATGCCGCGCAGCATGAGTTCGTCTTCGTTGAAGGTGGTCAGGATGACGACGGCAATCTCTGGCTGGCTCTGGCGCAGTTTTTCGATGGCGGTGATGCCATCCATGCCGGGCATGCGCAAGTCCATCAAGACCACGTCCGGGCGCAGCTCGGCGCACAGTTGCAGGGCTTCGGCGCCATCGGAGGCTTCGCCGACCAGGTCGAGGGCCTCCTCGGTTTCGAGGATTAGGCGCAGCCCCTGGCGGATGATGAGGTGGTCGTCGGCGATGAGGATTCGGGTCATTGGGTGATTTTTTGATTTGGTGATTGGGTGATTGGAATTTCAACGATGAGGATTGTACCTTTACCAGGCGCGCTGTCGAGGGTGAGTTGGCCGCCGATTAGGCGGATTCGTTCGCGGATGCCGAGCAGGCCGTAGTGGCCGGAGGGGATGTTGCCCGGGTCGAAGCCGAGGCCGTTGTCTTTGATGGTAACGGTTAGCGCAGGCGCTTCGACTTCGCCGGAATCGGCTCCGCTCAGCGATTGGTTAACGGATAATGCTACAGCCGCCTCGGTGGCCTGGGCGTGGCGGGCAATGTTGGTGAGGGATTCGCTGACGGTGCGGAGAATGGTCTCTTTAACGGTGTCAGGTAAGTGCGGGGTCTGTTCCGCGTGGAAAACGCAGGGGATGCCGGTGGCGGCCTCGAAACGGTCGATTTCGCGGCGCAGGGAATCTTCCAATTCTCCCATATTATTTTCGCGCAAGTTGCTGATGGCATTGCGGGCGTCGGCGAGCGCTTCGCGGGCTTTTTGCATGGCCTGGGCGATGATTTGGCGCGCTTTTTCGGGATTTTGGCGGCCAAGTTGGGCGTCGGCGGCTTCGAGTTGGAGTATCAACCCGGCCAGGCCTTGCGAGAGGGTGTCGTGCAGTTCACGGGCCATGCGTTCGCGCTCTGCGGCGATGGTCAGGTCTTCGACCTGGGCGGCGTATTCGGTCAGTTGGCGGTTGGCGGCTTCGAGTTCGGCGGCCAGGGTTTGTGCCTGTTCGCGGGCGTCGGTTTGGCGGCGATAAAGAACGACGTAGATAACCACGAAAATAAGAATGGGGATAGCGGTGATGGCCAGCAAGGCTGGCGGAATGGTGGTAAGGACCTGTTGGATGCTGATGAAAGCCAGCGTGAAATAATAAATGGTTGCAAGCAGCCCGCGCCGGGTGAGTCCAAACATGCCAATGGCTTCGCCGAACAGGGCCATGTAGATGGCAAAGGTGACGGCTTCGTGGGCGGCCATCCAGGAGATGGCGAATCCCAGGCCACCTTGCACCAGGACGTAGGCAAAGAGCAGTTTGGGTTTCTCGAAAATCTTTTCGATTTGCCAGTGCAGAAGGGTGTGGACGATAAACAGGATGGTGTAAACGGCCAGCGGGGCGGGGAGGCGCAGGGCGGGCTTTTCGAGCAGGGAAACGGTGTACATAATCCCCATGACCAGGGTCAGGAACCAGGTAAACAGGCGCGGGTCGCGCTCGACGCCGGTCAGGGTGTTGGGTTTGATGTGTTCGGGCATGATTGAATTGTATATCAGTTTTTGGCAGATTTCATCGTCCGCGTGGACACTGTCCGAAAGTACAGGTCGGGATTATCCGGCTGGCCGATGTGGGAACAAGGGGGAATTCATACAATAGGGTCAGGATAAATTCGGTAGGGGCGCGGCGGGGATTTGCAGGTATTCCATTATGGCAGAATCCGCCGCGCCCCTACGAAAATCGAGGAGAAATAATGAACGCAATCGAAGTCAGACATCTCAAAAAATCTTTTGGTGAGTTGCAGGCCGTGCAGGGCGTGGCGTTTGCCGCCGAAAAAGGCGAAATCCTGAGCCTGCTGGGGCCGAACGGCGCGGGCAAATCGACCACCATCTCGATGCTTTCCGGGCTGCTGGCCCCGAACGATGGCGATGCCGCGATTATGGGGCATTCCATCCGCACCGAGCCGGAGGCCGCCAAGGCCAGCCTGGGCGTCGTGCCGCAGGATATTGCGCTCTACCCCGACCTTTCGGCGCGCGAGAACCTGGTCTTTTGGGGCAAGATGTACGGACTGCGCGGCGCGGCGCTCAAAACCCGCGTGGACGAGGTTCTGGACATCATCGGCCTGCGCGACCGCCAGAAGGATGCCGTCGGCAAGTTTTCGGGCGGGATGAAGCGGCGCGTCAACATCGGCGCGGCCCTGCTGCACAAGCCGCAGGTGGTCATCATGGACGAGCCGACAGTCGGTATCGACCCGCAGAGCCGCCGCCATATCCTTGACAACGTCAAGGAACTCAACCGGCAGGGCATGACCGTGCTCTACACCACCCACTACATGGAAGAAGCCGCCGAACTCTCCGACCACATCGCCATCATGGATAGCGGCAAGGTCATTGCTTATGGCACGCATGACGAACTCATCAAACTGGTCAACGGGCAGACGCGGATTGACTTGACCTTGAACGTTGAAGGTGCAGATGTTTTGGATGCCTGGAAAGTGGTTGAAGGTGTGAACGGAATCGACTCGACCGATGGCGTGGTCACCGTTTTGGTGAGCGATTCCAACCTGGTGCTGCCGCGCCTGTTCGAGGCGGCGGGCAAACTGGGGGCGCGGATTACCTCGGTCGATATCCAGGAGCCGAATCTTGAGACGGTTTTCCTTCATTTGACGGGCCGAGCCCTGCGCGATTAGACAATGGACGGCGGACGATAGACCGTAGACGGTCAACGGTCCATCGTCCGTGGTCGAGGAGTGGTTATGAAAATCATCGATATTGCACTCAATGATTTATTGCGCTCTTTCCGCAGCGCTTTCACCATTGGCATGGCGGTCGTTGCGCCGCTGATGCTGACCGGGCTGATTTACTTCGCCTTTGGCGGTCTGTCCGGCGGTGATGTGAGCATGAACGCCATGAAAGTCGGCGTGGTCAATGCGGATGCGCTGCCCGCCGATTCCCCGCTCGATGCGCCGATTGGCGACAATATTCGCGCCATGTTTTTCGACGAGAGCGTCGAATCGTGGATTGAAGCCCGCGACTACCCCGACGAAGCCGCCGCCCGCGCCGCTGTCAATGCGCAGGAAATCGGCGTGGCAGTCATCGTCCCGGCAGATTTGAGCGCGAGTCTCCTGTCGGACGAAATCGACGCGCAGGTGACCATCATCAGCGACCCGACCCTGACAATTGCCCCCGCGGTGGTGCAGGACATGGTCACGATGATGCTGGACGGGGTTTCAGGCGGCGGAATCGCCATCCAGACGATTATGGAACGCCAACAGGCCAATGGAATTCAGCCCGACCCGGCACAAATTCCCGGCTGGGTGACGCGCTACACTGACTGGTATCGGGAATTCCAGCGCGACCTGTTCCACCGTCCCGAAAAAGCCGCGCTGGTGCTGACGGCGCCCTCGGCGGGTGAGACGGAATCCGCCGACCCGATTCAACAAATGATGGGCCTGACGATGGCCGGGCAGATGATTTTCTTTGCCTTTTTCACCGGGGCGTATGCCATGATGTCCATCCTGCGCGAGGACGAGGAAGGCACGCTGGCGCGCCTGTTTACCACTCCGACCGAACGCGCCAATATCCTGGCCGGGAAATTCCTGGCGGTGGTGCTGACCGTTACATTGCAGGGAATTGTGTTGATGACCGCCGGGCATTACGCCTTTGGGATTGCCTGGGGACAGCCCGCCTCGGTTGCGCTGGCGGCCCTGGGACAGGTGCTGGCGGCCTCCGGGCTGGGGGTGTTGCTGATTTCGTTCGTCAAGACCAGCAAGCAGGGTGGTCCGGTGCTGGGAGGCGGTCTGACCGCGCTTGGCATGTTGGGCGGCCTGTTTACAGCCAATATCCCCGGCGGGATGCCGGCCGCCTTCCAAATGCTTGCCAACTTCACGCCGCAGGGCTGGGTGCTGAAGGGTTGGAAACTCTCACTGGCGGGTGCGGTCCCGGCTGATTTGCTGCTGCCCTTTGCGGTGGCGCTGGCGCTGGGCGTGGCGATGTTTGCCTTTGGCGCGGTGATGTTCAAGAAGAGATATTCGTAATTGAGTAGGGGCGACCCTTCGAGGCCGTTCGATGCGCATTTTGGCAAGATGATTTTGCCAAAATGGCGAAATTTATACGCCGGGCGGGTCGCCCCTACAGGAGAAATGAAAATGAAAATTTTAGACCTTGCTATCAAAGATTTATCCCAAATCCTGCGCGACAAGAAGGTACTGTTGTTCCTGGTCGCCATGCCGATTGTGTTCACACTCTTTATGGGATTTGCCTACAACGCCGGGGAATCGGGCGACGAAAACGCCGATACCCGGCTGGGGCTGGCCTACGTTGACCCCCAACCGGATTCCCGGCTGAGTCAGATGCTGTTCGCGCGGTTGGAAGAATCGGACGCGCTGAAAGTTATCCGCCTGGAACAGGCCGAGGCGCTCGATTCGCTGCGGCGCGGGGAAGTGGTCGGGGTGTTGGTTATTCCTTCCGGTTTTGGCGAACAAGATGCGGGTGGAACGTTTCGGCAGTTGACGCTCATCGCTGAGTCGAATTCGTCGGACGGGCAATCGCTCTACCAACTGCTAAGAGTCCCGATTTCCCAACTGATGAGCGCTGTGGAAATTGCGTCCATCAGCGCGGATGTGCAGGGCAGCCCCGCCGAGTTTGCCCCGGCGCTGGAACTGGCCTGGGCCAAATGGGACGAAACTTCGCGGCTGGAGCGCGTCCGCCTGGAGCGGGCGACCGCCCGGGTGGAGGAGAGTTGGTTTGGCGATAACCCCTACAACCAGGCCTCGCCGGGGATTTTGGTGCAGTTTGCGATTATGAGCCTGGTCACGTCGGCCCAGATTTTGGTCAACGAGCGCAAGACGCGCACGATGCAGCGCCTGATGACGACCGCCATGCGCCCCTGGGAGATGGTCGCCGGGCACCTGCTGGCGATGTTTGGGCTGGTATTCCTTCAAACGGCGCTGCTGGTGGTTTTTGCCCAGTTTGTTTTGGGCGTGAATTACTTGAACGAACCGCTTGGCACGCTGCTGGTGTCGGTTGCGATGTGCCTGTGGGTGGCCGCGATGGGCCTGTTGATTGGCGTGCTGGCGAAATCGGACGACCAGGTGGTCTTGTTCTCGCTGGTTTCGATGTTCCTGTTCTCGGCCCTGGGCGGGACGTGGTTCCCGCTGGAGGCTTCGGGCGGGGCGTTTGCGGCCATCGGGCGGCTGATGCCCTCGGCCTGGGCGATGACCGGCTACCAGAACATCCTGATTCGCGGGTTGGATTTGTCCGCCGCCTGGCTGCCAACCACGATTTTGCTGGCGTATGCTTTCGGGTTTTTCCTGCTGGCGCTCTGGCGCTTCAGGAAGATGGAGCTGTAAACAGGCAGCCTAACCGGCAGGAACCAAAAAAACAGGCAGATTACAACTCAATGTAATCTGCCTGTTTTTTTGGTTAGATTTGGTTTATTTGACCGCGTTCAGGAAGTCGGCCAGCAGCCCGTAGGCGGTGGTGTGCGGGCCGGGGTCGCTTTCGATGAGGGTCAGTTCGCCGAGCACATCGGTGGTG
>JAGVAO010000270.1 GCA_020060235.1 Anaerolineales bacterium | reverse complement strand
TTCAACTCATAAATCTCATCCCGCAGGGCGGCGGCCTTCTCGAACTCCAGGTTCTTGGCCGCTTCCTTCATTTGCTTTTCCATCTCTTGCACCAGCCGCTGCAACTCGCCCATATCGGCGGCGCGGGCTTTCTTCCCGGCCCGGTATTCGGCCTTCGACTCGGCCAGGCCAAGCGCTTTCTCGCGCCCTTCGGCGGAGAGCGAATCGGTAATATCGCGGATGGCCTTGTGGATGCTGACCGGTACAATCCCGTTATCCTGGTTGAACTTAACCTGCTTGGCCCGGCGGCGGTTGGTCTCGTCGATGGCGTACTTCATCGAATCGGTTATCCGGTCGGCGTACATGATGACCTTGCCCTGCACGTTGCGCGCCGCGCGCCCGATGGTCTGGATGAGCGCCGTGCCCGAGCGCAGGAAGCCCTCTTTATCGGCGTCCAGGATGGCGACCAGCGAGACTTCCGGCAGGTCGAGGCCCTCGCGCAGCAGGTTGATGCCGACGATGACATCGAACACACCCAGGCGCAGGTCGCGCAGGATGCTGATGCGCTCCAGCGTTTCCACCTCCGAGTGCAGATAGTGGACTTTAATCCCCAGTTCTTGCAGGTATTCGGACAAATCCTCGGCCATGCGCTTCGTCAGGGTGGTGACCAGGACGCGCTCGCCGCGCTCGACCCGCAGCCTGATTTCCCCGACCAGGTCATCGACCTGGCCCTGGGTGGGTCGCACCTCCACCTCGGGGTCGACCAGCCCCGTTGGGCGGATGATTTGCTCGGCGACCTGCTCCGCTTTTTGCATCTCATACGGCGCGGGCGTGGCCGATGTATAGATGGTGTAGCCCATCTTGGGTTCGAACTCATCAAACTTGAGCGGGCGGTTGTCCATCGCGCTCGGCAGGCGGAAGCCGAACTCGACCAGCGTCTCCTTGCGGGCGCGGTCGCCGTTATACATGCCGCGAATTTGCGGCACCGTCATGTGGCTCTCGTCAATGATGAGCAGGTAATCGGATGGCAGGAAATCGACCAGCGTCCAGGGCGGGGTGCCGGGCGGACGGCGGTCGAAGTGGCGTGAATAGTTCTCGATGCCGGAACAATACCCGACTTCGCGCAGCATTTCCAGGTCGTAACGCGCCCGCTGCTCGATGCGCTGGGCCTCGATGTATTTTTCATTCGCTTTGAAGAAAGAAACCCGCTCTTCCAGTTCTGTTTCGATGTCCTTGATGGCCTCTTTGGTCTTGTCCTCGGCCGTCAGGTAGTGCTTGGCCGGGTAGATGTCCACCTCGTCCAGGTCGGCGGTGATTTCGCCGGTCACGGGCGCGAATTGGGTGATGCGCTCGACCTCGTCGCCAAAGAAACTGATGCGGTAGCCAAACTTGTCCGCATAAGCCGGGACGATTTCGAGCGTCTCGCCGCGCACGCGGAAGTTGCCGGGGCGCAGTTCCATGTCGTTGCGCTGGTATTGTCCGTCGATGAGTTGGCGCATGAGCGCGTTGCGGCGGTAGATTTCACCGACCTGCAATTTGACCGAGCCGCGCAGGAACTCGTCCGGTGACCCGAGGCCATAAATGCACGAGACCGAAGCGACGATGATAACGTCCTTGCGCGAGACCAGCGCGGTGGTGGCCGCCAGCCGCAGGCGTTCGATTTCCTCGTTGATTTGGGTCTCTTTTTCGATGTACAGGTCGTGACGCGGAACGTAGGCTTCGGGCTGGTAGTAATCGTAGTACGAGACGAAGTACTCGACCGCGTTCTCTGGGAAGAATTCCCGAAACTCGGCGTACAGTTGCGCGGCCAGGGTCTTGTTATGGGCCATCACCAGGGCCGGCATTTGCAGGCGTTCGATAACCGATGCCATCGTGAAGGTCTTGCCTGTTCCGGTCGCGCCCAGCAAAACCTGGTGCTTGAGTCCATGCTGGACGCCTTTGACAAGGGCATTAATCGCTTCCGGCTGGTCGCCGGTCGGTTTAAAGGGGGCTTGAAGTTTGAAGGTCATATCAGGGTTGGGGTTTGGTTAGGGGAACGGACGTTCTATGTATTGTACCCCAAAAGTTTGCCATTTCAGGCAGCACTTCCACCGCACGGTGCCACCGCCATGCGGTTTGAAATGACAAAGAAACCGAAATTTTGGTTAAATCCCGGCGTTACCCAGCACAGCCGATAACTGCGAGAGGGTGTTTGTCAGGGTCGGGTGGCTGATTTGGAAGCGGTCGATGGCCTCTTGCAGCCGCCCGCCGGGGAGCGGTTCCGGTTCGTTGCCCTGGCCTGAGCGTTCCAGCAGGGATTGGATGTCGGCTGCCAGGTGGGTGAGCAGTTCGCGGTCGTCCTCGTCGATATTTTCAACCAGCCCGATTTCGTTGTGGAATTGTTCGAGCAGTTTGAGCAGTTCCTGGTTTTTCATATCCGGTCTCCTTTCGAAAATGCTTGCGCCTGACTCAATTGTACGCTTTTTCAGGGGCAAAGGCAAAAGGGAGAACCCTCCAAAATGGTATAATGTGACGATTTTAACAAGTGAAAATTATAACAATCGGAGAATAACGCCTTATGCTTACTACCGCACTCAGCACCGTCGACCACCTGCAATTTCTCAACCAGTTTTGGTGGTCGCTCTTTATCCTCGTGCCGATGGTATTGATTGCCCGCACCGTTGTGGCCGGGACGCGCTACTCGCCCATCCTCATCATCGTAATCTTTGGCCTGTTAATGGGTTTTGTGCTGACAATTTCCGAGGTGACGACGCCCGGCCTGGCCGACTTCCCGCTGTTGAATGTCCTCAGCCGCACGACCATCATTGCGCTCGGTGCTACCTTTTTTGTCGGCGGCCAGCAGATTCGGCGCATGTTTTCGAAGGAAACCGTCCCGCCGGATACCTCTGTTACTTACTGCATGGATGAACTGGTGTTGGGGACGGGCCGCACCCATTTCGTCCTGATTGTGCGGGCATTTTTCCTGCTGCTGGGTATCGAAGCATTGTACAAGTATTTGCTGGGCATCGTGCCTGGCGATTCCATCGGGCATTACTATCCGCTGATTGCCTACCTGGGGCTGGTTTTCTCGATGATTTTGATTGACAACCGGGCCGTCATCGACAACAAACAGGCCTACATCCGCCGCGGGCTGGTCGAAATCGCCGGGCTGGTGGTCATCCTGATGGCCGCCTACTACATCTCGGCCTGGGTCAGGCCGCTTATCGCCCTGCCGCAAATCTTCTTTGTCATGATTCTCGCTTCGGCGCTGGGGATGGTCTTCTTCCGCATGAAGAGCGGGCCGACCCTGCGCAGCCTGCTGTTCGCGGGCATCCCGATTATCCTGGCGGCGAACTTTACGGTCGGCGGTTCGCTTATCCGTGATTCGCTCGGACTGGCGGGCATTGCCCCGGTGTTGATGTACGGATTTTTCGGCCAAATCCTGTGGATGTTCGGCGGAATCTCGATTCTGATGCTGCTGGCCCGTACCGCCTCGGTGCGCAATCTCGGCCCGGGCATGGCGGGCGCGCTCTCGCACGCCGGGCTGACCGGGGCCTGCACCGCCGGAGACCTGGGCGAGGATGCCGCCCGGCGCGCCCCGGTGATGATTAACATCCCCTTTTTCGGGCATATCTTTGTCTTTTCCATCCTGGCATTGAGCGTCGAGCAGGACGGGCTGCTGCTGCTCCCGGCGGCAATTGTCGCCGCAGTGGGCGTCGCCCTGACGGTGGCGGCCATCCGCACCCTGCGCCGGGCGGAGGGACAGGAGCGCCGCGAGGTGACCGGCCTGATGCTCTTTTCGTTCGGCTGGCAGTTGACCGCCATTTTCACCGGTATGATGCTGCTTTCCTCCCTGCCGCTTTCCAACGCGGCCATGGCCAAGAGTTCGGCACTTTCGCACTTCGGGCTGTTTGCGGCCCTGCAGGGCGGCATGTTCGGCGCGGATGCGGCCGGCATGATTGCCTTCGTGTTTGCCATGCCTTTCCTCGTTCACCCGCTGGTCTTCTTCCTGTTTGGCCGCGCGATGGAAAATGACGGTGAAATGCCGCACCTTCCGGTTTACATCCTAGCGCTGGTTGGGCTGGCCGGGGTGCTGTATGGGCTTTTTGGAATGTAGGAGACTTGGATGTCGGAAAAACGTATTCTCGACTGGCCGGACTGCCAAAATGTGCGCGATTTGGGCGGCCTGCGCCTGCGCGCGGGCGGCCTGACCCGCTTTGGCGGCATTGTCCGCGCCGATACGCCCGCCCGGTTGACGGCGGTGGGCTGGACTGCGCTTTACGAGTACGGTATCCGTACCATCGTCACCCTGCGCACCCACGGCCTGAACGAACCGGAATTGGATTTTGTCTCTCCCTACCCGGACATCAAAACCGTGCAGGTTGAGATAGAAGACGTCACCAACCGCGATTTTGTCGAGAAGTGGGCCAGCACCGATTTCTGGAGTACCCCGCTCTATTACCCGGATGCGCTCGCGCTCTGGCCGGAACGCCACGTCGCGGCGATTTCCGCCATCGGACAGGCCGGGCCGGGCGGCGTGCTCTTCCACTGCGCCCGCGGACACGACCGGACGGGCATCATCTCGCTGTTGTTGCTGGCCCTGGCCGGGGTTGCGCCCGAGGACATCCTGGCCGATTATGCCCTGAGCGTAGACCCGGTGCGCGAAAAACTGCTGGCGAGCCGCCAAACCAGCACCCCGGAAGTCGTGCTGGGCGTGCTGGCCGAACTTGACGCCGAAGCCTACCTGCTCGGAGTCAACCCGCAAACGCTGGACGCCCTTCGCGCGCGGCTGTTGGGCCTGCCTGGTTGACCTGCCGTTTTTGCTGTCATATTAAGTGTTTCCGTTTTGCCCGCGAAGAGGTAAAAATTCATAGAAAACGTTAATTGACCGATTGGCCGGATTTTGCTATAGTTGCTTGGAAAGTTTCTTAACCATAATCCCAAATATGACAAAGTGTGGAGATGAGCAATGACAAAGAAAGAAGAACGTGACGTAGAGAAGATTTATTCTGTCAAAGATTTTGTCGCCAAGCTCAGGCGTTTGGCCGATTCGCTCGAAGCCGGAGAGTCTTTCTCGATCCAGGTCGCCGGGGAGCGGATTCGCATTCCTGCCAGCGCCAGCATCAGCATCGAGCACGAACGCTCAGACGACAGCGAAGAAGTCGAATTCCAGCTCAAATGGGAGCTGCTCAAGGCTGACGACGAAGAGCAGGATGACGACGAGCAAGAAGACGAAGAAGAAAAGGATGAAGAAGACGAAGGGCAGGAGGCTGACGAAAAAGAATGAAGACATTTCGCCGAAAAATAGCGGAATATGAAGCCAATCTCTACAGCATCGAGCCGCCTTCGTTCTGGGCCAGGTTGTTCGGCTCGCGCAAAAAGGGCGGCGAACTGGAGTTCAAGGCCTACGATGACGGCGAAAAACTGTTCGAGGTCGAACTTCAGGCGCTGAATGCGCCGCACGGCGCGGCCGTCTCTGTTGTGATTGACAATGTCACTGTGTGCGAAGTCAGGCTCAGCCAGGGCTACGGACGCCTGCTCCTGAGCAGCGCCCAGGGAGAAAGCCTGCCGGATGTCAGTAACGGCAGCCAGGCCGAAATCCGCTATCAGGGCGAAACCCTGCTGTCGGGTGTCTTCCGGCCCGATTAAAAGCTCCCGGGCTAATAGTTTTGCCAATCGTTCCCTGTCGGATAGACCATTTGCCTGACAGGGAATTTGTGTTTAAGACCAGACAGGCCTCATCCGACCCTTGTTTTTAGTATCTCTTTTTGATATTATTTATTTGTGGATAGCAAGCATCGAAAAACCCTCGAATCCATTTTTGAGAAACCGGAGCGGGCCAACATCCTTTGGCGGGACGTCGAGTCCCTGTTTAGCGCTTTGGGCGCTGAAATTTCAGAAGGCAATGGCTCACGGGTTCGGGTTGCCCTGAAAGGTGTCCGCGCTGTTTTTCATCGCCCGCACCCACGTAAGGAGACAAACAAAGGAGCGGTAAAATCTGTTCGTCGCTTCCTCGAAGCGGCAGGAGTTAAGCTATGATGGAATATAAAGGTTATATCGGTAAAGTTGAAATTGACGAGGAAGCGGGCATTTTATATGGGGAGGTGCTCAATGTCCGCGATGTGATTACTTTTGAAGGCGCGTCGGTCGAAGAAGTGCAGCAGGCTTTTCGAGAATCGGTTGACGATTACCTGGAATTTTGCGCCCAACGCGGCGAATCGCCAGAAAAACCGTTTTCAGGCAAATTTGTTTTACGCCTGCCCGCAGAGTTGCACCGCAAGGCATACATTCAGGCAAAATTGAAAGACAAGAGTCTCAACAGTTGGGTGACGGATGTCTTGCAATCGACCCTTGAGGGCAAGTAGAGTCTTCAAAAAAAACCCCGGCGCTTGCAAGAGCGCCGGGGCCGCCTTTTTACCAAAAAAAACCGCCAGGTCTATTGCCTCTAAAATTTGAGGCAAGCCCCGGTTGACTCGCCGGGCGGATTTTTGCTATAGTAGTGGGGACGATTTTAGAAGTATATGAGCCATTGTGCAGCCAGGAGTTCCATGAACAACGAAATAGAAGTGCTGAAACAGTTCTACGCCGCAATCAATCGCTTTGACATGCCAGAAATAACAAAGCATTTCGACCCGCAGATTGTGCGCATCGAACCCCCGGGCTTTCCGACATCCGGTACGTATCGCGGCCTTGCGGAAGTCGAGGCGCACATTGTGAAAGGCCGTGGGACATGGGCCGAGGGAACCTGCCAGCCCGAGGAATTTTTCACCAATGGCGACAAGGTGGTTGTTTATGCCCATGCCTGGGTGCGCTTGAAGGACTCGACCGACTGGAGCGGCGGACGTTTTGCGGATGCTTTCGTCTTTCGCGCCGGAAAAATCATCCAGTATCTCTCCTTCGCAGAACGGCGGGAGGCCCTTGAGTGGGCCGGAATTGAAGCGTAGAGGAAATCAATGAAAATCATCGCCAAAGCAATGTTCCTTTTGGTTCTGGTCAGCCTGTCAACAGCCTGCAGTTCGCTTGCCCCGCAGCCAACAGGCACACCCATCCCCACCGAAACACAGGCGCCGACTTCGACCAGTACGCCTGAACCAACCAATACCCCGACCGATACGCCTGTTCCGCCCACCGAAACGCCCTCGGCCCCGGTTTTGCAATTGCCGGAGGGAGAGCCCGCGGACGAGTGGGAGGGCATTCCTGTCATGCCGAATGCCATCGCCGGGGAAGGCGACAGCGCGGGGTATACCTTCATCATTGCCGCTTCGCTCGAAGAAATCCAAACGTTTTACGAGCAGGAATTGGCCAAACTGGGCTGGAATATGTTTGCAAGCGGGCAAGGCGCAACGGATGCTGTTTTGCTGATATTCATGCAGGG
>JAGVAO010000167.1 GCA_020060235.1 Anaerolineales bacterium | reverse complement strand
GGGCTGGCTGCGGGTGGCGCGCTGCGCAGCACTTCGTCGAGGCCGGGCAGCGGCCCCGGTGGCGGGGAATCGGCCAGGGGCGCGGCAGGCGGCTTCTCGTTTTTTGCAGGTTGCAGGATTTTTGTCTCGCCCAGACCCTCGCTGGCCGAGAGCAGCACGGCGTTCAGGCTGTCGTTGGTGACGGTGGTCAGGCGGCGGCGCAGGCTGTCGAGCGTGCCGGGGCCGCGCTCTTGCAGGGCGGCTTCCCATTCTTTGGGCTGGTTGGCGCTCATCACCAGCAGGTCGCCGGGGTTGAGTTGGGCCTGGGCAAAATACATGCGCGTGTTCTGGCTCAATCCGAGGCCTTTGCCTGCCAGGCTGGGGTCGTAAAAGACTTTCAGGCCGTGTTCGCCCAGCCAGTGAACGCGGGTAGGCCCGGCCTGCACAAGGTAGAGCAGGTTGCCGCGCAGGGCGGCCAGCACCAGTACGCCAATGGCGTATTTGCCCTGCCCGGTGGTTTTCATGTTGCGTTCAGCCAGCACGGTGTTGAGGGCCTCGATGCTCGATTTGAGCGCAAAGGTCAGCGAGCCGCTGGTCTGGTAGAAGCGCTCGGCCAGTTTGGCGGTCACCTGGGTATATTCGTCTGTCGAGAAGGGGATGTTGCCCGCCAGGTTCAGGTAGACCAACAGGCGGTCGTTTTCGCGCCCGCGCGCGGTGCGTTTGGGCGGGTTTTGGGCGAGCAGGCCCGGCAGGAGCGGCTGTTCCTGGCCTTTGATGCGGTAGAGGCTGAGAAGATTCAGGTCGAGGGTGCTCATATTTTTCTCTAACATTATACTGGTAAAATCTATGCTGAGAATCCTATGAATTTCAGACTACACCCTTCTCTTGATGATATTCCTGCCGGAGAGTGGAATGCGCTGGTGGCTGCGGGCGTGACAAACGCCCCTTTTTTGCGCCATGAGTACCTTTCCACCTGGTGGCAGACGCGTGGCGGCGGCGAGTGGCCTGCCGAAGCGCAATTGTGCCTGGTCAGCGCCGAGCGCGACGGTCAACTGGTTGGCATTGCGCCGCTTTTCTTTTCCGACGGCAAACTATGGCTGCTGGGCAGCGTTGAGATTTCGGATTATCTCGACCTGGTTGCCAGCCCCGAAGATTTGCCCCATTTCGTAGCCGGACTGCTGGACTGGCTGGATTCTTCGGATTCCGCGCCACCCTTTGCCTGGTCTGCGCTCGAGTGGGTTAACCTGCCCGAAAACTCTCCCACGTTAAGCGCGCTGGAGGCCGAATCGGCCAAACGCGGCTGGTCTTACGCTGCCGAGGTGTACGAACCGACGCCTTCCATCCCACTGCCGGGCGATTTCGAGGCCTACCTGGCGGGTATCGACAAAAAGCAACGCCACGAAATCCGGCGCAAAATGCGCCGCGCCGAGGAAAGCGGACGGCAGGTGCGCTGGTACATCGTTGAGGACGAAGCGCAGCTTGATTCCGAAATGGACAGTTTCCTGACCCTGATGGCCCAGGACCCCGAAAAAGCCGCCTTCCTGACCGAGGTCATGCGCTCGCAGATGAAGGCCAGCGTCCATGCCGCTTTTCAGGCGGGCTGGCTGCAACTGGTCTTCCTCGAGGCGGACGGCGAAAAAGCCTGCGGTTACCTGAACTTCGATTACGCTAATAAAATTTGGGTCTATAACTCAGGCCTCGACCGCCGGTTTATGGATTTGAGTCCCGGCTGGGTTTTGCTGGGCTACCTGTTGCAATGGGCCAACGAAAACCAACGCGCCGAGTTCGACTTCATGCGCGGCGACGAGGATTACAAATACAAATTTGGCGGGCTTGACCGGCATGTGATGCAGGTTACAGTGACGCGCAAACCGTCCTAATACGGCAAAATATGCTATAGTAGGGCATCTTCCCAACCCCAACATTCAAGAGCGCCTATGTCTTCAACCCCACTGCAAGACTTTCGCCGGGCGTTGCCCGGCATTCTCATCAGCCTGGTTGTCATCGTCATCCTGTCTTTTTTTGTCGAGTGGCCCGAAGTGCTAGCCGCTTTCAAGGAAGTCGACCTGCGCTTCCTGGCCCTGCACGGCCTGCTTTACATGCTTTCCGTCGCCGCTCGCGCCATGGGCGCGCGCGCCCTGCTTGAAAACCGTCCCACCTTCCGCGATTCCTTCATGATTATGATGCAGGGCTACCTGCTTAACAACGTCCTGCCGTTTCGGCTGGGCGAGCTGGGACGCGCCTACCTGCTGGGCCGCAAAATCAACACACGCACATTTTTCACCCTCCCCGCTGTGGTCATCGAGCGCGCTTACGACCTGGCTTTTGCCGCCCTGATTGTGGTTTCGACCCTGCCCTTTGTCTTTGGCGATGTCGATTGGGCGCGCCCGGTCGCCACGACCTCCCTGATTGTGGTAATTGCCGGGCTTTTGTCCCTGCACCTGGCGGCGCGTTTTCGCGTTCCGCTGCGCCACTGGGTGGATGTCACCGCCGGGCGGGTCAAACTTGTCGAGCGCTTCATCCTGCCGCGCATCGATTCCTTTCTCGATGGGCTGGCGGTTCTGACCAGCCTGAAGAGTTTCTCTGTCAGCCTGGCCTGGATGGCCCTGGCCTGGCTTCTGGCGATAGGCAACCAGTATGCTCTTTTGTTGGGATTCTTGCCCGATTCCCAACCGCTTTATTCCACCTTTGCGCTTGGCATTTCGTCGTTTGGCGGGGCCATTCCATCCGCGCCTTCCGGTCTGGGAGTCTATCACGCGGCTGTAGTGGCTGCTTTTACAGTTGTCGGCATTTCTTCAGGGATTGCCCTGGCCTTTGCCACCACCCACCACGCCATGCACTTTATTTACTCCGGCATTTTTGGCATGATTGCCTTCTCGCGCGAGGGAGAAAGCCTGATGGGCATGTACGAAAAACTGACCAGCAAAAAGAACGCAGAGGAGATGAGCGATGCCCCGTAATTTTCTTGTCACCGGCGGCGCCGGTTTTATCGGTTCGAACTACGTCCAGCGCCTTCTGGAGCGCGGTGAAAAAGTTACCATTTATGACAACTTGAGCCGGGCTGGCGCGCCGCGCAACCTGAAATGGCTCGAAGAAACCTTTGGCAGGGACGCCTTCCGCCTGGTACAGGGCGACGTGCGCGACGCTTCCCAGTTGGCCGAAGCCGCCCGCGAAGCCGACGTCATTGTCCACCTGGCGGCGCAGGTTGCGGTGACGACTTCGGTGGTCAACCCGCGCGAGGATTTCGAAATTAATGCCCTCGGCACGTTCAATGTCCTTGAAGCGGCGCGCCAGGGCGGGCGCAACCCGATTGTCTTCTATGCCTCCACAAACAAGGTCTACGGCGGCATGGACGATGTCGAGGTGGAGGAAACTCCCACCCGCTGGCAGTACAAAGGCCTGCCCTTTGGCTGCCCCGAAGACCAGCCGCTCGACTTTCATTCGCCCTATGGCTGCTCCAAAGGCGCGGGCGACCAATACGTCCGCGATTACGGGCGTATTTACGGCCTGCGCACGGTTGTTTTTCGCCAGTCCTGCATTTATGGCCCGCGTCAGTTTGGCGTCGAAGACCAGGGCTGGGTGGCCTGGTTTGTGATTGCCGCCGTCACCGGCCGCCCGATGGCGATTTACGGCGACGGCAAACAGGTGCGCGACCTGCTGCACGTCTACGATTTGCTGGACGCTTACGACCTGGCTCTCGAAAAAATCGATACTTCCAGCGGAAGAGTCTACAACCTGGGCGGCGGCCCCGAAAATACAATCTCCATCTGGACAGAGTTTGGTCCGCTGCTCGAAAAGATGCTTGGTAAACCCATCCCGGTTTCACGCGGCGACTGGCGGCCCGGTGACCAAAAGGTCTTTGTGGCCGACATCCGCAAGGCGCAGGCCGAGTTGGGCTGGCAGCCGAAATACAATGTCGAAAAAGGGGCGCAGCAATTGTTCGACTGGGTCAGCGGCAACAAGCACTTGTTCTAAAAAACGCAGGGCGAAATAGTATCTCGCCCCTACAAAAACGGCGACCACCATTTCTGGCGGTCGCCGTTTTTGTTTAGGCCCTTTCAGGCCGCTGGTTTATTCTGGTGTTGCCGTTGGCGTCGGCGTTTCGGTGGGTGTTGCAGTCTCGGTCGGCGTGGCCGTCTCGGTGGGGGTGGCGGTGTGGGTTGGCGTAAGCGTCTCGGTTGGGGTAGCGGTGGAGGTAGCCGTGCTGGTGGGCGTCAGCGTAAAGGTCGGGCTGGGGGTAAAGGTCGGCGTCACCAGGCTGGACACCCGCTCGATGCGCGCTGCAACCCAGACGGGACGGTCATTGGATGCCGCGCCGTTCGCGTGCGCGGTCAGGATGAATTTGACATTCTGGCCTTTGAGTGAACTCAAGTCCACATCCGCGTTGTACACCTGGCCTTCGTAGGCTTCCAGGAATTTCCACAGGGTTTTGATGGGGCCGTTGCCAATCTGGTAATCGAGCCTGAACAATACGATACAGCCTGTCGCGCCATACTCGCACCCGATGGTTGCGCGGAAGCGGTCGCCTTCTTTTACTTCAAAGGCCGGGTAATGGCCGCTCAAGTAACCATTGTTGACATTCTCAGGCACGGTCAACAGGCCGGGACGGTTTTCGGTAATGCCGTTTTCCATTTTGGGCTTTTCGAGCAGGATGACGAATCCCTTCTTGCCGTTGACGTTGCCGGGGCATCCCAGGTCGCCCGCCGCGCTGCGCCAATCTGCCGAGCAGTAATTGGCAACAAAGTCGTAAACGCCTATCATGTTGGCAATTACTTTAACCTGCACGAATACCGGGGCATTGGCCTGCGTTCCCGTGCCAAACAGGCCTCCTGCGCTGTTGCGCAACATCCAGTTGCCGCGATAGGTTCCCTGTGAATCGGGTGATTTCAGGTTGACGGAGACATCCACCGTATCGCCGGGCGGGACGTTTTTGGGCAGGTTGACGGCCACCGGGCCGTTCATTTGGCTGCCGGAAGAGAACACCAGCGCGTAGGAGGTTGTCCAGGTGCAGGTGCCGGTATTTTGGATGCGCCAGGTTTTGATAAAACTGGCGCCCGAACCAAACACAGTGTTGTCAGGAATGGTCACGTCGCGCACGAAGGCGGCCTGGTCGCAGCGGGTAATGGGTGCCAGGGTGTTGGTCGGCTGTGTGATAACTGACAGCGTTGCGGAAGGCGTCGGCGTTTCGAGCACCGGCAGGGTCGGGAAGGTTTGAGAACCCGGCGTCTCGGTAGATGAAACCGCCTGGGTTTGCAGGGCTTGCAAGGTTCCCGCCTGCTGGGTGTAAATCGCTTCCAGCGTTGCCGAGGCATCGGGGGTTGCGCTGGGCAGGTTGCATCCGGCCAGCAGGACTGACAAGAGCACGAAGATGGGAATAAGTTTGTTCATGGATTTTCTCCTGGTAGCAAAGACAAGCATAATATTACTATAGACGATTCTGATTTTCGAAAAGTTCCAAAATAAAAACAACCAGGGGTTGCCTGGTTGTTTGAGTGATATTTTAGATTATTTACGGGCAGGAGTGGTAGAAGGGAATCATGCCATCCCTGAATTCCGCGTTGTTGGGTTCGACAATAAAGAGCGACACCTTGCGTTCAAAGTTGGGGTCTTGAACGGCGTCTGCCCGCAGGTTCCAGGTCCATGAGATGGTTTGTCGCCCGGCTTCCTTGAAGGTCAGCCTGCCGCCCTCGCGGATGCCGCCGTCGTAGGGATGCTGATACCACAAATAGCGGACTTCGGTCGGCCCGTTGGTGACAACCGTAGCGGTCACGATGTACTTCGTCCCGTTGGCCGGGCAGCCTGTCGCCGGTTCGCGCCTGAGGGTGTAGAACACATCGGTGACGGCCACCGCATCTTCGGGCCTTTTGGCTACGGTGATTTTGGCAATCAGCGAGGTGTCTGTCGAGCCGACCCCGAAACTGCCACCGTAAGGGGTGGCAATCCGCCAATAGCCGGTGTAAATGCCTTCGGCTTCCGGGGCGGTCATTTCCACCGACAAATTAATCACATCGCCAGGGTTGACGGTGCGCGGCAGCGGGAAGGTGGTGATGGTGCTCAGTCCGTCGCCGCTTTGCAGGTAAAGCCTGTGGGATGTGTCCCAGGCGCAGGAGCCGACATTCTTGATTTGCCAGGTCTTGGTGAATTTGGTGCCGGGCAACATAATCATCCCGTCAGGGATGCTGATGTCGGCCATGAACTGGGCAAAATAGCAGGCCGTTTGCGAGCCGCCCGCCGAAACGACCGCGGTTGGCGAAGGCGCGAAGGTAGCGGTAGGTTCAGGCATTTCAATGGTGGCAGTGGGCATCAGCGCTTCGCGGGTTGCGGTTTCTTCGGTATAACGCGCTTCGACGGTCTGGACTGCCGATGTGGCAATCGCATCTGCATCAACGGCTGGCGTGGTCTCCTGCGCGCCACAGGCGCTGATAAGCAGAGTGAAGGCAATCCCCCATAGGATGATGGTTTTCAATTGTTTAGACATACGTTTTCCTTTCAAAACAGGAAAGTATTATAACAAAAATAAAAACGCGGATGCCCGTCCAGCCAGCATCCGCGTTTTGTAATCATTTTGACAGGTTTAAGGGGTGGATGTCGCAGTGGGTGTCGGGGTCGCGCTGGGCGTAGGCGTAAGCGTCGAGGTGGCTGTGGGGGTCGGGACTTTGATTTCGACAAAGAACGAAGTACCCTGGTAGCCGTTGGCAACCGGCAGGAGCACCCCGGCGGCGTTGCGCAGCCGCCAGTAGCCGCGATAGGTTCCCGGCGCAAGCGGGGCTTTAAGCGCAACCGAAAGGTCGACCTGCTGGCCCGGGGCAACGTTCCCGGCCAGGGGTTGGGTGACAGGCCCACCCATCGCCTCGCCATTGTCGAAAATCAACTGGTAGCCGCTCGTCCAGGTGCAGGTGCCGATGTTGCGAAAACGCCAGGTTTTGGTGAAGGTTTCGCCCGGCAGGATGGTTGTGCCGTCAGGGATGGTGGGGTCGCCGATGAACTGGGCCAGGTCGCACAGCGGCGTGGCGCTCGGCGTAAGGGTGGCGGGCTGGGTGGCGGTCTGCAGTTCGGGCGTCGATGTATCTGCGGAGGGCGGCGCGGGGGTGGTTTCCTGCGGAATGAGCAGGCTGTCCTGGGTCAGTTGGGCCTGGACGGTTTCCGCCGCCGAGGTAAAGACGGCGTCGGGGGCCGGCGGGGTTTGGGCCTGGGGCAGGTTGCAGCCTGCGAGGAAGGGTAACAGCATACCGGCAAGCAGGATGTAGGCGAATTTCTTCATGCTTCGTTATCCTTTCAAAGGCTTAAGAGGCTGATAAACGGCATGATTATACCAACCG
>JAGVAO010000226.1 GCA_020060235.1 Anaerolineales bacterium | reverse complement strand
TCGAAGCCGTCACCCTGGCCCAACTGGCCGCGCGCGGCTGGAGCCTGAGCGCCCTCGAAATCAACCTGGGCGGCGAACTGCTCCAACGCCTCGCCCGCAGCAACCATCCCGCCTACAGCGGCGGCCACAGCCTGCCCGACCTGCCCGAAGGCCGCGATTTGCTGCAACTCACCCGTGAAAACGCCCAAACCTGTGCCCTCGGCCTGCAACTCACCCCCGCCGAAGGCCAAATCGACCTCGACATTGCCCTCGTCACCCCCGCCGGGGCCAAACTCAAACGCCTGTCCTACGGCGGACACCCCAAAAGCGCGCCCGCCTGGGCCGCCAACACCGCCCTCAACCTGCTGCGCCTGGAGACCCTGCCCGCATGAGCAAAAAACTGGGCGGAATCGCGGCGGTCATCTGGGCCGTGAACATTTTTGTCCTCCTCGGCCTGGGTGCGCTTTTATACGCCAGCGGCGTCCTCGGCGCCGCCGCGCGGAGCGACTCCCCGCCCGACGCCGCGCTGTTTCCCCTCGCTGGTGAGTCCACCCGCACCCCCTTCCCGACCGTCACGCTCGTCTCACCCCCAACCCGGCGCCCAACCATCACCCCCTGGCCGACACCCTCGCCTGGCCCGAGCGTCACCCCGATGCAAATGCCGCCCGGCAACTACCGGGTCATCGGCCACAGCGTCGAAGGCCGCCCGCTCGAAGTCTTCCGCTTCGGCAGCGGCCCAACCAGCAAACTGATTGTCGCCGGAATTCACGGCGGCTACGAACACAACACCGTGCGCCTGGCCGAAGAACTGATAGCCTTCCTCAACGACCATCCCG
Organism: Anaerolineales bacterium; assembly: GCA_020060235.1. Taxonomy (GTDB): domain Bacteria; phylum Chloroflexota; class Anaerolineae; order Anaerolineales; family Villigracilaceae; genus UBA8950. The sequence goes on along the minus strand of JAGVAO010000226.1, from coordinate 1,738 downwards.
AAGTCATCCCTGCCGACACCAGCCTGTACATCCTGCGCAACCTGAACCCCGACGGCTCGGCCCGCGCCCTGGGCCTGGACGGACGCGCCAACGCCAACAACGTGGATTTAAATCGCAACTGGCCCTACAACTGGAAGAAAGAGTGGAACCGCTCCGGCTGCTGGATATGGCGTCCCATCGAAGGCGGCGAATATGCCGGGTCTGAGCCGGAAGTCAGGGCGCTGATAGCCCATATCGACAACATCAAGCCCGTCGCGCTCATCAGTTATCACAGCGCCGCCCTGGGTATCTTCGCCGGGGGGCGACCCGACTTCCCGCCCTCCATCCGATTGGCCGAGGCGGTCGCCGAGGTGACCGACTATCCCTGGCCGCCTATCGACACCGGCTGCGACTACACCGGCAACCTGACCGACTGGGCCGCCAACACCCGCGCAATCCCCTCCATCGACATCGAACTGACCAACCACCGCGACACCGACTTCACCCAGAATTTGCGCGTTTTACAGGTCTTCCTGGCCTGGAGACCGTAAACGCCTCCCCTGTCATTTCGACGAGCGAAAGCGAGGAGAAATCTTATGTCTGGTTTAAGATTTCTCGCTATCGCTCGAAATGACAAACTTCATTGCATAACCTGAAATGACAGGCTCCCGACTTGACTTAATTGTCAGACAAGTACATAATTATCCTAACCAAATAACCTTCAACGTGGAGCGGGATGCTATCCCGCTCCATTCTCACATCAAATACCAACACAAGGAGAGCGAATGCCACAAAAAGCAGACCTGATTCTCTACAACGCCCACATCCTGAGCATGGATGCAGAATACACGCAATACCGTCACGGCGCACTCGCCGTCAGCGGGGATAAAATCGTCGCAGTCGGCGAACAGGACAAAATCCGGCGCGAATACGAAGCGGAAAAAAGCCTGGATTGCGGCGGCAAAATCCTGATGCCGGGCCTCGTCAACGCCCACACCCACGTCCCGATGACCCTGCTGCGCGGCCTGGCCGACGACCTGCGCCTGGACGTCTGGCTGATGGGCTACATGATGCCGGTCGAGCGCGAGTTCGTTTCGCCCGAATTTTGCCGCCTGGGCACGCTGATTGCCTGCGCTGAGTTCATCAAGAGCGGCGTGACCTGCTTTGCCGATATGTACTACTTCGAGGACGACGTGGCGCAGGCCACCGCAGACGCCGGGATGCGCGGCGTGCTTGGCCAGACGGTGATGAAATACCCCGCGCCGGATGCGCCCTCCTACGAGGAAGCCCTGGCAATGGCGCGCGAATTCGTCAAAAAGTGGAAGGGACACGCGCTCATCGTCCCGGCGGTTTCGCCGCACGCGCCCTACACCTGCACGCCCGACATCCTGCGCGCCACCGCCGAACTGGCCCGCGAGTTCGATGTGCCGCTGCACACCCACATCGCTGAGACGGCCTTCGAGGTCGAGAACATGCGCAACGAGAACGGGATGCCGGTCGTGCCCTACGTCAAGAAGCAAGGACTCTTCGAGGCCAAAGTGCTGGCCGCCCACTGCGTGCACATCGACGAGGGCGAGATGCGCACCCTGCTGCACGCCGGGGCAGGCGTAGCCCACAACCCGTCGTCGAACCTGAAACTGGCTTCGGGATTGGCCCCGGTGACCAAGATGCGCGAAACCGGCCTGAACGTCGGAATCGGCACCGATGGCCCGGCCTCCAACAACGACCTGGATATGTTCGAGGAAGTTCGCCTGGCGGC
>JAGVAO010000004.1 GCA_020060235.1 Anaerolineales bacterium | reverse complement strand
TGATAGTGCAAGTCATAGGTTTGTGAGGAGGAGGAGGAGGAGAGCATGAAGAAATCCGCTTTGATTGCAGGGGTTGTGGCGTTCCTGTTTTCGCTTGGCGCGGCCATCGGCATCAGCCCGCTGTGCGTGCCGTGCCTGACGTTATTATTTGGCCTGCTGGCAGGCTACCTGGCAGGCCTGTTCGACAAGCCCGCCGAACAAAGCCGTTCCACCAGGGCGGGCGCGCTGGCAGGTCTGCTGGGCAGCGTTGGCATGCTGCTGGGGCAAATTGCCGGCGCAATAACCAACGGCATCATGATCGGGCCGGAAGGCACGGCCAGGATGCTGGTGCAAATGGGCCTGCCTGCCGGCGGCCCGGCGCAGGTGGCGGAATTCTACTGGCCGGTCCTGGCCGCCAGCACCGCCTGCCTGCTGGTCTTCGATGCCGCCTTGATGGCCGGCTTTGGGGCATTAGGCGGCCTGCTGTGGTGGCAGATGCGCGGCAACAAGCAGGGCGCTTTTAGCAGGAATCAATGAATCTCGCCCGGGCGCTTCGTCTCCGCCAGCCTGCCTGTGTTGTTTTTGTCGGCGCGGGCGGCAAGACGACCGCCCTGTTCCGTTTGGCGCGAGAATTGCCCCCGCCTGTCATCGTGAGCGCAACCACCCATCTCGGCGTGTGGCAAATCCCGCTGGCGGACGAACATATCATTGCGAAGAAGCCCGATGATTTGAAAAACCTTTCCCTGCGCGGGGTGATGCTGGTTACAGGCGAAGTCGAAGGGCAGCGCACCAAAGGATTGGATCTCGATACAATATCCTGGTTACACGAATATTGCGAGAAGTATTCCCTGCCGCTCCTGATCGAAGCAGACGGATCGCGACAAAAGCCGCTCAAGGTTCCGGGCGAGCACGAACCACCCATCCCCGAGTTTGCCCGGGTCGTTGTGGTGGTGGCCGGGCTGAGCGGTTTGGGAAAAGCACTGGATGAGGAAACTGTCCACCGGCCTGAAATCTTCGGGCGCCTGGGCGGCCTGCGACCCGGCGAACCTGTTACACCTGCGGCGCTTATGCGTGTGCTTACCCATCCCGCAGGTGGTTTGAAGAACATCCCAACTGCCGCGCAACGCATTGCATTGTTGAACCAGGCCGACACACCAGAATTGCAGGCACAGGCGGACTCGCTTGCAAAAAGCCTGCTGCCAGCTTATGCCTCTGTTATCATCGCCAACCTGAATGCAGGAAAAATCCATGCCGTCCACGAACCGATTGCCGGGATCATCCTGGCGGCGGGCGGATCGCTGCGCTTCGGCCAGCCCAAGCAGTTACTCGACTGGCGAGGAGAGCCATTTGTGCGCGCAGTGGCGAAAACGGCGCTGGAGGCCGGCCTGTCCCCGGTGGTTGTGGTGACCGGGGCAAACGCGGAAAAGATCGGGGCAGCCGTGCAAGGTTTACCGGTCCAGATCGTCCACAATCAAGAGTGGCACAGCGGGCAGGCTTCGTCGATACGGGCGGGGGTAAGCCCCCTCCCCTTCCCTCCCCCAAATCCTGAGGATTTGGGGGAGGGTGACCCGCAGGGCCGGGTGGGGACGGGAGCAGCCATCTTCCTGCTGGCCGACCAGCCGCAGGTTACGCCGACCATCCTGCACGCGCTGGTGGAAGAACACGCCGCCACGCTTGCACCCATCGTCGCGCCGATGGTGCTCGACCGGCGCGCCAACCCGGTGTTGTTCGACCGCGTTACATTTCCCGATCTGATGGAGTTGAAAGGCGACGTGGGCGGACGTGGAATCTTTTCAAAACACAAGGTCGGCTACCTGCCCTGGCACGATGACGCCCTGCTGCTGGACGTGGACACGCCGGAGCATTATCAACGCCTCAAGGATCTGCTGGAATGATCACTGCCCTCATCCTGGCCGCAGGCCAGTCGAAGCGCATGGGACAGCCCAAAATGTCCCTGCCCTGGGGCGAGGCAACCGTGCTCGAAAAGGTGATCGCCACATTCCGGGCCGCCGGCGTGGACGATATCCTGGCAATTACCGGGGGCAACCAAGAGCAGGTTGAAAGACTGGTTGGCGCTTCCGCGCGGACGGTGTTCAACCCGGATTATGCCCGGGGCGAGATGTTGAGTTCCGTCCAGGCGGGGTTGGCGGGATTAAAGCCCGAGGTGGAGGCTGTGTTGATTGGTCTCGGCGACCAGCCACAGGTCCGGGAAGGAAGCGTACGGCTCGTCATGGAAGGATATCGCAAAAGCGGGGTATCTATCGTTGTCCCCAGTTTCCAGATGCGGCGTGGGCATCCCTGGCTGGTAGCGCGTCCACATTGGGAACAAATTCTGAACATGCAATTTCCTGCCTCCCTGCGCGATTTCCTGAATGCCCGTGCAGACGAAATCCATTACGTCGAAATTAACGACGATAGTATCCTGCAAGACCTGGACACCCCCGAAGACTACTTGAAATCCAGGCCCTGACGTGCTAATAAATAAGAGAGGCCCGAAAATAAGGGGCGCGTGCTGCGCACGCGCCCCTTATTTTCGGTA
>JAGVAO010000078.1 GCA_020060235.1 Anaerolineales bacterium | reverse complement strand
TGCTGCGACCCGGCCAAAATCAGGTCGGCCATGCGCGAGAGCGGGTCGCGCGGGGTAAGGGTCTGGTAATTGGTCAGCATCGCGCGGACGACCGGAATCCCGCCCAGGGCGTTCTTCATCTGCACCATGCTGGCTTCCTGCGAAGCGCCCATCCAGACAAAGAAGGCGATAAAGAGCAGGAAGGGATTGGTAAACAGGCCGATAAAGCCGAACAAGAAGGCCATGCCCTGGCCAATATTGGCGGCAATCTGGGTGGCTTTCACGTAATCCATGTTCATCGCCAGGACGGCGCGCAGCACGCGCCCGCCGTCCATCGGGAAGGCAGGCAGCAGGTTGAAAGCCACCAGCCAGACATTGACCAGCATCAACCGCTCGACAAAGGAGCCGGTTGTCAGGGTTAGTTGATTAAACGGGACAAAGGTATTCGTCAGCAGCAGGAAGGCGAACAGGCCAATTGCAATGACCACATTCACCGCCGGGCCGGCCAGCGCCACCCACAATTCCTGGATGGGTTTTTCGGGCATACGCTCCAGCCGGGCCACCCCGCCAATCGGGTAGAGGGTAATGTCGCGGGTGCGGACGCCGTAGCGGCGGGCGGTCAGGGCGTGTCCGTACTCATGCAGGGTAACGAACAGGAACAGGAGCAGGATAAAAACAATCCCCTCCAAAACAGCCGCCAGCGTGCCTGATTGCAGCCAATAACTCAGCCCAAACCAGCCGACAATCAACAAAAACGTGGCATGGACAAAAACGTCGATGCCCGCAAAAGTTCCAAGTTTCCATTGCCATTTCATCGTCTTCTCCTCCATAAAATGCTATGGCTTAATTTTACGGGGAATATATTAGAAAAATGTTATAAAAAATAAGTCAAAATATCAGAAAATCGCGCTTTAAAACAAAAAAGGGCGACCCGGCGGGCCGCCCCTTGGATTAGATAATCCCGATTTCCTTACCGGCCTTCTCAATCACATCCATGGCATACTGGATTTCGTCGGTTTCATGCGCGGCGGTGACAGTGGAGCGCAGGCGAGAAAGGCCCTCGGGCACGGCAGGCGAAACCACCGGCAGGACAAAGATGTCGTTGCGCTGGCAGGCCTGGGTCAGGGCGAAGGCGCGCTCGTCGGTGCCGCACAGCACCGGGACGATGGCCGTTTCGGTCAGCATGGTATCGAAGCCCATGCCCTTCAACCCGTCGATGAACTGGCGAGTGTTCTTCCACAATTTTTCCATGCGCCAGGGTTCGTCAAGAATGACCTTGAAGGCCTCGTTGGCGGCGGCGGCCTGGGCAGGCGGCAGGGCGGCGGAGAAGATATAGGCCCGCGAGCCGTGACGCAGGTACTCGATGAGTTCCTTCTTGCCCGCCACATACCCGCCCACCGAGGGGATGGTCTTGCTGAGCGTGCCCATCTTGATGTCAATCGAGCCAATCATGTCGAAGTGTTCCTCGATGCCGCGCCCGGTCTTCCCGAGCACCCCCACCGAATGGGCCTCGTCCATCATCAGGTATGCGCCATATTTGCGGCACAGGGCCACCATGCGCGGTAAGTCGATGATGTCGCCATCCATCGAGAAGACCGAATCGGCCACGACCAGTTTGGTCACGCCATCGGGAATTTGCTGCAAGCGCTTCTCGAGGTCATCCATGTCGTTATGGCGAAAACGTCGAAACTCCGCGCCCGACATCATACAGCCATCGACAATCGAGGCGTGGTTGAGTTTGTCCGAAAGGACGTAATCGCCGCGGCCCATCAGGGTCGAGATGGTGGTCAGGTTGGTGGCATAGCCGGAGGTGTAGGTGATGGCGTCTTCGGCATGTTTGAAGTCGGCAATGGTTTCTTCCAACTCGCGGTGGATGGTCAGCGACCCGGCCAGGGTGCGGACGCCGTGCGTGCCGGTGCCGAACTTGTCTACCGCGCGTTTGGCGGCCTCATTGATGCGCGGGTGGCCGACCAGGCCGAGATAACTATACGAAGCATACATGCTCATATCGCGGCCATTGACCAGCACCCGCGCCCCGCCACGAATCTCCTCCACCGGCTGGTTGTAGAAGTAGAAGTCGTGGTCGCGCATCAACTGGACACGCTGTTTCAAAGCAGCCATGCGCCGGGTCAGGGAATCGTCGTTTTGGAAATCCATAAGTGCTCCTTCGTTGCAAGAATAACGGGTCAAGTTTAGCCCAGGCATGGCGTTCTGTCCAGTAAAGACCGATTTTCTTTACAAGTCCTTATCAATTCTGACCAAACAGGCAGCGCGTCACCAGGTGGGAATCGGCAGCATCCAACAACCGGATTCCGGCTGCGGCACAAGCCGCCAGGGTCGCGCTGTCTAACGCGGATGCGCCATTCAGCAGCGACAGAATCAACGCATTGTCGTCATCCGCCGCGATGCGGTTGATGGACAGCGCGCCACATTCGCGGCAGTGGTGCACCAGCATCAGTTCGCCGTCGCCGGGGCGGGCATACTTCTTCAGGCCGCGCTTCCAGGTCAGGGCGACCGGCAGCATTGCGCCCTTGCAAGCCGATAGCCGGTCACCAGCCTCGAACAGGTCGAGATGGCGCGAAGCCAGACAGTACGGGCAATGGTTGCGGTTATGAACGCCCGAGAGGGCCGCATCGGCGCAGACAAAACCGCGGCAATTCACACAGGTAAAATCGCCAAAGGTGTTTTTCAAACCCGTCGAGCGGGTATAGGTTCGTTGGGTAATAAAACTGGTTCTCATCGTTCATCCTTCAGTTTCAGGTAACTCTGGTAACGGTAAGGACTGATTTCTCCGCGCCCTACCGCCAGCCGGATTTCGCAGCCCGGCTCCTGGTCGTGACGGCAGCCCAGGCCAAATTTACACCTGCCGACCCGGGGGCGCATTTCAGGGAAAAACAGGGCCAGGTCGGCCTGGTCGACATCCCACAGGCCAAACTCACGGATGCCGGGCGTATCCAGCACCGCGCCGCCTGCCCGCATCGTGAAAATTTCCAGGTGGGTGGTGGTGTGGCGGCCCTTGCCGGTCGCCCGGTTGGTGGCCTGCACGCGCAACCCCAAGCCCGGCTCGATGGCGTTCAGCAGCGAGGTCTTGCCCACGCCAGATTTACCGACAAAGGCCGACAGGCCGCCGGATAGCGCTGCGCGCAGGTCGTCCAACCCCGCGCCTGTTTCCGCGCTGGACAGGATGACCACGTACCCGCAGGCCCGGTACTCGTCCGCGACAGCGCGGATTTCGTCCGCTTCGGGGCGGCCCTCGACCAGGTCCATCTTGGTGATGACGACCAGGGACGGGATGTCCGCGCTTTCGGCGGAGACCAGGTAACGGTCAAGCAAGTGCCAGGCGGGTTTGGGGTTGGCGGCGGAAAAGACCGGCACGACCCGGTCAAGGTTAGCGGCGATGACCTGTTCGTGGGCGTGCGCGCCCGGCATCGGAACGGCGGAGCGGCGCGAGAGTTGGTTGCGGCGCGGCTGCACATCCACAATTTGCCCGGCCTCGTTCCAGCGGACGAGGTCGCCGACGGCCACCGGGTCAGAATCCGATTCGCGTTTCAGGCGCGTCGAAAGGACACAGTCGAAAGTCTTTTCGCCTGCGCGGATGGTATATGCGTTGGTGATTTTTTTGACGACGACACCCGTGTCGGGGCCGCCGGGGTTAAGAAAAGGGTTCAAGGGTACACTTCCTGAAATACAAATAAAAAAGCCAGCCGTGGGAAAATCCCGTGGCTGGCAATCTTGTTCAAGTCCGGCGCTTTGCAGGTGCGGCAAAACGCGCGGCCTTTTCCCCGGTTCGAGGCCGGGAATCAAAAAGCCACGGGGCATGTTCGCACCCGTGGCCTGTTCTATTCAGGAAGGATTCCCGTTAAAACGGCAGGCGCGCCCATGCTTGGACTTGAACAATGGCCGATGCGAAGTTCCTAAACATAAAACGCGCTCCTTTCTTTGAAAATCGAGAAAAATCACAACAGCCCCTAATTTATCATCGTCAAACAGGAATGTCAAGGATTTTTCATAACCAGTCAGCCCATGTTTTGGCGTTTTCTCTCTACAATTTGTCATTTCGAGCCGCTCGGCGGCGAGAAATCTTAACCAACGGTTGGAAGATTTCCCCTGGCACCACCCGCCACACTTGCACCGCACTGCGTTTGGTGCAGTTCAGGTGGGGCAGGTGTCAGTCGCCGTTGTGCGGCTCCTTCGAAATGGCAATTGATAGATGAATAGTTGCGGCTTTTCAACCATTGTATTCTACAGACATTCAGATATACTTCCGACCTGGTTTGTTCACAAAAAAGGAGAAAACATGACCACACCCACCCCTGCGCAAGAGCCAGAAAAGCCTCCCAGTATCATCCGCCCGGAACGTCCCTGGCGGGTTGCCGTGCTGGCCAACATCAAGGAAGATGACGCCAATCTTCCCGAAGGTGTCGCCGCCGACGCACTGGCAGACTACGACCACATCGAGACGGTTCAGGCGATTCAGGCCGCGATAGAAACGGACGGGCATTCGACCGTCTTCATCCCGGCAGACCGAAACCTCCCCTACGCGCTCAAAGAAATCCAACCCGATATTTGCTTCAACATTGCCGAAGGCCTGGGCGGCGACGCCCGCGAGGCCCAAACCCCGGCCCTGTTGGAGATGCTGCGCATTCCGTACACCCACTCGCGGGTGATGGCCAATGCAATCGCGCTCGATAAAACCCTGACCAAACGCCTGTGGCGCGACCGCCGCCTGCCTGTGGCGCCGTTTCAGGAATTTATTATCGGCGACGAATCGCTGCGCCCCGAACTGCGCTTCCCTTTATTTGTCAAACCGGCCCGCGAGGGCACCGGCATGGGCGTAGATTTAAAGGCCGTCGTCCAGAACGAGGCCGAACTGCGCGAAAGGGTCGAATACATCATCCATGTTTACCGCCAGCCCGCGCTGGTCGAAACTTTCCTTTCGGGCCGCGAGTTCACCTGCGGGCTGGTGGGCCGCTGGGACGCCGTGCGCTACTCACGCCACCCTGAATGGTACACCGAAAAACACGGTTATCACGTTTTCCCAATCCTCGAGTTGGACAGCGCCCGCTCAGTCACACCCGGCATTTACAGCCAGGCATCCAAATCCATATCGGTAGGCGAGGAGGGCGCGCCGGGATACATTTGCCCGGCTGATATTTCCCCCGAACTGACGCGCAAAATTCAATCGTTGATTGTCAAGGCCCACATGGCCATCAAGGCCATTGACGTTTCGCGCACCGACATCCGCCTGAATCGTGACGGCGAACCGGTGCTGATTGAGATTAATCCGCTGCCAGGGCTGACTCCCGGCTACAGCGACATCTGCCTCGAGGCCGCCGCCGAGGGCATTTCGTACGAAGACCTGATTCTTGAAATCCTGTACCTGGGCGCCAGCCGATGGGGGCTGCTGCAAGGCCGCGAGATGCCAGAGAAGGTAAAGAAGGCAAAGAAATAGACCGGTAGGGGCGACGCGATGCGTCGCCCCTACGATTTTAATCAGGCAAGATTCTGTCTTGTTTTCCCCATCTCGACCGCGATTTTCCCCGCCAATACCGCATTATTCTTCAACAACGATAAATTGGCTCGCATCGATTTGCCATCGGTCAGTTCCTTGACGCGTCCAAGCAGGAAGGGCGTCAGTTTTTGGCCGCTGATGCCCCGCTCAATCGCCTCGCGCGAGGCCTGCTCTTCAGCAGGGACGGCTTCTTCAACGGACAGGGCATCTCCGGACGGGACAGGCTCGCAGACCAGCACCGCGCTCTTCATACCCAGCGTCCAGTGGGTCTCGGCAAAGCGGACGATTTCGGCAGGCGAATCGAGCCGCAGGCTGACGGGCAGATTTCCAGGCGGGGAGAAGAATTCGGGGAAAGTATCCGTCCCGTAGCCGATGACCGGCACACCGACAGTTTCAAGATATTCAAGGGTGGCGGGCAGGTCGAGAATCGACTTGGCCCCCGCGCAGACCACAATCATCGGGATTTGGGACAGGGCCTGCAGGTCGGTCGAGATGTCAAGGTGGCCTTCGCGGTGGACGCCGCCGATTCCGCCGGTGGCGAAGACCTGTATCCCGGCCTGGTGGGCGGCAAACATCGTCCCGGCGACGGTGGTGCCGCCGGGTTTGTTGAGGGTCAGCGCGCTGGCAAAGTCACGCAGGCTGATTTTGAGCGCGTCCGGGGTGGCGGCCAGCCGCTCCAACTCGGGGCCGGTCAGACCGATGCGGATTTTCCCGTCCAGGATGGCGATTGTGGCCGGGATTGCGCCCTGGGCGCGGATGGCGGCTTCCATATCACGAGCCAGGGACAGGTTTTCAGGTTGGGGCAAACCATGAGTGATAACGGTCGATTCGAGCGCAACCAGCGGGGCGTTGCGCTGGCGGGCGCGCAGAACTTCGTCGGCGAAGGAGAAATGAGGGGGTAAATTAATTGTCATTGCGGAGAATTTGGTGGGTTATGCGCCCAATTCGTCGTAGAGTCTATCGAGCGACAAATCGGGCGAGACGGTGCCGGGATGACGCAGCGCCAACGCAGCGGCGGCAGCCCCCAGGCGGGCAGCATCGTCGATGTCGATTTCGTTCAACAGGGCGTAGATGACCGCCGCCGTAAGGGCATCGCCAGCGCCGGTCGGGTCGTTGATGGTGGTATTAAGGGCCGGAATATGCCCGCTGGTTTCAGGGGTGGCGTAACACAAGCCAAACTCGGACATGGTTATCAGGGCAATATCGACCCCGCGGCTGACAAGGGCGCGGGCCGCGCGCTGGGCGGCTGCGCTGTCGGCGACGTCGAAAGATTGGCCGGTTAATATCCCGGCTTCGGCAACATTGGGAACAATTAGGCGCAGGCGGTCGAGGTAGGGTTGCAGGCGCGGCGCAAGCGGGCGCGAGGTCGGGTCGGCGCAAACCGGAAGGTTGTAACGCGCCGCCAGTTCGAAGGCGGTTTCCATGGCCGCCGGGGGCAGGTTGGCATCGAGAAAGAGCAGGCTGGCGTTTTCGAACAAATCCTGGTGATAAGTCAGGTAACTGGAGGTCAGTTCTGCAAGCACGCGCATATCGTCGAAAGCGTATTGCAGACGGCCTTTTTCGTTCAGGACAGCCATATAGAAACCGGTCGGGTATTTGTCGACCCGGTGGATATGGGTCACATCCACGCCCGCCTGGAGGGTGTGGGCCAGCACCTCGTCGCCGAGGTTATCCTTTCCGATAACGGCGAGCAGGCCCACGGGTTGTCCGAGGCGGACAAGGTTCTCGGCCACGTTGCGGGCCGCGCCGCCAAACGAGGTCCGAATCCGGGCCGGGTTGGAGGTCTCCATCTGCACATCCCCCTCGACACGCGCAACTATATCGACACAGGCTGCGCCAAGCACCAGAACCATTTGCTCTTCAGGAGATTTTTGCATGGTTTGCCTCAGGCCTCCAATTTTAGGGGGAGAATGGACAGGCTCATGCCGTTTTGCTGGATTTCTACAAAACCGTCGCTCTGGGTGTCGGGCAAAATGCTGGCCTGGAATTGGGCGCGGACGTAAAGTTCGTCGCGGCCCATGGTCAGGGTCTGGGGCGCGGGCGGTTCGATGGTCGTGTTGGGCGCGTTGACATAAAACTCGAAATTGAGCTGGGGCTGGTCGCGGAAGTCGAACATGACCGGGTGAGGGGTGTAGCCCGGCAGCGGGTGGGACGAAAAGGCGACATCGATGAGATAAACCATTGCGCCCTGAATGTTGGTATCGGGGCGGGCGGTGGCTTTGAGGCAGGCATAATAATCGCTGCCAACCTGGTGATAGCGCAGCAGGTCGACAAACTCAAGCGCGGTGGCTATTTTTTCGGGCACGTTCTGGTTGTGGTCTTCAAAGTGTTTGCTGGTGTTTCGCAGGTAGCCGGTGTATTGTTCGAGCAGGGCGTCAATCACCTGTTCATCCGTCTTTTTTCCCTGTTCCAGTTCGCTGTACAAGCGGTAGTAGGGATTAAGCACCATCTGGTTAATGAGCTGAATGAGCGTGCCCGAATAGGTTTCTTTATACAGGCGGTTAAGGTTTTCGGGGCTGCTTTTTTTGCGGTTTTCCTGGCTGGTCTTCCAGGCTTCGAGATGGTTTTCAGGGATAATCTGGCTTGGGGTTTGCCAGGTTCCGACCCCAATCCAGTTGACTTGCAAGCCCTTCTTCTTCATAAAGCCGGTAAAGCGGTGTGAATGGAAGAGTTCATCGGCCAGTTTGGGGCGATGGTTGAATGCGCCCGCTTTGAGTTGGACATCTTCGGGGCTTTGTCCGTTCTGACCCGCCAGGGCCTGGGCGTCTTTGCCGAGTTGTTCGCTGCGCCGCCGCAGAGCTTCCTCTTCCGGCGAGCCGATACTGGAGAAAAATTCACTTAACCCGCTCTGGCGGATAAAGTTGGTAAATTCGATATTGATGCTGACAAAGAGTTTGCCCGGCAGGGGGCGCATCCACTCGGGGCGCGTATCGGCCTGTTTGCCAGGGGCAACCGGCACAATGACCGATTTGACCATGTTTTTGACGGCTTCCTCGTCAAACGGATAGGGACGTTCGAGGCTCTTGCGAGGGTTTTCGCCGCGATAAACGCTGTAGGAATACTGGATGTCGCGGGCCTTGACCAAAATCCCGTCCCTGGAGCGGGAGGCAACTTCCTGCCGGTCGATGATGTCGCGCAGGTCTACGCACTGGCGCAGGCGTTCAAAATCTTCGATAACGGCGCGTCCGTGGCGCATCTGGGAGGTCGGCCCGATGACCCGCACGTTGCCATCCGGGCTTTCGAATACCGCGGCGCTGTCGAGTTCGACGGTTATCCAGCCGGGGCCGCCAATCTGGACGATGGGCGAGTCATGATAACTCTCGACCAGTTGGCCCGCGCGCACGCGAACGGTCAGGTAATCTTCTGCAAAAGCGGCCTGGTTGATGAAGCGGCTGCCAACTTCGGCTTCTTTTTCAAAAATATCGGCCAGGTAAACCGAAGCCAAACGGTGAATAAGCATGTAAGGCGCAACCAGGGCCAGCATGTTCCGAATTAGTTGCGGGTGAACAATCGTATCCGCCGCCAGCCAGAAGAGATTGATGACAAACAGGCTAGAATCGGATGCGGTAAATGGCCGGGCCAGCACCTGCAGCCAGACATCAGGCTCGTGTAAATTGACCAGGAAATAAATGTAAAACAGAAACAGGCCAACCGTTCGCACAAAACTGCGATACAGGCCGGCAGCGTGCTTGAGCGAAAACACCAAATCAAGCGCGGCTTCAAGCAACAACTTGAGCCAGGCCATCATTCGGTCAGAGAAACTCGCGCCAACAAAAACAGGCGTTGCCATCAGGATTTATCCTTCAGCCAGCGCGCCAATTCTGTCAGGGTGCTGGTGTCCGTTTTGGGAATTTTGTTCATCAGGCCAGGTTTTCGAATCACGGACTGGGAAATACCATGCGTAAAAAGATAGGCGGCGTGGCGTTTGTTGCTCGGCAGGGTGTTCTGGAATTCATCGGCAATGATGCTGGCAAAATCCACCTGCGCGTCAATTTGGGCCGATTCTTCCCTTAACCGCCTGATTTGTTCGACCTGTTCCTTCTCTTTCTTGGCATTTTTCTCCCACAGGGTTGTCCACTGGTCAACCAGCCGCTCGTCAATATCTGACGGGAAAATCAGGCGTTTGACATTGACACCCTGGATTTTGACGCCCATTTCCTTGAGTCGCTGCGATTCTACGCTCGGAATTGTCCCACCCATGAAGTTGCCATAGTCGTCCACTTCCTCGACCACATCCTGGCTCATGCGCTGGTTAATCAAACCGACAATCAGCTGGAAGTTGGTTTTATCCTTGCCGGGGGGGATTTCAAACAACTGGTTCAGACGAAAACGGGACAGATACTCGCGCCAGATGTCGACCGCCATTTTGGCGGGCAGGGGATTCCAGACTGGCTGCTCGGTATTCGCACCCTGAATCAGCGATTCGGTGATAAAGCGGCGGGTGTTCTCAGGATTATAGCCATAGGGTGTGCCCCCCTGGCCTTCAACCGCATTGATGCGAAAGGTAACCGCAATCGGGGCAATGACTTCAATTCCGTCGCGGGTCATGCCGCGCGTTTCAAGCCCGCTGTCAAGAATGCGCTGGTAGTTTTCGTCTGAAGGTGAAACCGTGAAAGGATTCTCATCGTCATTGGGGCCGAGCGCCTGGGTCATGGTGTGCAAATCGACCGTCGCGGCAATGTATTCTTTGCGGCTGGTAAAGTGAACCCCTGGCCCAATGGGGCGGGTGAAACGGGTGGCGGTACGCAGCATGGCCGCCGAAGCATGGTCGAGCCAGAGCACCCCCGGCCCATGCCTTCCTTTTTCTTCCTGGCGGGCGCGCACAACCCCATTCTCGATAAAAATTGCCGGGCCGTGAAAACCGGTAAAGTAGGCCATCATGCGGTCGAGAATGGCCATTCGGTCGCCAAGTTTGCGAACCGGAAGGATAAATTGCGAGAAAAAAACCGTCCAGAAAACCAGACCCGCCCCACAAAGCGCCGCATCCCAAACCTGGTTTGCGAGCAGGTTTTCAGACGGCAGAAAAAAGCCCAGGCCAAAATAAAGGGCCACAAGCAAACCAAACTGTAAGACAGCGCGGAAGGCCGGACGGTCGATTAATCGAATTTCTTCATCCATGGTTGCCTAATTCTATAACAAAAACAGCCAGAATGGGAAGTTTCATGGGCCGACTTCGACCTGGACGGCAGTTGTCTCGATGCGCCCGTCCTGGTAAACCAGTACCAGTTGCAGGGCATACAACCCATCCAACCCGGCGGTGTCCCACTCGCCCAAAATTCCGTCCAAAACCGGGGAAGTGACATTGCCGCCTATCAGCACCCAGGTTTCGGGATTTAATCCGCGCCCGTATTGCAGGCGGTAGTAGGCAAATCCATCCCCGGCAGCGGAACCGCGCACCGTTACCGCGCCGCGGATTTGCTCGAACATGGCTGGGGAGGCGATTTCCAGCCCTTCGCGGCGCGGCGGCGGCTGGATGTTGTCGTAGGCCGTCGGCGGAACATCCAACCCGGCAGCGGCAGCCCAGTTCCGGGCTTCGGGCGGCGCGACCAGGAAAACCCGCTGCTCGACGAGTTGGGCCGGGGTGAAAACTGTCGCCAGAAGGCCGGTTTCGCGGTTGACCGCATAGGCCTGATAAAGCGTATCGGCCTGTACCGGCTCATAACCCGCCAGGAAAACCTCGCTGACCACATTGGGACAGGCCGGGGTCGGCAGCATCCCTGAAGGGTCGCAAACCTGCATAATTGAAATACCGGCAGGTCTTTCCCAACCGACCGGCGCTTCGCCCCGACTGGCAGCCTGGAGCAAGGCATTGAACAGGCCCGAAACAGCGCGCGGATTGGCCCCGCCGCCAACCCAAAGCGCCAGCGAACGGGTCGGGGTGTAACCGGCAGCCCAGGCGTCGTTACCGTCGAGGCTGCGCCCAATCTTGAGCGCGGCGGGCCGCCCGAGGCTTGCATCGGCCAGGACGTGATTCATCAGGTAAGCCAGTTGCGGGCTGACCAGGGGCGAGACGCTGGCGCGCGGCTGTTCCCAGACGAGAACCCCCTCGATGGTATGCACAGCCAGCACAGCATTGTTTTGCTCGACCAGCATCCCGTTGGCGGCAAAGGCCCCGTAAGCCCGCGCCATTGCCAGCGGCGAAACGAGATTCTGACCGTCAAGCAGGGATTCAAAATCGCGGGTATCGTTCAACTGCAAACCAAACGGGCGGATGGTCTGCAAAACCGCTGCCAGCCCCATCTGCTCCAGCACCGACTGGGTCGGGACAAGGTAATCACCCGTCAGCGCCACCCGCGCCCGCACCGGGCCATGATAAATACCGTCGAAATTTGGCAGGGGCGATTCGGCATGGGGGATGTCCCAGAGCAGCGAAGCGGGAGTCAGGCCCCGGCTGAATCCGGTCAGGTAGATGAAGGGCAGCAGGGCCGTCCCGGGGCGGCGTCCGGTCAAAAGGGAGGCTTCGGCCTGCGGGCGCATATCCCCCACCAGGGCCAGCACCTGCCCGTCAAGCGGATTGATGACCGCCGCGCTGGCAGCCGCATCGTCCAACGGTTCGCCGGGTGGCAGGGGCGGCAAATCGACCTGCAGCGCACAGGCGGGCGGGTCGTCCACGCCGGAAAGTCGCGCCAATTGGGTTCGAATGGCGCACTGCGCCTGGGTTTGGGCTTCAAAATCGAGCGTGGTAATAACTTCCATGCCGCCGCGCTCGATGCGCTGGCGGTGCTGCAATTGGCTGAGAACCAGGCTAGTAAAAGCAGGGGTAAAGTTGGGCTCTGGCGCAGGTGGGGCAAAACTAAAAACCTGCTGGCGGGCCGCTTCAATATCCTGCGGCGCGGCAACCCAGTCCGGGAGCAGGTCGAGCGCCTCGTGCGCCGCCTGGATGGCCGCCTGCGGCGCATCGTGCGGATTAATGGCCGGGGATTGGCTGACCGCCGCCAGCAAGACCGATTCGGCCAGGGTCAGGCGCGAGGCCGATTTGCCGAAATACAGCCGCGCCGCCGCATCGGCCCCGTAGGCGTGGCGGCCATAATCAGCGCTGTTCAGGTACCACTCCTGCACCTTTTCGCGCCCGTAATGAGACGTAATTTGCGCTGCCAGAATGCGCTCGCGCAGCGCGCGCCGCAGGGTGGGCGGCTCCTCCCACAAGAGCAGGTCGGCGGCCAGTTTTTGGGCCAGGGTCGGGTGAATTTGCGGGTCGCCCCAGCCGCGCCAATCGTAGCCGGGATGATTGTAAAAACCGGGGTCGGCCAGCGCCAGGGTCGCGCGCGCCAGGGTTTCGGGCAAATGCTCAGGCTGTGCGGGGTCGAGCGGCAGGTGGGTTCGCGGCCCGTCGTGCGGCGATAATACCGCCAGCAGGTGCTCGCCAGTACGGTCGTATAAGCGCGTAGGTTGGTAAAGCAGGCCGTTCGGCGGGTCGAGCAAGACCGGCAGGGTCTCGATGGCGGGCAAATCAGCGGTCAGGCTGGCGTAGCCAAAAGCCAGGCCGACCAGCGCCAGCCCCAACAGGGTCGCAAACAAAAGTCCGCAGCCCAGCCCGGCGCGCGTCAGGCGCTGCCCGCTTGAGCGGGACTGGCGGATGCGGCGTTCACGTCGGCGTTGCAGGATGGGCAGGGTTGGCATGTCCTTATTCTAAACTATAATCACCCCATGCCCAAAAAATCCACTCCCGCCGCCTTACCACCGCCTTCAAGCGGTCTATCGGCAAAACCGCCTGAAAGCGGTGGTACATATTACGACGCCATCATTCTCGGCGGCGGGGCAGCCGGGTTTTTCGCCGCCATTCGCGCCGCCGAAGAAAACCCCGGCGCGCGCATTCTCATCCTCGAAAAAGCCCGCCGGCCGCTCGGCAAAGTGCTCATCTCTGGTGGCGGACGCTGCAACGTCACCCACGCCTGTTTTGACGCAGCCCAACTGGTCGGCTACTACCCGCGCGGCGCGGCGGCCCTGCGCGGCGCATTCAGCCGCTTCCAGCCCGCCGATACCGTGCGCTGGTTCGAATCGCGCGGGGTAAAACTCAAAACCGAAGAAGACGGGCGCATGTTCCCAGTCACCGACAACGCCCTGACAATCACCCATTGCCTGGAAAATGCCGCCCGCGAGGCCGGGGTCACGTTATCGACGCAGGTTACCGCCCTGAAAGTGGACACCGTCTCGACGCCCGACGCGGAACGCGCCCCCCGTTTCGCGGTCGTCGTCCGAAAAGCCGCCTCCACGCTGACGGAAGAACTGGCGACCCGCAGCCTTTTGTTTGCCACCGGCGGCGATTCGGCATCCCAGGCCTTGCTCGCCGGGTTGGGACACACCATTGAACACGGCGTCCCCTCCCTTTTCACCTTCAACATCCGCGACCCGCGCCTCGAGGGCCTGGCCGGGCTTTCCGTACCGCAGGCCGAGCTGCGCCTGCTCGAAGCCGATGGCGAGAAATCAGCCATTGCTCCCCAGCGCGGGCCGCTGCTCATCACCCACTGGGGACTTTCAGGTCCGGCAGCCCTGCGGACATCGGCCTGGGGCGCGCGCTGGCTGCACGAGCGCAACTACCGAGCCGGGCTTTCGGTCAACTGGCTTTCCCCCCTGACAACCGAAAAAGCCCTCGAAAACCTGCAAAACATCCGTAATAACCCGACCAACAGCCGCAAAAAGCCCACCGCTCACCCGCTCTTCGACCTGCCCGCCCGCCTTTGGGCGCGCCTCGTACTGGCAGCCGGAATCGCTGAAAACACCAACTGGGCTGATGTCTCGAAGGCCGCCATCCGCGCCCTGGCTGAAGAACTGACCGCCGGGCAGTACCAAATCAGCGGCAAAGGGCAATTCAAGGAAGAATTCGTTACCTGCGGTGGCGTGCGTCTTGATGAAGTCGATTTCAAGACCATGCAGAGCAAAAAAATCCCCGGCCTGTTCTTTGCCGGGGAAGTACTCGATATTGACGGTTTAACCGGGGGATTCAACTTCCAAAACGCGTGGACAACCGGCTGGCTGGCTGGTAGCGCGCTGGTCGGCGGGTAACTTACCAGACAATCTCAACCGGCGTACCGACCTCGACCCAATCGTAAAGAAGTTGCGATTCATACGTCCCCAACACCACACAACCATACGAAATCGGTGTGCCCAGGTAGCCTTCCCACAAAATCCCACCGTTTGGCAAAATCGGCAAGGCGTGAATGCCGTTCTGCAAATGCCCCGACCAGTAAATGCCCAACCAGTTCGGCATCCAGATGTTCCAGGTTGCGCCGTAAGCATTCGGGATTTTATTGAGCACCTCGAACGTGCCCACACGGGTCGAATTTCCCATACCGGTCGAAGCGACAAAACTGTAAATCAATACGTCGCCTTCGTAGGCCCATAAATGCTGCTGCGAGATGCTGACCAGCACCCGCTTCTCGGCTGAATACGAGGGCGGCGGGGCCACATACTCGGCGGGCGGGATGAGCAGTTCAAGCCCCGGCTGGATAAGGTCGGCATTCTCAATGCCGTTGGCTTCGAGGATGGCGGGAACTTCGACCCCGTACCAGACCGCAATCTCGGCCAGGGTTTCATCGGGGCGGACGGTATGGACAACGCGGGTTGGCTCGGGTATCGGCGTGGGCGGTGGGCTGGTGGGGGTTGCCGGTTCGAAAGCCAGGGTCGCTGTCGGATTTGGGAGCGGGGTGGCCGTCTCGAAAGGCGGAATCGGCTCGTAGGCCGCGTCCGCCGGGGCGGCGGGTTCGGCTTCAGGGGGCGCGGAGGCGTCTGAAACGGGCAATGCGCCGGGGGCCGGTTCGCCGCGCATCAGCGTAGACGAATCCCATATCTGCGCGGCGACAGGCTGGGGTGAGTCGGCGCGAGCGGGTTGGTGCGTAAGGGCGATAAAGGCCAGGGGTGTGCAAAAAACCAGCAGCGCGAGAATCACCCACATCCAGCCCCAGGATGGCTTTTTCGGCTTTGGCAGCGGCGCGGCAACCACCCTGGCTGGACGGGGCCGGGCGCGCTGTTCTTCGAGCAGGCGTTTGCGCGCCCAGGGGATGCCCTGGCGGGCGCGCTGGCTGGCGGGATTGATTTCGAGGGCGCGTTTCAGGTAAGCCAGGCTGGCGCGCGGGGTCGAACAGGCGGCCAGCATGAGCCAGGCGTCTTCGAGGCCGGGGGCAGCCTGGGCGGCATAGGCGGCCCAGCGGTGAGCGGTATGCTTATCGCCGTTTTGCAGGGCCGCGTAGGCTTTTTGAATGGCCTGGTGAGGGGTGACAACGGGCATTGGGATTATTTTAGCGCCTGACGCAGTTTTTCGGCAACGGTGCGCAGGACTTTGATGCGCGAGTAAAGTTTATCGTTGGCTTCGACCAGTGTCCAGGGGGCGTTCTGGGTGCTGGTTTTGAGTACCATGTCGCGGGCGGCTTCCTGATAGTCTTCCCACTTGGCGCGGTTGCGCCAGTCTTCATCGGTAATTTTCCAACTTTTGTAGTTGATGCGCTCGCGTTCCTTGAAGCGTTCGAGCTGCTCTTCCTTGCTGATGTGCATCCAGAATTTGAAGATGATGCCGCCAAAGTCGGTAAACTGGCGCTCGAACTGGTTGATTTCGCTGAAAGCGCGCCGCCAGGCTTCCTCGGTGCAGAAGCCTTCGAGGCGTTCGACGAGGATGCGCCCGTACCAGGAACGGTCGAAGATGGCGATTTGTCCCTGCTCGGGCAGGCGCCGCCAGAAGCGGTACAGGTAGTGGTGTTCGCGGTCTTCGCCATGCGGCGCTGAAATCGGCCAGACAACGTAGCCGCGCGGGTCCATCTTCTCGGTCAGGCGCTTGATGGTGCCGCCCTTGCCAGCGGCGTCCATGCCCTCGAAAACAAGGATGACAGGAATTTTTTGCAGGTAAACCTGGTAGGCCAGTTGGTGCAAATCGGCCTGCAAAACTTTCAGCCAGCGGTCATATTCATCGCGCGGCATTTTCAGGGACAGGTCGAGACGCTCAAGCATTGACCGCCCCTTTCATCCCTTCGCGGCTGCGCTGGAGGGCTTCCTGCGGCAGGCTGGATTCCATCGAGGCAACGATGGTTTCGAGCACCTTGACGCGCGCGTAGTAGCGGTCATTGGCCTCGACAATCGTCCACGGCGCATGGGGCGAATCGGTGCGGGCGAGCATGTCTTCGACAGCCTGTTTGTATTTGGCATATTTTTTATGCTGCAATTTGTCGGCATCGCTGACCTGCCAGGCGGTCAGTTCATCAGCGAGCAGTCTTTTGAAGCGTTTGGCCTGCTCAGCCTCGCTGATGTGCAGCCAAAATTTGAGAATCACTGTTCCGTCAGCGGCAAGTTGTTCCTCAAATTCTGCAATCTCATCGTAGGCGCGGTTCAAGTCGGCTTTGCCGACAGTCTTGCTGATGCGGTCAATCAGAACACGCCGATACCAGGAAGTGTCGAAGGCAACCATTTGTCCGTAAGCGGGGATTTTCAGCCAGAAACGCCACATCCAGGGGTAACGGGTTTCGGCGGTGCGCGGCGGGGTGATGGGGACGACACGAAAGCCGCGCGGGTCCATGCGTTCGGCCAGGATTTGGATGAGGCGGCCTTTTCCGCAGGCCGACCAGCCCTCGAAGACAATCATGACCGGGATTTTGGCGTCAAAAACAGCGTGCTCCAGTTCGTAGAGACGATTTTGCAGTTCGCGAATGCGCTGCTTGTATTCTTCCCTGGGCAATGCAAGGTCTAGGTTAAGATATTCGAGCATGGGGGTTTAATATTTGGCCTTTAGTTCCGTAGCGGGCAGGGTTATCTGGCCTTCGTCAGAGTCGCCAAGCAGGAGGCTTTCAGCGGGCCTTGTCCCGACCAGCCAGGCCGTGTGGGCAGCGGCCAAGGCGTCGAGTTGTTCGGGGGTGTAGAGCAGTTCAAAGGGCAAAATGCCTTTGAGCAGTTTGTGGCTGGTCAGTTCTTCAAAGAAATTCATCGGGTCGCGGATGCGCAATCCCTGCTCGTAGAGAACCAGCTGGCGCTGGAGGCGTCCTTCAAGGCTGGCGCGAGAAAGCGGATTTTTGCCCAGTAAAACGGCAAAACAGGCCTGCGGGTGGGTTTCTATCCAGGCATAGGGCGGGTTCTCGTCCGTGTGGGGCTGGTAGCCAAGTTCGGCAATGCGGCGGTAAAAATCGAAAGCCTCCTGCACCCAACCGGAGCAGTATTCGCGGCGCGAAGGCGTGGCGGCAACATTAATGCCGCGCTCGCGCAGGTTATACTCAACCAGGCGCATATCGAGCGCGCGCCCTGATTGGTGCAGCAGCGGCAGGCTCTGGCGATTTTCGCGCACCAATCCGTTATTTGGGCGCGGCGGGGCGTTGACAGCAACCAACGCGGCCTGCTGCCCGCCAAGGAAGGCCAGCACGTCCTCCATGTCCCCATCCGCCAGGGTCAGCAAGTGTCCCTGGGCATCGAAAGCCGCATAGGTAAAAGGCTTGCGGCCTCCAGACGGGTCAACGCCAATAAAGGTATGGGTATCAAATAGCATGGCTGCGCATCTAATCGGTTAGAATTTGTTACACTTGAGAAACTGTTCTTTAATACTATAGAGGCAAAATGGATTTTAGGCAATATTTTCGACAAAATTGGGGTAGTTTGCTGGTTTTATCGCTGGCCCTGGTCTGGATATGGTTTTCTCGCGCGCCGGAAGGCGCAACCACAGGCGGGCAAATCCCCGCGCCGAGGGCCGGTTTTCTTGCCCCTGCTTTCAGCCTGTCCACGCTCGACGGGCGCGAAATTGCGCTGGACGACCTGCGTGGCCAGGTGGTTTTGATTAACATCTGGGCAACCTGGTGCCCGCCCTGCCGGGCCGAAATGCCTGCCATGCAAAAAGTCTACGAGGACTACCATGAGCAGGGATTTGAAATTCTGGCTGTCAACTCGACCGTGCAGGACACCTTCTCGCAACTCGACCCGTTTGTCGAAGAATATGGCCTGACCTTCCCAATCCCGCTCGACCGTTCGGGGGATGTAACACGGCTTTACCAGGTGATATCGCTGCCGACTTCGTTTTTTGTCGGCAAGGACGGTGTCATCCGCGAGGTGGTAGTCGGCGGGCCGATGGATGAAGCCCTGCTGCGCACTCGCATCGAAAAATTACTACAGGAGGGCCGTTAATGTTCCCAATTCTGCAACTTGGCCCGCTGGCGCTGCCAGCCGCGCCGCTGTCGATGGTTTTGAGCGTCTGGCTCGGGCTTTCATTGACCGAGAAATTTGCCAGAAAACGCGGTTTGAATGCGGATGCGCTGTACAACCTGACATTTATCGCGCTATTCAGCGGGATACTCGGCGCGAGGTTGTTTTTCGCCGCGCAAAATTTTTCAGCCTTCGTCCAGACTCCCTTGAGCCTGTTTTCGCGTGAAGCGGGTTCGCTCGACCCGTTTGGCGGATTCGCGTCCGCGCTGGTGGCGGCGCTGGTTTACGGACGGCGCGCCGGGCTGAAGTTTTGGTCCACGCTCGATGGGCTGACTCCGCTCTTTGCAGTTGCGGCAGTCGGGCTGGCGGTTTCGCGCCTGGCTTCGGGCGCGGCTTTCGGCATGGAAACGTCCCTGCCCTGGGGCGTCGAACTATGGGGGGCAGTACGGCATCCGACGCAGGTTTATGAAATCGGGCTGGCGCTGGCGATTTTGCTGGGGCTGGGGTGGTGGTCGTCAACGGATTTCTTAACGGATGCGCGGATAAAAGCGGATTCGGGAACGGATTCGAATGCGGAAAAACCAGCAGATGGACAGTTGTTCCTGCTTTTCGTGGCGCTGACAGCCGGGGCGCAGTTGTTTGTGGAGGGGTTTCGCGGCGATTCCATGTTGCTGCCGGGAGGCATCCGCGCGGGGCAGGTGGTTGCGTGGGTGGTGATGGCGGTGGTTTTGCTGAAAGCGGGTTGGTCAACGGATTTTTCGCGGATGCGCGGATAAACTCATGTAAAACAAAGGCGGCTACACGATATGGATAAGGTTTTTATCAAGGATTTGCGGGTGACTGGCATCATCGGGATTTATGAGCATGAGCGCACGACCCCGCAGGAGATGGTGATTAATGCGGTACTGCTGACCGACATCCGCAGGGCCGCAGAGACAGATGAGATTGCCGATTGTGTCGATTATGAAAAAGTGGCCAACCGGCTGCGGGAGCATGCAACAACCGTCCGCCGGATGACGGTGGAGGCCCTGGTCGAGGATTTGGCCCGAATTTGCCTCGAAACGCCAGGGGTGCGGGGAGTCACCGTCCGCGTGGAGAAGACCCAGGCGATTGCCGATACAGGCTCGGTTGGAGTCGAAATCTCGCGGGAAAAGGCTTGAAGGAGGAAGATGCCCGGGATGTAAAAACCGCTGCCAGCGTGGCAGCGGTTTCGATTTTCCTATATCCGCAAGGCTGATGCGCCGCGCGAGATGTTGTCGAGGAATTCCTGCCTGGTGGCGAGGTTGGCGCGAAATGCGCCGTGCATGGCAGAGGTGGTCATGCGGGCATCGTGTTTTTTGACGCCGCGCATCATCGAGCACAGGTGCATGGCTTCGACAACGACAGCGACGCCCTGGGGTTTGAGCAGGTCGCGCAGGAAGTCGGCAATTTGGCGGGTCATGCGTTCCTGCACTTGCAGACGGCGAGCGTACATATCGACGATACGCGGGATTTTTGATAGGCCGAGGACTTTGCCATTGGGAATGTAGGCGACGTGGGCGCGGCCAATGAAGGGCAGCATGTGGTGTTCGCACAGGCTGTAGAACTCGATGTCGCGAACCAGCACCATTTCGTCATATTGGACGTCAAAGATGGCGCCATTGACGACGTTTTGGGGGTCGGTGCGGTATCCGGCGAGCAGTTCGGCGTACATGCGGGCAACGCGCAGGGGGGTGCGGGCGAGGCCTTCGCGCTGGGGGTCTTCGCCAAAGGCGATAAGCATCTGGTGGACGGCCTGTTCGATAGCCGGGGAGTCCAGTTTTTCATCCCAGCCAGGTTCGAGCAGGGTGTCATCAAAATCGAAATTTTCCATGGGTACTCCAAAAAAAGACTGGCTCCGATTGGAGCCAGTCCATTTTAACCGTTTTCGATAATTTAGCGAACACGCGGCTCAATCAAACCATAAGTACCATCGCGGCGGCGGTAAAGGACGTTGACCGCGCCGACTTTGGCATTGTAGAAGACGAAGAAATTGTCGTGACCGAGCAGTTTCATCTGCTCGATGGCTTCTTCTTCGGCCATTGGAATGAGGTCAAATTTCTTGCGGCGGACGATGACCGGCGGTTCTTCACTTTCCAGTTCGGCCAGGAATTCAGGGGAGACATCGACCACTTCGGCGGCAGATTTGCCATCGCCACGATTGTTGAAGCGTTTGCCTTTGTAGCGGCTGACCTGGCGGTCGAGTTTTTCGAGGGCGGTGTCAATGGCTGCACGGATATCGTCTGCGCGTTCCTCGGAGCGCAGGATGAATCCTTTTCCGCGCACGGTCATCTGGGCGACATAACGGTCGAGGGCACTACGAGCGGATTTGACGTGCGAAAGTTCGATGCGGGTTTCATCAATCAGGCTCAAGTGCCGGTCAAGTTTATTCACTTTTTTGGTGACATAATCCGTAATTCGGTCGGTAACTTCAAAATCTCGTCCAACAATCTCTATCTTTTGGGTCATGACAGCCTCCTTGAGAATGGGTAGATTGGGATTTGTCCGCGCAAAGCGCGGAAGACGCGCTCAAGCATCGAGGTGCGAGAGCGCCCGGGCAATGGTAAAAGCATAAACGGCCTGCGCACCTGCATTAGATAGTGCGCGAGCGGCATAGGCCAGGGTTGCGCCTGTCGTGCAGACATCGTCCACAAGCAGGATGTTTTTTCCGGCAACCAGGGCCGGGTCGGCCTCGAAAGCGTCGCGGACATTTTGCTCGCGTTCCTTAACCGTCAGCCCAACCTGCGAGCGGGTATGACGCGCGCGCCGCAGCGCATTGGGACGATATTCGACTTCCAGCAGTTGAGACGTCGGGCGGGCAATCAGTCCGGCCTGGTTGTATCCGCGTTCGCGTTGGCGTTCCTCGCTCAGCGGTACGGGGACAACATCCTGTATGGGCCAGTTACACTGCCTTAGCGAAGGCACTATTGTCCATGCAAGGGTTTGTCCCAGGCTGATGTTATGGTGATATTTGAGTGAGTGCAAAACACTGCGAATTGGGTGCTTAAAAACAACCCACGACCGCAGTTGAACGAAACCGGGCCGTGAGGATTTACATCGGTTGCAACGCGCCTTCTCAGACGGCGCACCACAAATCTCACATATTGGAATGCCTGCCAGGGGACGCACCACGCGCTGGCAATCTTCGCACCAGCGGAAGCCTATTTCCTGGCAACTGGGGCAGGTTGGAGGAAACACAAGGTCAACAACGTTCCAGAAGGAACTTTCGAACCAATAGAGGATGGATTTTTTGAATGCCAAAATTCCTATCCTTTTCACGCTTTCGTGAAACCAAACTATCGGAAAATCTGAACGTTCATCAACCTTAAAGCGGCAGGGGTCAATAAAACAATAAAAATGGATGGAAATATAAACCCAACCATTGGCAATAACATTTTAATTGGGGCTTGTTGAGCTTTTTCTTCGGCTATCTGGCGACGGCGCATGCGCATCTGGTCAGACTGGATGCGCAAGATTTTTGCCATACTGACACCCAGTTGTTCACTCTGCACCACGGCAGCGACAAAACTGGTCAGGTCAGACAGGTCGATACGGTCTGCCATGTCGCGCAGGGCATCGCGGCGAATTTTTCCCAACTGAGTCTCACGAATACAGCGGGCAAAAGCCAGGGAAAGTTCGTTATCCCATTTTTGAGCCACGTTAGACATGGCGGCGTCAAAACCAAGCCCTGCTTCCACACAAATGGTTAACAGGTCAAGCGCATCGGGGAGGGCCTTTTGAACCTCCTGCTGCCGTTTCTTGATTTGTTCGTCCAGCCAGAGTTGCGGGAAGAAAAAGCCGATTACCAGGGCAATAAGGGAGTAGAGAATAGCAGTGCTTAAGGGTTGTTTTACCGCGGAAACAGTAAAAACCAAAAACGCCAGGCCGCCAAATATGGCAGCAGCAACAAACCTCAAAGCAAGAAACATCGAGGCATCAATCCAGCCTGCCTTGCCAGAACGTTCCAACTTTTGATTGATATCCTGAATGGCATTCTGGGGGGTAAAGCGAGCCGCCAACTCACCAAACTGGCGCAACAGCGGATAAATAACACGCTCTTGAAAAGACTGCGACATTTCAATCTGTTCAAGGGTAACATTCTCACCGCGCTGGCTGAATTCAGCCAGGCGCGCCTCAAGCGGGTCTTCATCCTGGCGCGGCACCCGCGACCCGGCATAAATCAGGATTGCCGCGACAATAACGGCAATGACAATAAGTATCAGTATAATAGTTGCCGAATTCATAAATTACACCTCAATATCAGCAATTTTCATCATAATGGCATATCCTGTTGCAATCATGACCACCCCCAGCCCAATGGCAGCACCACCGCATAAAGGATTATTAAAAAACTCCATCATATATTCCTGATTGATTAGCCAGATAATTGTAAAAAGAACAAAGGGAATCCCCGATAGAATAGTAGCAGATGTCCTAACTTGGGCCGTCATAACCCTGATTTCGCCTTTGATACGTACACGCTCACGGATTGTAAAGGCAATCGTATCCAGAATCTCAGCCAGCGGGCCGCCAACTTCTCTTTGAACGTTAATAGCAGTGATAACAAAATCGAGGTCTTCGCTGGGGATACGCCTTAGAAGATTGTCAAGAGCCTTATCCATTGGAATACCCAGTTGCATTTCTTGAACAACACGACGAAATTCTTCATTAATCGGAGCAGGTAATTCCTTGCTGACCGCCTCCATGGCCTGCATGGTTGAATAACCAGCACGTAGGCCATTGACCATCAGATTGAGCATGTCAGAGAGTTGGTTGTTGAATTTATTTAGCCTTCGCCCCTGTTGTGAGCGAACATAGATAAGTGGAACTCCTAGCCCCAACACAAAACCAAGAATTCCAGAAACAGTTCTAGCTGTGGGCGTATCGCCGCCCATAAACCAAGCCAGGCCACCCAGGCCAAACGAGAGAATGAATAGAAAGGCAATAAATTCTCCAGGCTTGAATTTCAGGTCCGCGCGCGCCAGGCTGCGCGCCAGTTTCTCTCCCGAGGACGACTTTGCAACCCGCCGGTTTAACCAATCGGTAACAAGTTGTGACGATTTCTCGTCTTTCCTTGTCCTATCTACCTGCTCCTGGTCGATATACTTACCAAGGCGTTCTTCCATCATGTTTCGTTCGCTGGAAGACGAAACAAAAACACCTATACCAATTAATATCAGGATAACTATCAACCCAATAATGATTATCCCTAAGGTCATAAAGCCTCTCTGGCCCTGAAAATGCGGGCAATCATAATATTCTTAGCGCCTTGCGCCTACCCCGAACACACTGGCAGGCAAATGAATACCAGCCGACTCAATTTTTTCCATAAACTTGGGACGCAAACCAGTCGGCCTTAAGCGGCCTATCACCCTGCCATTTTCATAACCGGACTGTTCAAAGATAAAAATATCCGTCAGGGTAATAACATCGCCTTCCATGCCGTTGATTTCAGTGATGTGAGTCACTTTACGGGAGCCATCGCGCATACGCTCCTGGTGAACAATAACATCGACTGCTGCGGCAATCTGCTCACGAATGGCGCGAATAGGCAGGTCCATACCCGCCATCAGGGTCATAGTCTCCATACGCGCCAGGGTATCGCGCGGGCTGTTCGAGTGCGCAGTGGTCATCGAGCCATCGTGACCGGTATTCATGGCCTGGAGCATGTCTAGTGTTTCAGAGCCGCGACACTCGCCAACAATCACCCGTTCCGGGCGCATACGCAGGGAGTTAATGACCAAATCACGGATGGTGATTTCGCCCCGGCCTTCAATATTAGCCGGGCGCGATTCAAGGGTAACCACATGTTCCTGGCGCAATTGCAATTCTGCCGCATTTTCAATCGTGATGATGCGCTCGTCATTAGGGATAAAACTTGACATAATATTGAGCAGGGTGGTTTTCCCGGAGCCTGTACCGCCGGAAACTACAACATTTAACCGCCCGATAACGCAGGCCTTCAAAAACTCAACTGCCTCAGGCGTAACCGAGCCAAACTGAATAAGTTGGTCAACTGTAATGGGGTTTTTTGAGAACTTACGAATAGTCAGGGTTGGCCCAACCAGCGAAATGGGTGGAATTACCGCATTGACACGAGAACCATCTGGCAAGCGCGCATCCACATACGGGCTGGATTCGTCAATGCGGCGGCCAAGCGGCGCAACGATACGGTCAATCACGCGCATAACATGGTCATTACTTTCAAAGGTGATGGGCACCCGAACAATTTTGCCCTTGCGCTCGACATAGATATTCTTGGGGCCATTGACCATGATTTCCGAAATCGAGTCATCTTCAAGCAACGGCTGCAACGGACCAAAGCCCAGGATTTCCGCTGAAATCTGTTCAAAAAGGCGCTGCCTCTCAGGGCGGGAAAGAACGATATTTTCCTCGTTCAGGATTTGCTCGAACAAATCCATGATGGTGCGCCGGACCTCATCGGTGCGGCTGATGTCCATGGATGGGTCAAGCTCCGCAAGCAATTTGTTTTGAACGCGGGTCTTCAGGTCGAAATATGTGCCAGACTGAGGGGTAGTTGACGGGGCATTGACACGCTTAGCCTGTATGGAGGACAATCCGCCTCCGTGCGAGTCACCAGAAGAAGAACCTGGTTTTTGTTGGGCATCAGGGGCACGGCCCTGCCCCTGTTCGATACGCTTAAGCAAGGACATTGCACTTCCTCCAACTACATTGAAAGTTTACTTTTAAGCATCCAGTGTCTTGATTTGTTTTCGGATGGCCTCGGCCAGTGAAAATACGGCCCTGGCGCTTGGCTGGGTCTTATTGTCTATCATAAACGGGACGCCTCGATTTACCGAGGGGATAACAACACGCTCATCCAGCGGAACAACACCAACGACTGCCTGCTTCAGGTTTTCGCCGACTTTTTCAGGCGTAATCGAAATACGCTTGTCATATTTATTCATCACAAAACAAACCCTGTTGCGCTGAAACCCTATCGTATCCAGCAAATCAAGGAAAGAGCGGCAGTTTTTAATGGCTGGAATATCCTGATTAACTATCAATGTAACAAGGTCACAATTGTCAAGCGCTGCCAGGGTCACTTCACCCAGGGCGTTGGATGTATCAATGACAACGTAAGCATATTGCTGGCGAAGATATTTGATGAGTTTGATAAATTGACCGGCATTAACCTGTTCGGCCTCTTCCGGGCGGGAGGGTGCGGCAAGGACATGCAACCCAGAAGCCGCATGCTTAATCATCACGCTCTCGACCACCTCCTGGTCGAGTTCATCCACCCGCGAAACCAAATCAAGAATAGTATTTTTGCCCTGTTCGTTAAGGAAAACCGCCACGTCTCCATACTGGAGTTTGGCATCCACCAACACTGCTCTAGTTTCATCATTGTGCAAGGTCACAGCCAGGTTAACTGCCAGGGTAGTGACGCCAGTTCCTCCCTTGGGGCTATACACCATGATGACGCGGCCATCTGCAAGGCCAGAAAACGCGCTTGGCTTGCCGCCGCTGGCTGAAGAGGCCGCCACAGACTCGATTTGAACGTTTTGGGCGCGAACAGAATGAGCCATTTGGCCGGCGCGACGAATAGCAGAAATCAGTTCGTCAGCCATTGGCGGCTTGGTCAGAAAATCGCGCGCTCCTGCAAGCATGGCCCGGCGCATATAGTTGGGGTCGCCCTGCACAGACAAGATAACTATCTGAACCGCCTGGTCACGCTGGCGAATAGTCTCTGTGGCGGTAATGCCATCCATGTCTGGCATGTTAATGTCCATCAAAATCACATCCGGCTTGATTTCGAAGGTCAACTGAACGGCTTCCTTGCCGGTGCGGGCC
>JAGVAO010000199.1 GCA_020060235.1 Anaerolineales bacterium | reverse complement strand
TCCACCGACCTTTCGCACTTCTACGACCAGAAAACCGCCCAACAACTCGACTCTGCCATGCTCGCTGCCGCCCAAACCTTCAACCCCGACCAACTCTTTGAAGTCGAACGCAGCGGCAAAGGCGAAGCCTGCGGAATCGGCGCGTTGGCTGCCACCCTGTGGGCCGCAAAAACCCTCGGTGCCGACGCCGTCAAAATCCTGAACTACGCCACCTCCGGCGACACCAGCGGCGATTATGAACGGGTCGTCGGTTATGGAGCTGGCGTGATTGTCTCGAAATCCTGATATGGAACAATCGGCTTTTCTTGAAGAAATTGTCGCTCGGCTGAAACAGGTCAGGGGTGTCAGCGCAATTGTGCTCGGTGGCTCGCGCGCGCGCGGCACCCACACTCCAAAATCGGATTTTGACCTGTGCCTGTACTACCTCCCCGACCAGCCCCTCGACCTGGCGGCGCTCGAACAAATTGCCGCCCAACTTGACGACCAGCACCGCCCTGGATTGGTGACGCCAATTGGCGGCTGGGGCCCGTGGATTAACGGCGGCGGCTGGCTGACGATTCAATCCCAACCGGTCGATTTTCTCTACCGCGACCTGCAAAAAGTAAAAAGCGTCATCGAAGACTGCCACAAGGGGCAGGTCAGCATCGATTACCAGCCGGGACATCCGCACGGTTTTCTCTCGTCCGTTTACATGGCTGAAGTGGCCTTATGCGGGGTTTTATGGGAATCGGACGGGCAGGTTTCCGGCTTGAAAAGCCTGACCAGTCCCTACCCTGCGGCCCTGAAAAAAGCCTTGATTGATAAATTTTCGTGGGAAATAAATTTTTCGATTAGCCTTGCCCGCAAGGCCATCCAGCGCGGCGATGTTGCTTATGCGGCGGGCTGCTGCTTTCGGGCCGTGGCCTGCATGATGCAGGTGTTGTTTGCCCTCAATCAACAATACTGGATGAATGAAAAAGGCGCGCTGGCCCTGGCGGATTCGTTCCCCATCTGCCCGCCTGGCCTGCGGGAAAAAATCGAAACAGCGTTTGGTTTTCTGGCGGCAAATGCGGTTTCGATTCAAAAGGCTGTCGACCTTCTTGATGAAGTCAGCCAGCAGGTGCAAGCCCTGATTGTAGAAAAGTAAATCTACTCCCTTTGCAAGACTCGAAGCGCCGCGGCTCCCAATGCCAGCGGAAGCCAAAACGTCAGGGCGCGGAAGGTCAGTGTGACAACCACCGATTCCGCCCAGGGTACGCGCAGCGATACCAGTGCCAGCGGCAGGATGGTCTCGACCACGCCGATGCCCGAAGGGGTGGGGGAAATAATCAGGAACAGGTAGCCGATGGCAAAACCGCCGATAACTGTCCCTGTCGAAAAATTGACCCCGAAGCCGAGAAAAACGAACATCAAGAGCAGGACGTGCAGCGTTTTACCGAGCAGGGCAAACGCAAACGGTTTGAGCAGTCTCCTTCGGCGGTTACGCAAAACTGATAATCCTTCCGCAATTTCATGAGAAAACTCATGCGCACGCGTCTCACGGACATAATCGCGCCGATAGAAAGGATGCAGGATTTTATTTGCCAGGCGCGCCATGCGGGCCAGGATTTGCCCCAATTGCTCGCCAGAGTGTGAGCCGATGTAGAGCAAGACGCCGAACCCGATGCACAAAAGCGTCATCAGGGCCGAAGCGCCGATTTCCCCGACATCCAGGTTGCCACGTCGGAAGAGTACCAGCAAGCCGAGGGCCAGGGCCACCAGGAAAGCCGCATACTCGAGAAAAAGGTAGAGCGCGGCGGCAGCGGCAGTCCGTCCGGGAGAAAGATTACGCCGCCGGGCATCATCCACAAAAACTGCGATGCCGGTTGCCCCGGCGCTGGGGGCGACGATGTTCAGGAAGTTGGAAGCGACAACCAGCAGGAACAAACGCCGAAACGATTCGCGCAAATCCATCAGCTGGTAGAGCAGACGGTAGCCAACCGTCTCGCAGGCCAGGAAACCGAGTTGTAAAACCAGTGCTGCAAAAATAAAGATCGGCCGGGCACGCTGCAAGGTTTCAATGGTTTGCTCGATTTCGCGCAGGCTAAAGGCAACCAGCGCTGCCGCAAGCAAAAAGGCTATCCAGATAAAGAGTTTGCGCATGAGCCGGATTATAGTTGAGTTTCTTCAGCCGCCTTGAGCGTGTCATGGTCGGGAAGCAGGTCTTCGGCGTTGCGAATGGCCGGGATGAAGTACCCCGTCAGGCCGACCATTGCCGCAGCCAGGCCGCAAAAGACCAACAGCAAGCCCATGCCTGCGCCGGGGCCGGTGCCGACCAGGCCACCGAAGGTTTGGGCCAGCAACCCGTCGCTGCGCATGGCCGGTTCAAGGACGAAGTCGGCTAGCGTCCCGGCAATGATTGGCGAAATCGGGTTCGAAAACCAGGCAATCAACCGCCGGGCCGAGAAGACCCGTCCCTGCAAATCGGGCGCGACTTTGGATTGCCAGATGGCCTGGTTGGAGGCGTTAATCAGCGGGGCAAAGAGCGCAGACACAACCATAGCCGGAATCCAGAAAGCCAATCCTTGCCCGATGCCGAGCAGCACAAAGCCGGAAAGGCTGGTCAAAATCCAGCCCAACAGCACGCCATGCACCCGGCGCTTGAACCCGCCCCAGATACTCATCAGGATGCCGCCCGCTACTGCGCCGATTGCCCCGGCAGTCTGGACGGTGCCGAAGATGATGCTGTCGCTGCCGGTGCGGGCCAGCACCATCGGCGCAAGCAGGGTGTAGCCGATTCCGCTGAACAGGTTGGCAAAGAAAAAGATGAGTTGCAGCCCGAGCAGGCTGGGTCGGGCGAAAATGTAGGTGAAGCCGTAAGCCGCTTCGCTGAAAACATTGCCCGATTTCTGCTGGCCTTCCTCGGTTTTGCGCGGCTGCGGGATGTGGACGAACAACAACGCGCCTATCGCAAAGAAGAAGGTGACAATGTCAACCGCCAGGATTCCGGTCAGGCCGATGACCGGCAGCAACATCCCGGCCAGCAGCGGCGCGACGACGCCCGGCCCGGCTTCCATCAGCGACATCAGGCCGTTGGCGCGTCCCAATTGCTCCTTGGGAATCATGGTGCTGATGGCTGCCGAATAAGCCGGCCACTGGAAGGTATTGCCAATGCCGTTTAGCACTGCCGCAACGTACAGATGCCAGAATTCGAGCATCCCCAGCGCGTACAGGATGAAAATGCCGCCGGTGGCAATTGCCGCCGCCAGGTCACTGAGCATCATCATCAGTTTGCGGTTGTAGCGGTCAACCATCACCCCGGCAAAGGGTGAAACCAACAGGAAGGGCGCAATGAATGCAACCTGCATCCAGGCCAGGGCCAGCGCGCTCTCGGTTTGTTGGTACATCCAGATGGTCAGGGCAAAATGGCTCATGCTGGAAGCCAGCACGGAGAACAATTGTCCAATCCAGATAATGATAAAGGCGAACATACCGGTAGGTTTGTGGGTGGTTTCTTCCATAAGTGGTTCCTTGTATGAACAGTGGGGCAATTTGGCAAATTGCCCTTACGCAAATTCCCAGACCAGCCAGCCGCGATTGAGCCATTTCTTTTGCAGGCGGATTTTGTACCCGCGCCGCGCAAGACTTTCGGCGCTGGCGGCAAACCAGGTGCGCAGACCAAACGTCCGCATGGGGGCTGATTCGGCAGCGCTGGCTTTCCAGGCCTCGAAGAAGTCGTAAATCAGCTCGCCGGGTGTTACGCGGTGGATGAAGTTCTTGGGCAAAATGGTCTGGAACTCGACCGGGTCGAAGCCGAGCCGAAAGTTGGTGTAAAAAACGAGGGCTTCCTGCCGCCAGGGCGTGGAGTCGTCGCCCAGGCGGCGCAGGACGTTGGCCGCCAGGATGCTGCCAAATGGGTTGGACGTGCCCTCGACCAGCAATCCGCCGGGCAGCACGCCGCGCGCCATTTGCGCCCAGGCCGGGGTGACGTCCGCTTCTTCGTACTGGCGCAGGACGTTGAAGGCGCGGATGGCGCGAATCGATTCGCCAGGCAGGAGCGGGATGTTGAAGCCGCCCAGCCGGAAAAAGGTTTGCCCGTCGGCGAAGGGCAGGGCGCGGGCGACCCGCTCCGGTTCGATTTCGACGCCGAGGATGCCCAGACGTGGATTCACTTTCCGAAAACGGGAGGCGGTTTCAAGGGTCGTAAACGCTTCCGCCCCGTAGCCCAGGTCAACGAACAGGGCGCGGGAAAAATCCCCATCGCTGCGGGCCAGCAATCCCGGGTCGTACATTAAAAAGAAATTATCCACAGGACGCAGGCGGTTGCGGGCAGTTTTGCCGCGCGTGACTTGTCCCTGCGGCTTTTTGGGGGTCTGGCGAGGATGAACGGCTTGCATGGTGGCTGATTATACATCCTGCTTGAAATCGCGCGATAGGGTAGAATAAGACCCATTCTCTCGACTTTGGCTCACCCAATGACCCTGACCACCCTGTTTTTCGACCTCGATGACACCCTTTACCCGGCTTCGTGCGGGCTGTGGCGCGATATTCGCGCGCGCATCGGTTTGTACATGCGCGAGCGTTTGGACATTCCTGACGGGCAGGTCGAGCCTTTGCGGCGGCATTATTACGAAACCTACGGCACGGCGTTGCGGGGATTGGAGCGCGAGTACCCGGTGGATAAGGCGGATTTCCTGGCTTTTGTGCATGACCTGCCCCTGGGCGAGTACCTCGCGCCGGACCCTGGCCTGCGTTCCGTCATCGAGTCTTTGCCTGCCCGAAAGTTCATTTTTACCAATGCCGACGGTGCCCATGCCGACCGGGTGTTGCGTGCCCTGGGGTTGGAAGGCTGCTTCGAGGGTGTGATTGATATTTTGGCGGTTTCACCCCACTGCAAGCCGATGCCCGAATCGATAGAAATCGCCCTGCGTCTTGCCGGGAATCCTGACCCGCGCCAGTGCGCCATTTTGGACGATATGCCTCGTACGACCAGGGCGGCCCGCCAGGCGGGTATTTTCTCCATCCTGGTGGGTGAAGCGGCGGCTGATAACGGCGATGCCGATGCCGTCTTGCGCGACTGGCAAGACCTGCCCGCCCTGCTGGCGAGAGCAGAAGAGGAGCTGCGGGCATGAATCCTGAAAAAGTCTGGATTGTGATTGTCATCCTTGTTCTCGTTCTCGTCCTTTCGAATGCGCTGGTGTTTGCCGTTGTGCGCGGATGGAGCCGGGGCGGTTCGCAGTGGTTTGGTAAGGACAACAAACTGCCCGATTTCTCAAAACAGGAAAAAGACGCCCAGGAGTTAAGCGAGCGCATGCGCGCCCTGCGGGAAAGCAAGGATTTGAATCAAAATTAGCGATTTTCTTACGCATTTCTTACGCCGGTCAGGGTATATTTCATTCTCTATTAATCCTGATTCGATAATCTTTAGCAAGAAAACTTGGAGGTTGCCGCATGAAACTGATTAAATATTTACTGATAGCCGTCCTGGCCCTGATGCTGCTGGGTGGCGCATTCTCAGGCGGGGCCGCGGTTGGCTACCTTGCGGCAAATAACTGGAATGTCCCTTCGTTGGGTAGTAGTCCGTCCGGCCCGCTGCCGACTGTCAACCCGGCAGTGACTGTTCCGCAAGGCTCAGACCAGGCCACGCCTGAAGAACTTCAAACCTTGTTCAAGCCGTTCTGGGAAGCCTGGGGCCTGGTGCATACCCAGTATGTTGACCAGCCGGTGGACGACCTGGCCCTGATGCGCGGCGCAATCCAGGGTATGCTTGCGGCCTTGGGCGACCAGCACACGTCTTACATGGACCCGCAGGAATTTGAAGACGCCAACGCCGGCCTTGAAGGCAGTTATGAAGGCATCGGCGCGTATGTCGATACCAGCGGTGATTACCTGACTGTCATCAGTCCTATTAAAAATTCCCCTGCCGAAGCGGCTGGCCTGCGCCCCGGCGATAAAATTATCGCCATCGACGGCGAAGATATGACGGGAATCGAGCCTGAACTGGCCCGCCGCAGGGTGCTTGGCCCGGCCGGCAGCGTTGTGCGCCTGACCATCGAGCGGGAGGGCGAGAGCGAACCGCTCATTTTTGAGATTACCCGCGCCCAAATTGTCGTTGCCAGCGTCGAACATGAAATGCTCGATAACGGCATTGGCTACGTCAAACTGAACACTTTTGGCGATACGACCACCCGCGAATTGCGCGCCGCCTTGCAGGAAATCATGGCGAACAATCCGCGCGGCCTGGTGTTCGACCTTCGCAACAACGGCGGCGGCTACCTGCAAACGGCGGTCGAGGTGGTTTCGGAATTTATCCCCAGCGGGGTTGTGCTGATTGAGAAATACGGTGACGGCACAGAAGATACTTATGAAGCGCGCAGCGGCGGCCAGGCGACCAAAATTCCGCTGGTGGTGCTGGTCAACGAAGGCTCCGCTTCGGCTTCAGAAATCGTTGCCGGCGCGCTTCAGGACTATGGGCGCGCCCAACTGGTCGGCATGACGACTTTCGGCAAGGGTTCGGTGCAAATCTGGACGCCGCTCTCGGATAACCAGGGCGCAGTGCGCGTAACCATTGCGAAGTGGTTGACTCCAAACGGACGTACCATCCACGAGGTTGGCCTGGAGCCTGACGTCGAGGTCGAGTTGACCGAGGAAGATTTCCTGGCGGAGCGCGACCCGCAATTGGACAAGGCTCTCGAAGTCCTCGAACAACTGATTAGCGCAGGTGCATCCGATTAGGCGTTTTTTCGTAAATCCTGTTAAACTTGCTTTGGAGATATGGGTTGAAAAACGGAGGTAAAAATGATTTTTGACATCAACTACTTCTTCTACATGATACCGGCCTTCCTGCTGATGGCCCTGACGTCGTGGTACGTTAAGTCGGCCTACAACAAGTGGAGCCAGGTGCGTGCCCGTTCTGGGCTGACCGGCGCGCAGGCCACCCAGCGCCTGATTTCAGCGGGCGGCCTGTACGATGTGCGCGTCGAAGGCATTGCCGGTGAAATGACCGACCACTACGACCCGCGTGACAAGGTTTTGCGCTTGTCACAGGGTGTTGCCAACGTGCCGTCTGTGGCCGCGCTGGCAATTGCCGCCCACGAACTGGGCCATGCCATGCAAGACGCGGAAAATTACTTTCCGCTGCGTTTGCGGGCCGCGCTCGTCCCGGCGGTCAATATCGGCTCGAACCTGGGCTGGATTCTTATCCTGGTTGGCCTGTTCCTGGGCCTGACCCAACTGGCCTGGGCGGGTGTGGTTGTCTTTTCTGCGGGCGCAGTTTTTGCCCTGGCGACCCTGCCGGTCGAGTTCGATGCTTCGGCCCGCGCAAAGCGCCTGCTGGCTGATTCGGGCATCATCTCGGGGCAAGAGGAAATGGCCGGTGTCAATAACGTGCTGAACGCCGCCGCGCTGACCTATGTCGCCGGGCTGGTGACGGCCATTTTGCAGTTGCTCTATTACGTCAGCCTGGTCAGCGGCCGCAGCCGGGATTAATCCCTGGTAAATCAAAAGCGGACGGAGGTCGAAAAGCCTCCGTCCGCTTTTTGATTTGTGAAGCGCCAGCCTACGCAGGTAGTACCAGGTTTGGCTGTACGCGGTGAGAACTGCCTTCCCAGACCTCCTGCGGGTAGACAATCTGGTTGGTGCCGGGCAATTGTTCCATCGCCAGGCCGGTGTTCAGGTTAATCCCGACTTGCAGGTAGGCCTTGTAGACCAACTGACTGCAATAGAAAGAATCCTCCGTGTCGGGGTTGAGGAAGTTCAGGTTATAGGGTTTCCCGACCTGGCGCAGGCAATAGTCAGCGACTGTTTTGCGCATGTCGTATTCTTCCTGCTCCGAAAGCCCCAACCTGTCGAGCGGGGAGGCGATGCCATAAAAGGTGTCGAACAGCAGTCCGCGCTCGCGGGCCATGATTTCCGTATCCCAATGCGCGCCGGGCACCTCGAAGGTAATCACCCCGCGCGTGCCCGATTCGACACAGCGTCCATCTGGCCCAATGTAAACGGCCACATGGTCCACATCACCAGGCACGAGCCGCCCGACCAGCCGCCAGAATTCACCGGGCAAAATGTCAGGCTTGCCGTTCATGGTGCAAATAATATCGCCTGTACGCAGGGCCAGGCCGTCGATTTCATAAGTATGTACCATCATGGTCTTGCTCCTTGCAAAGATGTTCTTATCTACGCGAGAATCTCAAACAGGTTGCTTTTTGCGCGCCAGGAAATCCATCTGGTGGGCAATGTACACCAGTTTTCCCTGCCTGATTTGTTCGCGCCGCCCGGCCAGCCAGTTGGCAAACTGGCCTGCATCCAGTTGTGGGTGTTCTTCGAGCGAATTTTCAAAGAAATGCAGGATGAAATGCAGGAAGTAGGCCTCTTCGGCGGGATACTGACCCTTGGCCGGGTACACCACCCAGTCTGAGGCCCCGGCGGATACAATCTCACCCCCGGCCTGTTCGATGTGCCCGAACAGGTGGCGGCCCGACTGGCTGTCCCCACCGCTGGGGCGCAAATCCATGCTCTGGTGGTAGAGCCGCTCGATGAGCGCATCCAGTGCGGGGTTGAGAACCGGCTCGAGGCTGGTCACCCCGTCGAAGTTGACCGTCAGCCAGGCCAGACCGTCGGGTTTGAGCAGCCCAAATAACGAGAGCAGGCTTTCGGGCATGGGCATCAGGTCGAGGAAAGCGTGAGCAACCAGCAAATCGTATCCGAACCCGGCCTCGGCACGCATAAAGTCAAAAACATCCGCCTGGCAAAAGCGAATTTGGATGTTGGCTCCCGGCGCGGAGAATCGCAAGCCGTCTTCGCCAGTCTGGGCGTCGAATCCGTTTTGTTTGCCCCATTCTGCCAGCCAGTTGCGGGCAAAATCGATGTTTTCTTGCATTTCATCGACCAGGATGTATTCGACTTGCGGTGGCAGAACGCCCCAACGCAGCAGGCGGGCCAGCATGGTTCCGATGCCCGCGCCGACCTCGACCACGCGCAAGGCTTGGCCGATGGGCCAGGTGGCAAGCGCGTTTTGCAGGTCGGCCAGCACGACGCGGTTGAGGGCGCGGTCATCCACGCTTTGTTTGGCGAGCAGGTAGCGGGGAAAGGAGAGTTCCATCTTGTCTAATCCGTTAAACCAGGATGATTTTAGTTTATCACAGGCCGGGAAAAGCGCGTATTTTCTTGACGGGTAGGGGTATAATAGATTTGTCTGACAACTTTCTCCCACTTGTTCACAGGAGTTTCGCATGTCCCGAATTGACCTGACCATCCATCCTGAGCGCCGCAAACGCGCCATTCAACGCGCCCGCGAGCGCAACATCATCATTCCCACTTATGCCCAGATGAAAGACCCGTCCAAAATTCCGGCAAAAATCAAGGGCGAATTGGCGAACATCGGCCTGTGGGATATTCATCCGCGCAACCTGTTCCGCATTACCTGGAAGAATGAACCGAAGGATAGCGGCGGCGGGTTTGGCGGGGTGAATGCCATTGAATTGCCTTCGTCACTGACGGGTGTTCTGGCGCGCATTATTGCGATTGTCGGCAAATGGTTCCCGACCGGGGCGCACAAGGTTGGCGCGGCGTTCTCGTGCCTTGTCCCGCGCCTGGTGACCGGCCAGTTCGACCCGACCACCCAGAAAGCGGTCTGGCCTTCGACCGGCAATTACTGCCGGGGCGGGGCCTATGATTCGGCCCTGCTGGCCTGCGATTCGATTGCCATCCTGCCTGAGGGCATGAGCCGCGAGCGTTTCGAGTGGCTGGCCAAGGTGGCGGGCGAGACCATCAAGACGCCCGGTTCCGAGTCGAATGTCAAGGAAATTTTCGACAAGTGTTGGGAGTTGCGCAATTCGGGCCAGGATTTGAT
The DNA here is from genome assembly GCA_020060235.1 of Anaerolineales bacterium. GTDB lineage: Bacteria > Chloroflexota > Anaerolineae > Anaerolineales > Villigracilaceae > UBA8950. Next base: position 7,387 of record JAGVAO010000199.1, on the reverse strand, counting down.
GATTTTCGACCAGTTCCAGGAATTTGGCAATTACCTGTGGCATTACGAAGTCACCGGCCATGCGATGGAGGATGTGCTGAAATCCGTTATGCGCCCCGGCGACCGTTATCGCGGCATGACCAGCGCCACCGGCTCGGCGGGCACGATTGCCAGCGGCGACTACCTCAAGCAATTGTTCCCTGAGAGCAAGATTGCGGCCAGCGAAGCCCTGCAATGCCCGACCTTGCTTGAAAACGGGTTCGGTTCGCACCGCATCGAGGGCATTGGCGATAAGCATGTTCCCTGGGTGCATAACACCAAAAACACCGACCTGGTGGTGGCAATTGACGATAATGCAGTGGTCAACCTGGCGCGCTTGTTCAACGAGCCGGTCGGCCAGCAATACCTGGCTTCGATTGGCGTCCCGGCGGAAAAGATTGCCCAGTTGGCTTTGCTCGGTTTTTCGGGGATTTCCAATGTGCTGACGGCCATCAAGATGGCGAAATACTACGAAATGGGCGAGAACGACATCGTGTTGACGATTGCCACCGACTCGATGGAACTGTATAACAGCCGCCTGCACGAAATGCACGAAGAAATGGGCGCGTACAGCGAGCGCGATGCCGCCGCCGATTTTGCCCGCTGGCTGTTGGGACAATCGACTGACAATATGCTCGAACTGCGCTACACCGACCGCCGCCGGGTGCACAACCTGAAATACTACACCTGGGTCGAGCAGCAGGGCAAGACTTACGAGGAAATCCAGGCCATGTGGTACCAGGACGATTACTGGACCCTGGTGCAAAAACAGGCCGACGAAATCGACGCCCTGATTGTCGAATTCAACCGCGAAGTTGGCCTGGAATAACGATGTTTTGCAAATGATGCCAGAAAGCCTGTCCGCAATGGACAGGCTTTATTCTTTAACCGATTCGTTTTGCCATGATAATGTCGGGTTTGCCCGGCCCGTTGGCGTCGGGGATGACGCCGACAATGGCGTAGCCCTGCTTCTGGTAAAACTCGTACGGATGCCCCTTCAGGTTGCGAATGCGGGCGATATGCTCCCAGACATTGGGGTACAGATTAACTCCCGACAGGCTGGTCATGTTGTTTTCGTCATCTGTGCCGAGGTAGATGGTTATCCCGCCGCGCTGCCGCACCTGTTCTTCGAGGTCGGCAACCAGCGCGCGCCCGACGCCTTTTCCCTGTCCGTGCGGGGTAACGACTAGGGGATGCAGTTCCCAACCAAACGTCTCATACTGAGGGATTGCGCCAATCCAGCCGAGCAGGTTTCCGCTTTCGTCCAACGCCGCACGGGCAATTTTTCCCGCTTCGAGGGCTTCGCTTACTTCCTCGCTGGCCGATTCCATGTCGGGCCAGGCGTTGGGCCAGTGGGCACGAAATCCGTCCACCAACAGGCGGGCGGCCTGTTCGAGCAGTTCGGGTTTTTCAAGGGTCAAGTCGATAATTTGCATGTGGGTCTCCGGGGACGACCTTACAGCCGCCCAACCAACGAATCTGTAATGAACGTTTCGCGTCTTGCGGGGTTTTAATGATTGTAGGGAACAAAATTATTACCTTGTGCGTCTTTTTGGATAGTTTCACGTATATCAACAAGGAGGCTTATTATGGACCCAATTATCGTTGTCGTCGTCATTGCGCTTGTTGCGCTGTTTGTTCCCATCAGCCTGGTCAGCATCCTGTTCGACAAGCAGGATTGTGACGACTCGCGCGTCTTGCTGCCCAAGTAATATAATATCCTGTTTCCTGTCCGTTCTGCGCAGCGTGCCTTGCCGGGTACGCTGCGTTTTGTTAAATCCAGGTTTGCTTTTTCATCCAACGGAACATGATGATGGGCATCGAAACCATTCCAAACAGGGTCAGGGTAAAGACCAGCCTGCCTGTCCAGTCTGGAAAGGGGTAGGAAGGTTCGAAGAAATTCATCCCAAAAAAGCCGGTGATAAAGGTGATGGGCATGAACAGGGTGGTGATAATGGTCAGGGTTTTCATGATGTCGTTCATGCGGTTGTTGACGGCTGAAAGATAGGTGTCGAGCGCGCCGCTAACCAGGTCGCGCATCGATTCGTTCAGGTCGTGCAGGCGCACCAGGTGGTCGTAAACATCGCGGAAAAAGACCCGGTCTTTGGGGTCTATCACCTTGTAGTCGTCGCGGGCCAGTTTGTTGAGTACTTCGCGCTGGGGCGTCAAAATGCGGCGCATCACTTGCAGGGCGCGTTTCAGGGCAAAAATTTCCTGGATTGTTTCCTGTTGGGGGTTGCCAAGTACCTTGTCTTCGATTTCGTCAATCTTGTCGTCCAGTTTTTCCACGTTGGGCATATAGTCGGCCACCATTGCATCGACGAGTTTATACAGCAGGTGGTCGGCGCCCTGGCTGACGTGGCGCAGGTCGCGCTGGCAGGCATGGAAGGTCTTTTCGATGCAGCCCAGCGGCTGGTCGTGGTGGGTGACCATGTAATTCGGCCCCAGGAAGACATCCAGTTCGCTGATTTTGGCATCCAGGTCTTCCGAAAGTTCCAGCGCGTTCAGGGCAATGTAGAGATAATCGCCCCAATCGTCCACTTTTGGCGAGTGCGTTTCCTCGAGCGCATCGTCCACAGCCAGGGGGTGGAACCGAAAGATGCCGGTCAGGATGGATTCCGCGGATTCGGCCGGCTCGCCGTCGAAATCAATCCACAACAGGCTGTCGGGATTTTTCAGAAGGGCGGCATAATCGCGAACGGACAGGTCGGCTTGAACCTCCTGGCCGGGTAAATAGCAGATGGAGCGTATCATTTTGCCTCGATATTGAGAAGATTTATAGAAATCGAAAGAATTTTGAAATTATTAATATTATTGTTGATATTTATTGATTTTACTATTGACAATATTGAATATTTTGCTATAATCTTTTTAAGAGTTGAATGGAATGGTTTTATTTGGAGGCAGAAGAAATGAACACACCCTGGTTTGCCAGTACTGACGAAACCGCCCGCCTGGTCTTGCGCGCCGGCGAAGGCGACTACCAGCAATTTATCGAAAAATGGCAGGAGCCCACCGATGCCAATCTGTCCGGCGCATGGTATCATGCGGCGTTGGCTCGTCTTGCCAACCTCTTCAATTGGAATAAAAAGCCTGCCAAAAAGGGCGTTGCGCCGGCGGCTGGCGCTTCACTTCAACCTCGTTAGGAGTTCTTATGAAAACATCACTTACTCGCTGCCCGGTTTGTGAAAATGAGTTGCTGGTTACCCGCCTGCATTGTGATGCCTGTGACACCACCCTGGAGGGGCGGTTTACCGGCGGGCCTTTCTCGCATCTTAGCACAGAACAGCTCAATTTTATCGAAGTCTTCATCCGTTGCGAAGGGAAAATCAACCGCATGGAGACGGAGCTGGGCCTTTCTTACCCGACGATTCGCAACCGTTTACACGAGGTCATTCGCACCCTGGGCTATGAACCCGGCAAGGATGAAACCCCGGATGTGAGCGAAGAGCGCCGCCGCGAAATTTTGGAAGAACTCGATGCGGGTAAAATCTCTGCCGAAGATGCCATGCGTATCCTGCGCGGCGAGGAGGAATAATGCGCTACGAGACATTTGACTGCTCTGAAAAACCAATCCTGCAAATTACCTCTGTGCGCGGCGATTTGCAGGTTGCCGGCTGGGAACGCTGCGAAATTACGGCCAAAACCAGCGGCGACGAACTGGAAATTGAAAAAGGCGATGACACCTTTCGGATTGCCTGTAACGACGATTTGATTTTATACCTGCCCTGCGGTGCCAGTCTCGAGGTCGGCTCGGTTTCCGGCGATATGGATTTGCGCGCTGTCGAGGGCGATGCCAAAATAGCGAATGTTGGCGGCGATTTGCAGGTTAACAGCGTTGGCCGGTTGGTTGTCCAATCGGTTGGCGGCGATTTAAGCGCCCGTACCGTGCAGGGCGATTGCGAGATAAACAACGTCGGCGGGGACGCTTCGCTCAGCGGAGTTGCCGGCCAGGCCCGCCTGGGCGGAATTGGCGCAGATTTGTATGTGCGCGAAGTCGGCGGCACGCTTTCGGCCAATGCCGGCGCAGATGCAATCATCTTCGTCACGCCGCAACCCGGAAAGGTCTATAGCATTGTTGCCGGGAGCGATATTTTGATGTGCATGCCGCCGGATGCCAGCGCCAACCTGAACCTGACCGGCGGCGGCATGGATGCCGTGCGGGTGGACTTTCCGGGTGTCGAACTGGATGAGATGCAGGGCCGCCCGTGCTGCCTGACCCTGGGCGGCGGCGAGGCCGAAATCAGCCTGGTTGCCGGGGCCGACATCATTATCACCCACCGGGCCGAGGAGTGGCAGTCGATGGCCGAGTTCGGGCCGGACGCCTGGGGCGCGCGAGATTATCCTGGCGTACCGCCCATTCCGCCGATTCCACCCATTCCACCCATTCCACCCATCCCGCCAATCCCCGATATGTCAGGCCTGGGCGATAAAATTAGCAGCCGCATCAATGAACGGCTAAACCGCCAGAACGAGCGGCTCAACCGCCGCATGGAAGAAGCAGGCCGCCGGGCCGAGGCCGCCATGCGCCGCGCCGAGCAGAAAATGCGCGCCGCAGAACAGCGCCAGCGTTTTGCCGTCGGCGGCGGGGGGCGCAAGTATGTCAACATTAAATTTGGCGGCCAGCCGCCTGCCCCTCAGGCCGAACCCGTCAGCGACGAAGAGCGCCTGGCGATTTTAAAGATGCTGCAAGAGAAGAAAATCAGCCTGCAAGACGCCGAAAAATTACTGGCGGCCCTGGAAGGCAAATAACAGGAGAGCGAGATGACGGACAGCGAACGCGCCCAAATTCTAAAAATGATTGAGGACGGTAAGATTTCTGCCGAGGAAGGGCTGAAGTTGATGCAGGCCCTGGCGGCAGACGAGGAAGCCGAGGCTGAGATTCCGCAGTTCGAAACAGAATCAGGCGGCGAGGCCGAATGGCAGCCCGCTCCGCCCGACCCGGTGGTCGAGCGCCTTAAACGGCGTGTCCGCTCGTTTTATTTCGTCCCCCTGTTTGGCGGGACATTCCTGACCGTTTTTGCGGCCTGGCTGATGTACCAGTCCATCCAGAACAGTTCGATGGGCTTGGTGTTCTATTGCCTGCTCTTCCCGACCCTGTTGCTGGGAATTTTGCTGCTGACGCTGGGGTCTGCCAGCCAGAAATCGAGCTGGTTGTATGTGGATGTGCAACAGAAGCCGGGCAAGAAGCCGGGTCGGATTATGATTGGTTTTCCGCTTGACCTGGCCCGCTGGCTGATGCATACGTTTAAGGGTAATATTCCGCGCGGCGAACGTGAAAAGGCCGATATGGTTTTGCAGATGATGAATGAAACCACCAGCGAGGAGCCGATTGTGGTTCAGGTGGATGAAGGCGAAGACGGCGATAAAGTGAACGTCTATATCGGGTAGGAGGTGCATAATGGCAACCGCTGAAGAACGAATGAAAATTTTGAAAATGATTGAAGAAGGCAAAATTAGCGCCGAGGAAGGCGCCAAGCTGCTTGCCACCCTGAGTGAACGACGCCAGGCCGTTGGGCCGGGCACTTCGCGTGGATTTGGCGGGGCGCGCTGGCTGCGGGTGCGCGTGACCGATGTGGCCACCGGGCGCGCCAAGGCGACGGTGCAGTTGCCGTTAAACCTGCTGGATGCCGGGATGAAGATTGGCGCGCATTTTGCCGCCGAGGTGAACGGGGTCGATATGTCGACCATTATGGAAGCGCTGCGCTCGGGCATGACCGGCAAGATTATCGATGTGATTGACGAAAAAGACGGCGAGCACGTCGAGATTTTTGTCGAATAAGACCTGCAGTTGTTAACGCAAAGACGCCGGGCAACGGGTGGTGAACCCTTTGCGCCCCGGCGTCTTTGCGTTAATTTTTTTTTTGGACTACGCGCTGGCGGCGTCGCGGATGATTTTTCGCACGTCTTCGGCGTGTTCTATTTCATGCTCGATGAAGATTTTGAGCAGGCCAGGCAGGTCGCCTTCGCCGCCCCAGGGGACGATAAATCGTTGGACGGCTTTTTCGGCAGGCATGGTGTTGACCAGGTCTATCAGGATGTCGCGGGTTTGGATGTATTCGCGGTAGATGTGGTCGTAATCCAGCCCCTCGCGGGTGGAGACAGTTGATGCGTTGTAAGCGTCGATGCCGCGCGAGGCGGGGGTTCCGGGTTCGCGCCCGGCGATGTGGGCGTTGAGCGAGGCGATGACAGCGTCGTCCCAGCCGGTGATGTGGGCCAGGATTTCGCGTATCGTCCAGAGCGGGTAGATGTGACGGTTCTGGTCGACTTCGTTGAGATGTGAGAGCATTTCAGCGCGGGCGCGCTGGAGTTGGCCGATGAGTTCGGGGCGCGGGTCGTCAGTCATGGATTATCGCTTTCTATGCCGTTTGAACGCGATTCATGCGCCGCCACAGCCACCAGATGAACAGGGATACGAGGATGACGAGCAGGATGCCCATCAAAACCGGGATGAGCATGGCAAGCAGGGATGTCACGGTGGCGACGATGTCTTCGGCAACGCTGACCACCGGGTTGGCCGCGCCGCCGGTGGAGGCCGTAACTGCCGGGCGGACGGCTGCCGCCTTGACAGTGTGCACACCGCCCGCAATCAGCAAACCGCAGGCCAGCGACAGGACGGGGGAAACATCGGTCAGTACCTGGGCCGAGGCGGCGAAGGCAACTGCCCCGGCTGCCGGGCGGACAAAGGTCTGGATGATGTCGTTGACGTGGTTGACCGCCGGGAAACTATCGGCCAGGAATTCGATGATGATGAGCACGGCCAGCAGGCCGATAATCCACGGGCTGGTCAGGGCGTCGAAGGGGGCTTGCAGTTTGAACCAGTCGGTGAAGCGGGCGATGAGGGCAATGACCATGAGTGGGATGTAAGCGTTCAGCCCTGCGCTGGCGGAAAGCCCGAAGGCGGAAAAGATGCCGGTGAGCAGTTCTATCATGGGAAAATCCTTTCACATAACTTGACAGGCATGTTGATTGTATCAAAATATATACAGGTCTACGCCGTCGAATTTGCCGGGTTTCTTAAATTTTTGGGGTTTTAGAGGGGCTTCAGCAGAACTACTCTTCTTTTGCCGACCTGGAAATGCTCGATGCGTTGAAAAGCCGGGTGGGAGACCTTTTGCTGTTTGTCGGAGGCGATTGCCACGATACTCGACGGCGAGAGAATATCGCCAAAAGCATCGAGCATTGACTTTAACGGGTTGGCGGGTTCACTGCTAGTAAGGTTTTGCCAGCGGGAGTGCTGGCCATAAGGCACATCGGTAAAGACGACATCCACCGAGGCGGGATGGATGTTTTTCATCAGCGTTTCTCGGTCGAAGGCGCTGGCCTGGAAGATTTTTGTAGCCAGTGTGCCTGCGGCAGGGATTTTGCT
>JAGVAO010000036.1 GCA_020060235.1 Anaerolineales bacterium | reverse complement strand
GTTGGTCAGCACCTGGCCTTCACCGTCCACAGTCACCTCGCCAAAAACGTGCGGGTGGCGGCGGATGAGTTTGTCGTGAATGCCTTTCATGACATCGACAAGCCGGTATTCCCCGGCTTCGTAGCCTATCTGGGCGTGTAAGACCACCTGCAAGAGCAAATCGCCAAATTCTTCGGCCAGTTTTTCGGGTTGGCCTGAGTCAATCGCATCGATGACCTCGTAGGCCTCCTCGATGAGGTGCTGGCGCAGCGACTGGTGAGTCTGTTTGCGGTCCCAGGGGCAGCCTTCGGGGGCGCGCAGGTGGGCGATGATTTCGTGGAAGGTCTCGAAGGCGTGTCCACGCTCGCGGGGCGGGATGAAGAGCGCCCCGGCGTGTGAGTCGCTCCAGGTTTCGAGAGATAGGTCGCGGGGAGTCCCGTCTACGCCAATATGACGGATGGGATGCCCCGGCGGGTAGTTGTTTAATAAAACGGCGCGTGCCTCGGCCGCGTCCTCCACATCCACCAGCAGGGCGGGCAGGTCGGGCGAAAAGGGCGGCACATGCGCCCCGGCCAGTTGGGATGCGTGCAGGATGGTCAGGCCGGGCAGGTTGTCGAGGCCGAGGGCGTCAAAAAGCGGGGAGAGTTTTTCAAGATGTAGCATAAATACTCCGCAATTAAACGCAGAGAACACAGAAAGCGCATGGTCGTTTGACGGGCGCTCTCCGCGTTCTCTGCGGTGCAATTGCCGCGCAGCGTTGCCGCGCAACAGGAAAATTAACGCTTGGTGTAGGTAGGAGCCTTGCGGGCGCGCTTGAGGCCGGGCTTCTTGCGCTCTTTGATGCGCGCGTCGCGGGTCAGCAAGCCAGCCTTACGCATGGCGGAATTCCACTCGGCGTTCATCTTGACGAGGGCGCGGGCCATGCCCATTTTGACCGCGTCGGTCTGGCCGGTGACACCGCCGCCGGTAACGACAACTGTCACATCGTAGCCTTCGCGGGCCTGGCCGACAGCCGAAAAAGCGCGCAGGATGTCGGTCAGGTCGCCTTCGCGGGTGAAGTATTCAGCCGCTTCTTTGTTGTTGACCACAAACTTGCCAGCGCCGCTCATCACGCGTACGCGGGCGGTGCTTTCCTTGCGGCGGCCAACGCCTTCATAATACTGGGTCATAATATCCTAACTCCTTCTTACTTCTTGGCGACCTGGGCTTCGTGCGGGTGCTCGGCGCCGCTGTAAATCTTGAGGCGCTTGAGAATCTGGCGGCCCATCCTGTTGTGGGGAATCATACCCCAAACCGCCGCGCGAATAACGCGGTCAGGGCGCTGCTGCAACTGGTCGCGCAGCGAAATGGACTTCAGGCCGCCGGGATAACCGGAATGGTGGTGGTACATTTTGGTATCCATGCGGTTGCCAGTCACGGTAATATGAGCCGCATTCACAACCACCACATAATCACCCATCGGCACACCGGGCGTAAAAGTCGGTTTGTGTTTGCCGAGCAGCAGCGCGGCGATTTGGGTTGTTACGCGCCCTAGCGTCTGTCCAGCAGCATCAATCACAACCCATTCGGGGTTAATTTCAGCGGCTTTGGGATAATACGATTTGTACACGGTCGTCTCTCCACTTACTTGATTCAAAAAAACGGTCATTCCCGCCAGGCCAACGGGCCGGGTGGATGGTTCACTCTCGTTCTGGATAGGTGACGGACACAAGGCAAAGGCCGTGCGCCGGGGCCAGGCCTGCCGGAAGGCGTTCTCCCGAAAGCCTGCCCGCCAAACCACCGGCCAGGGTCTCAGCTGTCAGCCGTCCCTGCGCCAGGGCCACCTGGACGAAGGTCATGCGCCGCACCATGCGATAGAGAAAGGCTTCGGCTTGCACCGTAAAGCGCAACTCATCGTCATGGACGCTCCACTCTGCCCGGCTGACGGTTCTCACGGTTGTGCTTTCGGGCCGGGGCGGGGTACCAAAAGCGGCAAAATCGTGAGTGCCAAGCAACAGGCTGGCGGCTTCGCGCAGGGCATCTACTTCCAGCGCGGGCCAGATTCTCCAGGCCAGGCGTTCCCTGAGCGGGTCACGCACCGGTTGGAAGAAGACCCGGTAAACGTAGCAGCGCGCAATCGCGTCGAAACGCGGGTGGAAGGCGTCAGGGGCGAGCGTCACGCGGCTGGCGGCCATATCGCGCGGGAGTTGACTGTTGAGCGCATCCAGCAATTCTGCCGGGGAGTGCTTCCAGTCGTCAAAATCCAGCGCGGCAACCTGGCCGCTGGCGTGGACGCCGGTGTCGGTGCGGCCCGCCAGCAGGACGGATTTCCCCGTCCAACCGATGCGCCGCAGGGCGGTTTCTAGTTCGCCCTGTACCGTGCGCGCCTTCGCCTGGCGCTGGCTTCCGTAGAAGTCTGTGCCATCGTAAGCGAGAATGATTTGGTAACGTGCCACGAGTCAGTAATCAGTAACCAGTGTTGTTCGGGATACTGACGTGAATCCGATTTTACTCTTCAACCAGTTCGAGCATCACCATCTGGGCCGAGTCGCCGAGGCGCGGGCCAAGTTTGAGCATCCTGGTGTAACCGCCGGGGCGCTCGGCAAAGCGGGGGGCAATTTCGTCGAACAGTTTTTGCACGACTTCGTTGCCGCCGCCCAGGCGCGCCGCCACGAGACGGCGGGCATGCACCTTGCCGGAGTCTTCGGCGTCGGCAGAGCGGCGGGCAATGGTAATCATGCGTTCCGCTTCGCCGCGAATGGCTTCCGCTTTGGCGCGTGTGGTGGTGATGCGCTCGTGCGTAAAGAGTTGTTTGATAAGGTTGCGCCGCAGGGCAATACGCGCGCCCTTGCTGCGCCCAAGTTTATAACCTGCTACTTGATGTCGCATTTCAACTTACTCCGCGTTATTTGTTTGGTCTCGCATGAAGCCTTTTTCGCGCATCTTGTCGCGCAATTCGTCCAGGCTCTTTTCACCGAAGTTTCGGATGGACATGACCGCCTGCTCACCTTTTTCGAGCAGGTCGAGCACATCACCGACGGTGGTGATACCGGTGCGCTTAAGCGAGTTGAAAACACGCACCGACAGGTCGAGGGCTTCGACAGGGGTCTCGGCCATTTCAGTGCTCAGGCGGGTGCCAGAGTCTTCCGGCTCGGAGACAATCGAGAGCGTTTCTTCACTGATACCCGCAATAAAGCGCAGGTGTTCGATGACAATCTTGGCGGCGGTCGAGAGCGCCCGTTCAGGGGCAACCGTGCCATCAGACCAAATTTCGAGCGTTAGTCTGTCGTAATTGGTGCTCTGGCCCACACGGGCGTTCGAGACTTCCCAATTGACACGCTTGATTGGGCTGAAGATGGCATCGACCGGCAGTTCGCCGATGGGCAGGTGCCCGGCACGCTCGTTGGCGGGCGAATATCCGCGGCCGTGCTCGACGGTAAACTCGATGTCGAGACGGGTTTTGGGGTCATCCACCGTAAACAGGTACAGGTCAGGGTTGATAATGTCCACTTCCGACGGGGCAATGATATCTGCCGCCGTTACCATACCCTCGCCGCGCACTTCAAGGTGCATGCGGGTCGATTCAACGCCGTTGAGTTTCAGACGCAGCTGCTTGATTTGCAACATCACCTGGATGACATCCTCACGCACGCCGGTTATGTCGCTGAATTCATGCAAGACATCCGAGATGCGCACCGAGGTAACAGCCGCGCCATCCAGTGAAGAAAGCAACACACGGCGCAGGGTGTTGCCTACGGTATTCCCGTAGCCGCGTTCCAGCGGGCTGATGATAAATTTTCCGTAATTTCGAGCTTCTGCTTCACGCTCGATCTTCGGCATGACCATATTCATTAAACCGGTCACAGTTCACCTCTCCCTTGTTTATTTACGATGGCAAAAGCCACCGACAATATTGAGACTGCCGAAGCGCATTAGCGAGAGTAGTACTCAACAATGAGCTGCTCGTTCAGGCTGCCATCAATTTCAGCACGTTCGGGCAAGCGCTCAACTGTCCCAACCAGGTTGCGCAAATCGCGGGTCAACCAGGCAGGGAAATTGCGCGTCTCGGCCTCAACACCCAGGGCTTTGAAGTAGGGCACCTGGATCGAGCCTTCGCGAACCTGCACCGTGTCCCCAGGTCCCAAAAGCATTGACGGGATGTCTGTACGACGGCCATTGACGGTAAAGTGACCGTGAGTTACCAACAGGCGCGCCTGGGCACGGCTGGTAGCGAAACCCAGCCGGTAAACGACATTGTCCATGCGCGATTCCAGAATCTGCAACAGGTTGAGACCGGTCAGGCCGCGGCGGCCAAGGGCCGTTTCGTAGTAGCGGCGGAACTGGCGTTCCAGCACACCATAGACGCGGCGGGCGCGCTGCTTGGCGCGCAACTGGCGGCCGTAGTCCGATTCGCGGCCCATGCCGCCCCGGCTCCTGCCACCAGATTTGCCGTGCTGACCAGGGGCGTAGCTGCGGCGCTCGAAAGCGCACTTGGGGGTAAAGCAGCGATCGCCCTTGAGAAATAACTTTTCACCTTCACGCCGGCATAGTTTGCATACCGGCCCAATATACTTAGCCATTTGTCTTACCTCTCCAACAAATTAGACGCGGCGTTTCTTCGGGGGGCGGCACCCATTATGAGGAATGGGGGTCGTATCCACGATAGAACGGACTTTGATACCCATGGACTGGACGGCGCGAATAGCATTCTCGCGGCCAGGGCCAGGGCCTTTGACGATAATATCGGCTTCTTGCAAGCCCATTTGCTGGGCAGCCTTGACGGCCTGTTCCGCAGCCAGGCGGGCCGCAAAGGGCGTACTCTTGCGAGAGCCTTTGAAACCAGCCGAACCAGCGGAGCCCCAGGTTACCGTGTTGCCAGCCGAATCGGTCACCGTGATAATGGTGTTGTTGAACGAGGCAAAAATATGAACCTGCCCCGAAGATAAGGAGCGCTTGGCTTTTTTGGCGCCACCGGAGCGGCGCGCCTGACGGACGCTTTGTGCCATAAGTCTTTATACCCTCGCCAATCTTACTTCTTGGTACCGCGACGGCGACCGCGACCGGCCACAGTCTTCTTGGGGCCTTTGCGAGTACGCGCATTCGTGCGGGTGCGCTGCCCATTGGTGGGCAGGTTACGGCGATGTCGCATTCCGCGATAACAACCGATTTCGATTAAACGTTTGATGTTCAACTGCTCCTGGCGGCGCAAATCACCTTCGAGCAAGAAGTTCTGGGTGATAAATTCGCGCAGGGCGGCAACCTCGGCCTCGCTCAAATCCTTGATGCGGGTGTCGGGGTTGATTTTGGTCGCAGCCAAAATCTGGTGTGAACGAGTCAGGCCAATCCCATATAAATAGGTCAGGCCAATTTCGACGCGCTTGTTGCGCGGCAGGTCAATACCTTCAATACGTGCCATATTGTTTACCCTTGTCGCTGTTTGTGCTTAGGATTTTCACAGATTATGTATAATCTGCCGCTGCGCTTAACCACTTTGCACTTTGCGCAGCGCTTGCGAATGGAAGGTGCTACTTTCATGAGTGCGTTTCTCCTTACTCAATGACACTTTCGTGCCAAGTGCAATCAAATTCTTGATTATACTCGCTAGCGCTCATTCCGTCCAGTAACCAATTTCTTACCTTTCAAGAACTCGCGTTTTACAGATGCCCACCGTTGGCGGTCGTCGTAACTAAAAACGGGTCAGAGGACAGTCAGGAGAAGAGGCTCTCCTTCGGTGACTGCGACACTGTGTTCGAAGTGCGCTGTCAAAGACCCATCGGCAGAAACAACCGTCCACCTATCGGCGGCAACCTTGGTGCGGTGGGTTCCCACCAACACCATCGGCTCCAGGGCGATAACCATGCCCGCGCGCAGCGGAATGCCGGTTGCAGGTTTGCCATAGTTCGGCACCTGCGGGCCTTCGTGCATGGTGTGCCCGACGCCATGGCCGGTGTACTCGCGTGTCACATAAAAGCCATGGCTTTCAACATACTGCTGTATCGCAGCAGAGATGTCACCGGTGCGTTTTCCGATGCGCATCTGGGCAATGCCCTGATACAGCGCCTGCTCGGTAACATCCAACAACTTCTGCGCCTTGGCAGAAATTTCTCCCACACCGGCGGTAAACGCCGAATCGGCCACATAGCCTTCAAAAAAGGTGCCACAATCTATCGAGATAATGTCGCCTTCTTTTAGTTTGCGCGCCGGGCTGGGAATTCCATGCACCAGTTCGTTGTTGATGCTGGTTGTAATGGAGTTCGGAAACGGTGGATTTCCGTAGCCCTTGAAGGGAGAAACAGCCCCGTATTTCTTCAACACTTCCTCGGCAGCCGCGTCGAGGTCAGCGGTAGAAATACCTGGTTTTAAAAGTTCACGGACCGTTGCATGTACTGTTGCATTGATACGTCCGGCTTCTCGCATGATGGCAATTTCTGCCGGATTTTTCAGGTTGATTTCACGATCCCAGGACATTTTCTTCTTACCAATCAAAAAATTTACTGTACCGGCTTGCTCAACGCCGAAAGCAATTGCTTGCTGACCTCTTCAATCGGCGCAAATCCGTTAATCTCTACCAACACGCCACGCTCCTTGTAGTAAGCAATCAGCGGGGTGGTCTGGTTCAGGTACACCTCGATGCGATGGGTCACGGTCTCGGCTTTGTCGTCGTCGCGCTGGTAAAGTTCCGAGCCGTCTATGTCGCACACACCGGGGCTTTTCGGCGGATTGAATTTCTCGTGATAGACGTGCCCCCCCATTGCGCGGCAAGTCCAGCGCCCGGCAAGACGCCTGATAAGGACGTTCTGCGGGGCCGAGATGAAGGGCACCAGGTCCACCTTACCGTCAAAGCCTTTGAGCATGTTGCAGAGCGCGTCGGCCTGGGCGGGGGTGCGCGGAAAACCGTCCAAAATGGCGCCGTTTTCGCAATCCGGCCGGGCAAACCTGTCCCGAATCATCTCGATGGTCAGGTCGTCAGGGACAAGTTCACCCTTGGTGATATACGTTTGGGCAAGCTGCCCAAGTTCCGTATTGTTTTTAATGTTCTCGCGGAAGATGTCTCCGGAAGAAATGTGTGGCAGGCCAAACTTTTGGGCCAGAACCTTCGCCTGCGTGCCTTTTCCCGCACCGGGAGGGCCGAGCAGAACGATGTAAGTAGGCATGAGCACCTCGCGTTTATCGAACCAGGATTGAGTCTTGATAACCGTGCAACTTCAACTCTGCATCAATGACAGAGAAGGTGTCACGCACCACACCGACCACAATCAGCAAGCCTGAAGAAGAAGCCAGGAACAGGCTCGATGATGAGTTCAGTCCGCCGCCCAGCCCAACCGCCTGCAAGAACAGGCTGACGATGAAGGGCAACACGGCCACAATTCCGAGGAACAATGCGCCGGGCAGCGTGATGCGCCGCTGAACCTTGCTCAGGTAATCCTGGGTTTTCTTTCCGCGCTCGACACCCGGGATTTGGGCACCATTTTTCTTGAGGTTCTCACCATAATTTTGCTGGGTGAACAACACATCGGTGTAGAAGAACGAGAACAGAACCACCATAAAGAAGTAGATAATCCAGTACGCCGAATTTCCCGGCGAGAAGGTGGTCTGCGTGCCAATCGCAATCTGGCGAATGGTTTCATTCTCGCTGGTCAAGAACCAGGAAGAGAGAATCGCCGGAAACTGCAGGATGGCACTGGCAAAGATGAGCGGAATCATACCGGCCATGTTGACCATGAGCGGCAAGGAGGCCTTGACCGGCATCGACATGCGGTTGCCAACCCGGCGACCGGGATACATCACCGGCACATTGCGGCGTCCCTGCTGCACGTAAACGATTGCGAAAATCGTGGCAACAATGACGACAATCATGAGGGCCAGCATAATGTAGCGGTTTTGCTCATCCGCCGCGATTTGCAGCAGGTTGCCCGGCATCTGCGAAACGATACCCGCAAAGATGACCAGCGACAGACCCTGGCCGCGAATACCAAACTCTGAAATCAATTCGCCCAGCCAGATGGCAAACATCGTTCCGGCAACCATGCTAATCAGCGCGGTCAGCGAGGGGATGATGGTCTCAGCGGTAAAGCCAAAATTGATGACAGCCTTGTTGATGAACGGGCTGGACAGGGTCATATTGTTGAAAATATTAATCTGGCCAAACGCAGACAGGGCAGCCATTGGCACAGCCAGGTAGTAGGTTGTGCGCTGCATCCACTTGCGGCCCTCGGTGGGGTTTTCCTGCATCCGCTGCTGCAACGAAGGGATAATCGGGATGAGCAACTGCAGGATAATCTGGGCGGTGATGTAAGGGTAAACGCCCATCGAGAGGATGGAGAAGTTGGAAATCGTGCCGCCTGAAAGCAGGTCGAGGAACTGGACGAAAGTGCCGCCCTGGGCCGCCATCATCGCTTTCAGGTCAGCGAGAACCGCAAAATCAATGCCCGGAACAGGGACGTTGGCCGCCAGGCGATAAATCGCCAGCAGGCCAAGCGTCGCCAACAACATCCGGCGGATGTCTTCCGATTTCCACAGGTAGCGCCAGGCAAACCATGTGTTTTTCATAAACAGGTCTCCTTAGGCGATGAGTTCGACCGAGCCGCCTGCGGCTTCAATCTTGCTCTTGGCGCCTTCGCTGACGCGATGTACGCGCACCTTCAAGGGAATGCTCACTTCGCCGCGCCCGAGGACAACCACCGGGTTGCGCGAATCGCGCAGCAGGCGGGCCGCCTCGAGGGATTCGGGGCTCACTTCATCGTTTGCCTTGAAGGCATCCGAGAGTTGGTCAAGGTTAACTTCGTTGTACTCAACTGTGTTGAGCGGGCTGAATCCCTCACCACGCATGAAAGGCAAGCGGCGATAGAAAGGCAGGTTACCGCCCTGGCGGTACAGGTTACCGCCCTGGCCGGAACGAGCGCCTTCGCCTTTGGTACCGCGACCGGCGGTTTTACCCTGCCCGGCGGAGATACCGCGCCCCACACGCTTACGGTTCTTCTTGGAACCCGGATTGGGGATTAAATCGTGGAGTTTCATTGCTTCTCCTACTCGTCAATCCGAATGAGATGGATAATTTTGTTGAGCATGCCGCGCACAACCGGGGTGTCTTCGTGCTCGACCACCAGGTTCATGCGGCGCAAGCCGAGGGCTTTAACGGTCCGCTTTTGGGGTTCAGGAAACCCAATCGGGCTTTTGACCAGCATCACACGCACGGTCTTTTTCTCGGTTTTCTTAGCCATTCTTCCTCCTCCGCTCCCAGAAGGGCATCAACTCTTCGACCGGTTTTCCGCGGCGGGCCGCTTCGACAGCCGGAGATTTGAGCGCATCGAGGGCGTCAAAGGTCGCCATGACGCTGTTTAGCACGTTGGAACCGCCCATCGACTTGGTCAGGATGTCGCGCACCCCGGCCGCCTCGAGCACGGCGCGGACGCCGCCAGCGGCGATAACGCCAGTACCTTGCGAGGCAGGTTTGAGCAGGATACGCGAGCCGCCAACACGTCCAAGCACTTCGTGCGGGATGGTGGTGCCCATAATCGCAACCTGGCGCAAATCCTTGCGGGCGCGCTCAGAAGCCTTGCGCATGGCATCAGGCACGGCATTGGCTTTGCCAATACCCATGCCAACTTTGCCTTTGTTGTCGCCAAGAACAACGGTTACGCGGAACTGGAAACGGCGACCGCCTTTTACCACTTTGGCAACACGCGCAATTTCAATGACACGCTCGTCGAATTCTGGCGCTTCTTGTTCAAATACCTTTTTTTCGTAGTCCGACATTGTCGTTCTCCATCCAGCCTAGAAGTCCAGGCCGCCTTCGCGCGCGCCATCGGCAAGGGCTTTTACGCGACCCATGTAACGGAAACCGCCGCGGTCGAAAACGACCGATGCAATTCCTTTGGTTTTAGCACGCTCGGCAACCGCTTTGCCAACTTCGCGGGCCTGTTCGGCCTTTTTGAGGCCCTTCATTTTGCCGCGTAGTTCGGTATCAATCGAGGAAGCCGATGCCAGGGTATGACCTTCGATATCGTCAATCACCTGGGCATAAATATCATTCAAGCTGCGGAAGACGCACAGGCGAGGGCGCTCAGGGGTGCCGAAAACATTCTTACGCACCCGGATATGCCGTCGAACGCGAGCCGCAGAACGAGACTTGTTCGCCATATCTTACTTCCCTTTCCCAGATTTACCGGCTTTACGGCGAATTTTCTCACCCAGGTAGTGCAAACCCTTGCCCAGGTACGGCTCAACCGGTCGTACCTTGCGGATGTTTGCGGCAACCTGGCCGACAACTTCCTTGTCATGGCCCATGACCTTAATCTGGCGCACTTTGGCATCCACTTCAAAGGAAATGCCGTGGTCAGGCTCGACCGTTATCGGGTGCGAGTAGCCCATGTGCAACACAAGGTTGGAGCCGTTCATCTCAGCGCGGTAGCCGACACCATCCCACTCGAGGATAGTAGCAAATCCGGTGCTCACGCCATAAACCATATTATGTAATACTGCCCGGGTTGTCCCATGCAGGGCGCGCTCGGCAGGCATATCAGAGCGGCGGCTAACGGTAATTTCGGCACCTTCCATAGCGATGTCAATCAACGGGGAAAATTCACGTTGAAGTTCGCCCTTCGGGCCTTTTACCTTAACCTGGTACCCTTTAATGTCTACCTGCACGCCAGCGGGGACAGTGATGGGCATGCGTCCAATACGAGACACAATACCACCTCCTTACCAAACTTTACAAAGGATTTCACCGCCCACGCCCAACTGGCGGGCACGTTGGCCGGTCATAACACCCTTGGGGGTCGAGAGAATGGCAACGCCCATTCCAGACAGAACCCAGGGGATCTCTTGTTTCTTGGTATAAACACGTCGTCCGGGGCGGCTGACGCGCACGAGACCAGTCAACACGGCTTTGCGCTCGCGGCGCTCACCGGTATATTTAATCTTGATGCGCAGCACTTTTTGCCCGGGCTTCTCAGAGTCTACAACTTCGAAACCATCTACAAAGCCTTCTTCCTTCAAAATCTTGGCAATTTCTGCCTTGAGTTTCGAGGACGGCATCGCTACATTGGGCTGACCAATCATTACAGCGTTACGAATACGGGTCAGCATATCAGCAATCGGATCAGAAACACTCATTCCAGCACCTCCACCCGGCTTACCAGGAAGATTTCACCACACCGGGGATTTTGCCTTCCAGGGCTAATTCACGGAAGCAAATCCGGCACAGGCCAAAGCGACGAATGTAGCCACGCGGACGTCCGCAGCGATTGCAGCGGTTGCGCACACGGGTCGGGTACTTTCGACGCGTTTCACGATAGGTCATGCATTTCTTTGCCATAATTTAGGCTTCCTTCCTGAAAGGCATTCCAAGCAACTTGAGCAACGCGCGGGCATGCTCGTCATTTTTGGCAGTCGTCACAATCGTAACTTCCATGCCGCGCAGTTTGTCAATTTTGTCATAGTCGATTTCGGGGAAAATCAACTGGTCACGCAGGCCCAGGGTGTAGTTCCCACGCCCGTCAAACGAGTCCGGCGAAACGCCGCGAAAATCGCGCACGCGAGGCAGGGCAATGTTCAGCAGGCGGTCAAGGAACGACCACATGCGCTCACCGCGCAGGGTAACCTTGGCGCCGATGATACGGCCTTCGCGCAGCTTGAAATTTGCGATGCTGTTGCGGGCTTTGGTCTGGATGGGTTTCTGGCCCGAAATGGTAGCCAAATCGCCCACTGCCGCTTCCAGCGCTTTGGGGTTGTCCATCGCTTCGCCCAGGCCGATATTGATAACGACCTTCTGGATGCGCGGAATTTCCATGACATTCCCGTAAGAGAATGTCTTCTGCAAAGCCGGTGCGACTTCGTTCTGATAACGTTCTTTGAATCGGTTCATTTCATCGCTCTCCTGTCCAGCGCCCGCTAATCAATCAGGGCCTGGCAGTTTTTGCATAGCCGGTGCGAGCCGTTTTCGTCGCGGACAACGCCCACGCGCGCGGCTTTCTGGCACTTCGGACAAACAAGCATGACATTGGAAATCGAAACAGGCGCTTCCAATTTGATGCGGCCAGGATTAATGGTACGACCCTGGCGGGTTTGCGTCTGACGCTGGTGCTTGGTGCGCAGGTTGATTCCCTGCACCACAACGCGCCGCTCTTCAGGCAGGACGTTGATGACTTCACCGCGCTGCCCTTTATCTTCCAGACGCCCGCTGATGACCTCAACGGTATCACCTTTTTTAATCTTTACCTTCATGGCGTCAACTCCAATACGACCTAGAGCACTTCAGGCGCCAGGGAAACAATCTTCATAAAGCCTCGTTCGCGCAGTTCACGCGCAACAGGCCCGAAGATACGGCTGCCTTTGGGGTTCTGTCCATCATTATCCAGGATAACGGCGGCATTATCATCAAAGCGGATGTAAGAACCGTCTTCGCGGCGCCACTCTTTGGCACAGCGCACAATCACGGCCTTTACAATTTCACTCTTCTTGACCGCGCCTTGCGGGGCGGCAGATTTCACAGTTGCGACAACCACGTCTCCAATGGAGCCATAACGACGCTTGGAGCCACCCAGGACATGGATAACCAGCAGTTCACGGGCGCCGCTGTTATCAGCGACTTTCATGCGAGATTCTTGCTGAATCATGCCTATACCTCCACGCCACTATCGGCGGTCTTGGTTTCGCGTTTGACGATTGACTCAACCACCCAGTGCTTCTCTTTGGAAAGCGGGCGGCTTTCGACAATCTGTACCTGGTCACCCACGTGGCAACCGATTTCATCGTGCGCCTTGACACGCTTGCTCAGGCGAACAACCTTGCGGTACAACGGGTGGCGGAAAGTACGCTTGATTTCCACAACCACCGTCTTTTGCATTTTGTTGCTGGTGACGACACCAGTCATACGACGACGTTCATTCATGACTAACCTTCCTGTTCCGCCAATTGTTTCTTCTGGTTCAAAATCGTCTCCATGCGGGCGATTTGGCGGCGAAGAACACGAAGGCGACTGGTATCTGTCAGTTGACCGGCAACCTGCTGGAAGCGCAAGCGCATCAATTCGTCACGCAGGTCGTCTGTCTTGGTAGCAATTTCTTCTACAGAAAGAGCACGGATTTCTTTTGCTTTCATTCCTTACTCTCCTGCGCCCGCATCATGGCGAGTGATGATTTTGGTCCGAATCGGGAACTTATATTGGGCCATTTTGAGCGCCCGCAAAGACTCTTCATCAGACATTCCACCGATTTCGAACATAACCCTGCCGGGTTTGACCACGGCAACATAATACTCCACATTACCTTTACCTTTACCCATACGGGTTTCAGGAGGTCGATGGGTATACGGCTTGGCCGGGAAAATACGAATCCAGACCTTGCCACGGCGCTTCATTTCGCGGACGATGACACGACGGGCGGCTTCAATCTGGCGGGCTGTAATCCAGCCTGGCTCCAGAGCTTGCAGGCCCCATTCGCCAAAAGAAACCTCGGCGCCACGAAGGGCCTTGCCCTTCATACGACCGCGCATTTGCTTGCGCCATTTAACACGTTTCGGCATTAACATGGCTAAACCTCTTTCAGTAATGACAGCGATTGAAACAAGCGGCGAGAAAATCGCCCGGGCTTGTTTTATTCGCTAACGTAAACACCTTCAGTCGATTCGGCTTTCTCTTCGACTTCCTGCTTCATCTCGCCTTTGTAGACCCAGACCTTGATACCAATACGGCCATAAGTGGTCAGCGCTTCGGCGCGGGAGAAGTCAATATCGGCACGCAGGGTTTGAAGCGGCACACGGCCTTCGCGCAGCCAGACGGTGCGGGCCATTTCAGCCCCGGCCAGGCGGCCAGAAACCTGAATCTTGATGCCCTCTGCGCCCTGGCGCATGGCCTGCTGGATGGCGCGCTTCATGGCGCGGCGGTAAGCGATACGGCGCACCAACTGGTCGGAGATGTTGCGCGCAATCAGGTAAGCGTCGGTGTCGGGGCTGGCGAGTTCCTTAATATCCAGGTCAACTTTCTTGCCAACCAGTTCGGTCAAACCTTCGCGAACTTTTTTGACGCCTTCGCCTTTGCGGCCAATCAGGATGCCGGGTTTGGCGGTATGTACCGTTACCTTGATTTTTCCAGGGAAGCGTTCCACATCCACACGCGAAACACCGGCCTTGGGGGCAATGTTCTGCACGAGTTCGCGGATAGCCATATCCTGCTTGAGTTGGTCACGATATTGAGCGCCTTCTGCAAACCAGCGGCCTTGCCAGCCACGGCTCACAACCAGGCGAAATCCAATCGGATGTACTTTACGACCCATATTTATTCCGTACCTTTCCTAGGCCTCGCGTTCGCGCAGGACAACGGTGACATGCGACGAGCGGCGCAGCAACGGCTTGAAGCGGCCACGCGCGCCAAAGCGACGCCATTTGCGTGTCGGGGCTTCATCAGCAAAAATTGTGGCAACGTACAGGTCATCGCGGCTAATGCCGAAATTTTCCTCAGCGTTGGCAACCGCCGATTTCAACAACTTGAGCACCGGCTGCGCAGCACCATTGGGGACGAAGCGCAACATTTCGAGTGCGGTGTTGGCATCTTTGCCGCGCACCAGGTCAACCACAAGGCGGACTTTCTGGGCCGAAAAGGAGAGAAAGCGCAATTGAGCGCGAATATCAGCCATGGCTTACTTCCCTTTCGTGGACTTTTCCGAGACGTGGCCGCGGTAAGTGCGCGTCGGGGCGAATTCGCCCAGGCGGTGGCCGACCATGTTTTCGGTGACGTAAATCGGAACGTGGCGGCGGCCATCATGCACGGCGACGGTGTGTCCCACCATCTGCGGGAAAATGACGCTGGCCCGGCTCCAGGTGCGCAGCACCTTCTTCTCACCGCGCTGGTTCATCATCTCGATTTTTTTCAACAGTTTCGGGGCGATGAAAGGCCCCTTTTTGAGCGATCTCGACATAGTTTCTACTCTCTTTTGCGTTACGCTTTAGCGGCTTTTCTTGCTGCGGCGCTTGACAATAAACTTGTCAGTCTGCTTATTGCGGCGAGTCTTGTAACCGCGCGTGGGCTTGCCCCAGGGCGATTTCGGACCCGGCATACCAACCGGCTGGCGGCCTTCACCACCACCGTGGGGATGGTCGCGGGGAGACATGGCCGTACCGCGCACTGTCGGGCGAATGCCGAGGTGGATTTTGCGGCCAGCCTTACCAAGCTTGATGTTGCTGTGCTCAAGGTTGCCAACCTGGCCGACTGTCGCGTAGCAGGTCTGTAAAACCAGGCGGACTTCGCCCGAAGGCATACGAACCTGGGCATACTCGCCTTCTTTGGCCAGCAACTGGGCGGCAGTGCCAGCGGAACGAACCAACTGGCCGCCCTTGCCCTGCTTGACCTCGATGTTATGCACCATCGTACCGACAGGAATGCTGGAAATCGGCAGGCTATTGCCAGGGCGAATGTCGGCCGAGGGGCCGGAAACCACTGTGTCGCCAACTTTCAGGCCAACAGGAGCCAGGATATAGCGCTTTTCGCCATCGGCATAGTGCAACAACGCAAGGCGGGCCGTGCGGTTGGGGTCATATTCAATGGCAGCCACGCGGGCGGGCACATTGAGTTTGTTGCGCTTGAAATCGATAATGCGCAGGAAACGCTTGTGTCCACCGCCCTGGTGGCGCACCGTGATGCGACCATACAGGTTACGACCACCGGTCTTGCGCAGGGGCATAATCAACGAACGTTCTGGCTCAGTTTTGGTGATTTCATCAAAAGAGTAGCCAGTCATGCCACGCTGACCGGGGGTTACGGGTTTATACTTCTTTACAGCCATTACTGCACTCCTTCAAAAATCGAGAGTGTCTGTCCCTCTGCAAGCGTCACAATGGCTTTCTTGTAACCGGGGCGGCGAACCAGCAACCGGCGGTTGCGGCGGCGTCCGCGCTTGGCAGGGGCATTGAGGATGTTGACATTCGTAACCTTGACGTCAAACAGTTTCTCCACGGCATCCTTAACCAGGGTGCGGGTGGCGCTGCTCATAACCTCGAAGGTGTACTGGTTGAGCTTGTTCTGGTAATTGGTCTTTTCAGTCACCAATGGACGGCGTAAGACATCATAAATCGTCGTCATGGTCAACTCCTAGCCTAAGTGAGCCGTCAAGACATCGATGGCCTGCACCGGCATGACAATCTTGTCGTAGCCGAGCAAATCACGGATGTTCAGGTAACCGGCCATGAGAACTTTTGCGCTCGCAATGTTGTTGGTTGCGCGAACAACCACATCATACGAAGCGTTCTTCTCAGGGATAAGCACCAGGGTCTTGGCATCGCCAGCCAGGCTGTTGAGGGCCTTGACCATCAACTTGGTCTTCGGCTCCGGCAGGGACAAATCGTCCACCAACACAATTCCGGCCTGGGCAGCCTTCACAGACAGGGCCGAGCGCAAAGCAGCGCGGCGCATCTTGAGAGGCATCTTCTGGGTGTACTTGCGCGGGTGCGGGGTATGGATACGTCCACCGCCAACCCATTGGGCGGCGCGGGTCGAACCCTGGCGAGCGCGGCCTGTGCCCTTCTGTTTCCAGGGCTTGCGGCCACCGCCCGCAACTTCACCGCGGACCTTGGTGTCATGCGTACCGAGGCGGGCATTCGCCATCTGGCGAATAAATGCCTGGTGCATCAAATCTACATTTATTGGGGCCTCGAAGATAGCAGCAGGCAATTCAACCTGCTTGACCTTCTGGCCTTCCATATTGAAAACATCAACCTTCATAGCACATGCTCCCATTCATCGCGCTTACTGCTTGCGCGCTTCCTTGACAATTACCAGGCCGCCTTTGGGGCCAGGAACAGCGCCGTGAACGCCGATAAGGTTGCGCTCAGCATCTACCAGGACAACCTTAAGGCTCTGAACCGTTACACGCTCATCGCCCATGTGGCCTGCCCCGCGCGCGCCCTTATAGACACGACCCGGGGTAGTACCGGCCCCGCGGGAACCGGGAGCGCGATGACGGTCAGACTGACCGTGCGTCTTCGGGCCGCCGCGGAAGTGGTAACGCTTCACGCTGCCAGCAAAGCCCTTGCCCTTGCTTGTGCCAACAACATCGACACGTTCGCCAGGGGTAAACATATCAACCTTGACCACATCACCAACAGAAACGTCCAGATTGCTGGTACGGAACTCACGCAGGAAACGCAGGGGAGGCAGTTCAGAAGTCTTAAAGTGGCCGAGTTCGCCACCGGTCAGACGCTTGGGGTGAACTTCTGAAAAGCCCAACTGCACCGCAGAGTAACCTTCCTTCTCTGGACGCCGAATCTGGGTAACATAGCAAGGCCCAGCCTCGATGAGGGTGACCGGATAAGCCACACCTGTATCATCGAAGATCTGGGTCATACCAATCTTCTTACCTAGAAGCCCTTTCAACATACTCGGTTTTCTCCTTTATAAAGTTGTGGGACGAAGCACACAAGTGCCAGAGTGCCCATCCTACGTCGAGACTGTCAGCCAGGGCTGTGGCTGCATCATCTCCGGGTAGCGCAGTTCGCGAATTTGCCGCGACCAATCTTTTGTGGGGCCCACGAACAGACCCGCGCTTGCGTTACCGTTTTAAGTCGGTTAGCCCTCATGAGAGAAGACTAACCGACCTGTTTGCTCTTCTACTAAATCTTGATTTCGATATCGACGCCCGCGGGCAAGTTGAGCCGCATCAGCATATCAATCGTCTTCGAATCAGGGTCCAAAACGTCAATCAGACGATTGTGCGTGCGGATTTCAAAATGCTCGTGCGAATCCTTGTCGATGAAAGCAGAGCGACGTATTGTAAACCGTTCTTTCTTGGTTGGCAAGGGTACGGGGCCAACTACCTGGGCGCCAGAACGTTCGGCGGTCTCGACAATGCGCTTGGCCGACTGGTCAAGCACGCGGTGGTCATACGCCTTGAGGCGAATGCGGATTTTCTGCTTCGACATCTCTCACCTATTCGATAATTTTGGTGATGACACCCGCGCCGACGGTCAGGCCGCCTTCACGAATGGCGAACTTGGAGCCCTGCTCGAGGGCAACCGGCACAATCAGT
>JAGVAO010000211.1 GCA_020060235.1 Anaerolineales bacterium | reverse complement strand
CAGGCTGTGGTCGGTCAGCGAAGCGGAGGGGATTTTATAAGCCGGGGTATCGAACTGCTCCATAAAATCGACCGACTGCTCATCCCAAACCGAAACCAGCCAATCGACGCCCAGTTCGCGCGCCAGTTTGTCGATTTCGGTATAGGCTTGTTTGTCAAACTCGACCTTGAAGCGGTAATCGAGATACGAGATATAGCCCCAGGGCGTCTCGCGCATCTGCTTTTGCTGTTCGGGCGGGGTGCAAACTTCGGGCGTACGCTTCTGGAACTTGACCGCATCCGCGCCGGCATGGGCCGCAGCCCGCACCATTTGTTTGGCAATCTCCAAATCACCGTTGTGATTGATGCCGATTTCAGCGATGATATAGGCAGGATGTCCATCGCCGACCAATTTGTTACCGAGTTTTATTTCACGAGCCATAGTTTCTCCTAAATTTGAAAGAAGGTACTCGTTATTCGATAATTCGAGTTTCGAATATCGAATAACGAGTATCGAATTATCGAATACGCAAACGTTTTAAAATCAAATCACACACTTCCCGCACCGCGCCATGACCGCCGGTCTTTTGGGTCACATAATCCGCCGCGCGGACGACTTCCGGCAGGGCATCGGCAACCGCCACCGCCCAGCCGGCCACCTCAAAACAGGGCAGGTCGTTGATATCATTGCCAACATAAACCACATGCGCCGGGTCAATCTTACGCTCCGCCAGCAAATTTGCCAGCACCTCGGCCTTGTCGTGAATGCCAATTCCTTGAAGGGCCTCCACGCGCATCTTCTTCGCGCGCGCCGAAACCACCGGGTTGACCTCCGACGACAAAATCACCACC
The DNA here is from genome assembly GCA_020060235.1 of Anaerolineales bacterium. GTDB lineage: Bacteria > Chloroflexota > Anaerolineae > Anaerolineales > Villigracilaceae > UBA8950. Next base: position 13,954 of record JAGVAO010000211.1, on the reverse strand, counting down.
GGAATACCCGCCTCGCGCATCTTCGACATAATCAGGCTGTCGCTGCGGTTGGCCGCCACCATCTCACGGCCCTCCTCGCTAACCCACACGCGATTATCTGTCACCACGCCGTCAAAATCGAGCGCCAACAGGGACACCTTCTCCGGCATCGGGCGGCGCGCGCGTCCCGGCGAGACCATCGTCAGCCCGCCAAACGCCACCAGCCACTCAGCCCGCACCCAATCGCGCAGGTTGTCCAGGTCCACCGTAAAATCCGGGTCAATCAAAATCGGGTAAACACGCTTCCCGCTCATCGAACCGCCTAAAATCACAGACGCGCGAATCGCGTCGATATGTCCGGTTTGCCAGTGGATATCGGGAAGAATCTGGCGGGGAGCATTGTACGGTTCTTCGATTCCTTCTACTGCAAGCAGATTCGTCATCGGACCGCTGCCACCCGGGGCCAGCCGCCACATTTTATGCGGGTTTTGCCCGGCTGGAACGACTCCCCGCACCGAATCCGCATCGGCGTGCTGAAGCAGGATTCTCACCGCATCATCCACCAACCCGACGGGGCGAATCGGCGAGGTGGGCCGCAACTGCACGACAACATCCGGGCGGTAATTCTCGTTCTCCGCCAGCCACTCCAATGCATGGACAAAAACCGGCAAATCGGTGGTCTTGTCCTCGGCAAACTTTGCCGGGCGCAGAAAAGGCGTCTCCGCGCCCCAGGCACGGGCAACCGCCGCAATCTCCTCATCGTCGGTGCTGACAATCACCCGCGTCACCAGTTCGGATTGTTTGGCCGCCGCAATACTCCAGGCAATCAGCGGATAGCCCGAAAAATCACGAATATTCTTGCGCGGAATTCCCTTCGACCCGCCGCGCGCGGGGATGAGTGCTAAGACTTCTACCACGCCGTCCACCCGCCATCCACAACCACGTTATTGCCGGTCATGTACGAAGAAGCGTCCGAAGCGAGGAACAATAAAGCGCCGTTCATTTCGTCTTTTTTGGCCATGCGGCCCAAAATTGTTTTTGCGGCATAATTTTTGGCAAAAAGCTCATCGTGATTGTTATAGACACCGCCCGGCGTGAGCATGTTGACCCGGATTTCGGTCTCCATGTAATACGCGGCCAGGTATTTGGTAAAACCGACAATCCCGGCTTTGGTAACGGTGTAATAGACCGGCTTGAAGGCTGGCTGCGAACCGTCCGCTTTGCGGTAGATGCGCTGGTCGGGGCCGTTCAGCCCGTAGGTAGAGCAGATGTTGATGATACTGCCCTTCTTGCCCTGCGCGACCATTTGTTTGGCCACTGCCTGGGTGACGAGGAAAGTCCCGGTCAGGTTGACGTTCAGGGCGGCATTCCACTGGTCGAGCGGATACTCCTCGAATTTGCCGGGGGCAATACCCTTCGAGACCGCGTCCGGGTCAAATTTCGGGTCGAGCGCGGCGCTGTTGACCAGCACATCGATGCGCCCAAACGCCGCGACGACTTTCTCGACCATCGCATTGACTGAATCCGGGCTGGTGATGTCGGTTGCCAGGCCGAGGGCTTTGTAGCCAGCCCCAGCCAGGTCGGCGGCGACAGCGGCGCATTTTTCAGCGTTAAGGTCGACCACGGCAACGGCGGCCCCGGCCTCGGCCAGGGTGCAGCAAAATTCCACACCGAGCAGACCCACCCCGCCGGTGACAATCGCCACCCGGCCAGTCAAGTCAAATTTTTCCTGAATTTTTGGCATAATTTGTCTCCTGTAGGGGCGCAGCAATGCTGCGCCCCTACAATATAATCATGGTATTCCGTAAAGCACATTCCCCTGCGATTTTTCGAGCAGGGTCAGGCCGTCGAATTGTAACGCGATTTCTTCGCCAAAGGCGTCCTCGATGTCGGAGGTGTCGAACAGGGCCAGGACAGCCCGCCCGGCAAGCAATTCCGCGCGCATCTCTGCCAGGGACTCGTCGTATCCGCTGCGGGCTTGGCGGCTGACCGGGTTGACCGGAGTCGGGATGACCCGACTGGCCCGCCCGGTGACAAGATAGACCGCCGGAGGAGAATTGGTGTAAACCGCGACATCCGGCGGCAGGTCTTTGATAATCGCCAGCACGGTCATCTGCCGCCAACGCCAGGAGGCGTAACCCAGGCCATCGATTTCGCGCAGTTCGGTCAGGGCGTATTGAAAATTGAAGGCAGAAAGCGCGAGGATAATAACAAAGAGAGATTTAACCGCCAAGAACGCAAAGTTCGCGAAGATATCATTAAAAAACTTTGCGTTCTCCCTGGCACCGTCCGCCAGGACTGGTGTGGCGGCCTTCGCGGTTCTATAAATTGTCGCAGTGAGCAAAACCATCCACGAAACATATAACGGGGAGAGAATGCGGTGCTGGAATTTGGTGCTGGCATCGAAGAAACTCATCGAGAAAAGCACTGCGCCAAGGTAGCCGAAAACATACAGGGCGGTGGTAAAGGTCAGTGGATTAGGGGATGATTGCAGGAAAAACGAGCGATAAGCCTGGTACACCAGCCAGGCCAGCAAAACCAAACCAACGGCAATGAGCAAAGCACCCAGCGCGCCCGACCTGAACAGCCACTCCTGCAAGGCCAGGAAAGGCGTCAGGAAATCGGCCACGTTCCACAGCCCGGTGCGGACGTTGGCAATCTGAATCGGGTTGAACTGGATGACGCGATTGGTGGCTGAATCCGCCACCAGGCTGTTGCGAATGAACCAGGCCGCAATCGGCGGGACGGCCCCGGCGAGGAAAAAGGTGATGCGTTTAAAGCGTAAGTTTGAAAAGAGAAGGAAAATTGCAATCAGGAACGTGGCAATCAGCGCCAGGGCTGAGTAGCGGGTAAGGAAAGCAAAACCTGTCAGAAGGCCAGTGAGCAGTAACCAGTGTTCAGGTTTCAGTATCCAGTCCTGAGCGGAGGGCGCAGCCCGAAGCGATGCCCTGAGTTCATCGAAGGGTCGAAGGGCGGTATTCAGTTCTATATTTTTTTTCGCAGATTGATTTTCGAAAGCGATGGAAAAGGTCAGGAAGGAGGCCAGGGAGAGAAACAGGAAGAGCGGTTCGCTCAAGACCTGGGCGTGGATGCGCAACAGTTGGGCATTTGTGCCGAAGAGCAGGGCCAGGAAGATGCCAGCCGCCTGCGATTTGGTCATGCGCCACCCAAGTAGGCCAATCAAACCGGTATTGGCGGCAAAGAGCAGGATGTTGAGCACGCGCGCGCCACGATAGGGGTCGATGCCCAACAGGCCAATTCCGCCCAGGGCCAGCGACAAAAGCGGCGGGTAGTGCGTGACCGCTTCCAGTTCGCTATCCAGCCAAACGTCGCTGTAGCCGCTTCCGGCCAGGAGCGAGCGCGCCCCGCCGATATAGGCAGCGGAATCGTTCGTCAGCCCAAGTCCGGCGGGAGTGGCGTACCAGAGCACAAACCCGGCGGCGAGGGAGAGGAGGATGAGTAAAGAGAAATAAGGGGTGCGGGACAAAGGTTTTTAGTCCGCTTCAGCGGGCTTGATAGGAATAGCCGAGGGGATTAATCCCCCGGCGTTCAACAGGGAAGATAAAAGCCATTAAACGGCCCACCCGTCCCGGTCAGGGCAACGGGTGGGCCGGGGAAATCTTATTCGCTGAGCAGGAAGCCCTGTTCGAGCAGGTAAGCGATAACCTTGCGGGCGTTCTCTTCGGGGGTCACGCCGGAGCCTTGCAGGGTGATTTCGGGGTCAATCGGCGGTTCGTAAGGGTCATCGACGCCGGTGAAGCCCATCGGTTTGCCATCCTGCATGGCCTGGCGGGCCTTGGCGTACAGGCCTTTCACGTCACGCTGTTCGCAGACTTCGACGGGGGTATCCATGTAGACCATGATGAAGTTTTCGCCGACCATTTTGCGGGCTTCGTTGCGGGCCGAGCGGTAAGGGCTGATGGCCGCGCAAATGACCGCGCCGCCGTGGCGGGAAATTTCGCTGGCGACAAATCCGATGCGCAGGATGTTGGTGTCGCGGTCTTCCTTGCTGAAGCCGAGACCCTTGCTCAGGTGGGTGCGGACAACGTCGCCGTCCAAAACGGTGGCTTCGCGGCCATATTCGAGCATCAGTTCGGTCAGAACCTGGGTGGTGGCGCTTTTGCCTGCGCCGCTCAGACCGGTGAACCACAGGCAGAATCCCTGCTTGTGGCGCGGCGGATAGGACTGGCGCAGGATTTCGGCGGTTTCGGGGCGGGTGAACCACTCGGGCAACAGTTTGCCTTTGGCAAGGTAATCATCACGCACCTGGGTGCCGGAGATATTGAGGGTTTTTGCGCCAGCCGGGATGTCTTTCTGCTCGACATAGCGGTCTTCGTCGGGCAGGTAGACCAGCATTTCAAACGGAACCATCTTGACGCCGAGTTCAGCTTCGTGCTCCGTCATCAGGGTCTGGGCATCGTAGGGGCCATAGAAGGGCTTGCCAGCGCTGTCGTTGCCGGGGCCGGCATGGTCGCGGCCCACGATGAAGTGATTCGCGCCGTGATTGCGACGGATGATGGCGTGCAGCAGGGCTTCCTTGGGGCCAGCCATGCGCATTGCCAGCGGCAACAGGCTGAGCAGGGTGCTGTTCTTGTCGTAGTAGTTCTCAACCAGGGCTTTGTAGGTGCGGGTGCGGGTGTAATGGTCGACGTCGCCGGGCTTGGTCATGCCAACCACCGGGTGGACAATCAACGAACCGCTGACGGCCGCTGCGGCGCGCTTGGTCAGTTCCTCGTGGATGCGGTGGAGCGGATTGCGAGTCTGGAAGGCAACCACGTTGTCGTTGCCCATCGCTGCCAGTTTTTCACGCACCTGAGCCGGGGTGTGGCGCAGGTCGATAAAATCGTGGTATTTGGGCAGATTCAGCACCTTGAGCGGCCCGCTGATGCAAACTTTGCCCCAACGCGCCATTTCAGAAACCATCGGGTGCTTGGGGTCGTTGCTGCCATAGGCCAGGTTGGCCTCGGTCTGGGCGTCCCAGTGGAAGACTTCGTCCAGCTGCATGACAGCAATGATGTCGTTGTTGGCATTGCGCAGCACGAGCGATTCGCCCACAACCGGCAGTTCAGCCGGGTCAGCGGTCAGGGTGATGGGGAGGGGCCACAGGGTGCCATCGGCGAGGCGCATCTTATGCAAGACGCTCTCGTAATCGGCCTTGCCCATGAAGGTCGTCAGGGGCGAAAAACCGCCGGTGGCAAGCAGTTCCAGGTCGCACAGGGCGCGCATGGAAATTTTGATGGAAGGAAGTTGGGCTGCCCGGGCAAGCAGTTCTTCACGCTCTGCGCCCCCTGCAACCAGGTTCACCAGCGTTCCACCATAAGGGGCGATAAGGTTGGCTTTCGACATACTGTTCTCCTAATAAATTTTCAATATTCAGTTGCTGAATTTTGGATATTATAACAGACCTTCGCCAAATTCCCCACAATTGGCTTAATTTCCTATCGCTGTCAAGAAAACATTTACCATTTTTTCGATATTGATTTCTTCGGACACGATACGATACGACTCCGCGCCCATTTTGCGCAGGCGGGATACGTCAGACAAGGCTTCCTGCAAGGCAAACAGGAGCGCAAACTCGTCATCCGGCGCAATTTGCCAGCCGTTTTGCGGCCTGACCAGGTCGTCCTGCGTGCCGTCTCCCCTGGCGACAATGACCGGCAGGCCGTAAGACATGGCCTCCTGCACGGCCAGTCCGCCGGTTCCGGGCAGGACGAACAGGTCGGCGGCTTCAAAGTATGGGGCCAGTTGCAGCCCCTGTAACGCACCGGGGAATTCAGCGGCGGGATAAATTTGGGCGGCGAGGCTTTCGATGTTTTTTCTCTCCGGCCCGTCGCCGACAATCACCAACCGGGGTTTCAGATGCCCCGGCAACTCGGCACAGGCCTTCAGCAGGGACGGTATCCGCTTGCGGGTTTGCAAACGCCCGACGAACAAGACCACAGGCTGAGGGTCGAAGCACTCCGCGCGGGCGGGCATGGGGTGGGCCGGTTTGGCGGCCACTGCGTTGGGGGCAATAAAAATCTGGTTTAGTGGGATTCCCAGGCCCGCGTATTGTTCCGCGCCGCGCGCGCTGTAGGCAACCAGGGCATCGAACTGCCGCAGGAAGTTGGCGCGCAGACCCGCCAGCGGCCCCCGGCTAAGCGGCGCGCCCAACCCCCAGCCGACCACCGGGCGGCGGCGTTTTTTCATCCAGCGAATGGCTGCCGGGCTGGACAAATAGCGAAAATTGGCCTCGACGATAAGCGCATCGGGGTTCCAGACCGCGAGCCAGTCGGCCAGCCCGCGCTGGTAGCAAAAGTAAAGCGGGTGCTGCGGGTTGAAGAGATGAACGTTTTTGGCAGGGGCATGTTGGGCGCGGCTGAGTTGGTCGGTCACGGCGATGGACTCGACCGGCAGGGGCTGGCCCGCAAAAACAGAAAGCCCACCCGCGCAAGCGGCGGAGAGGGCGTCGAAAAACGGGACGCGATAAGAAGGAAGGACGCGCTGGATGAGGCCGAGACGGTTGGGGGATGAGGCCATAATTCAATATTCAGTGTTCAGTAACCAGCCCCTGAGCGGAGGCACAGCCGTAGTCGAAGGGCGGTGTTCAGTTCTCAAACCTCGCCACCACATAAGCCTTCCAGCCCAGGGCTTCAGGGCTTTCGATGGGCGGATAGCTGCCGGTCATCTGGTAAAGGCTGTATCCGGCATCTTGCAGGGTTTGCCAGGCGACTTTTTCCGACTCGGGGCCGTGCAATTCGAGCAGCAAAAGCGGGCGATGCTCATTAAGGATGCGCTTCATGCCCGGCAGGGCCAGCACTTCGCCGCCCTCAATGTCCATTTTGACCACCTCCGGCGCGGGGTTGCCCTGCTGGTAGACAAATTCGTCCAGCGAAAGGGCCTGCACGGCGATTTCGGCCTGGTAGTGTTCTTCGCGCCGCCCGGCAGACCCGGCAACCTTGCCCATGCCAACAGATTCGTGGACATAAAAAGTCAGTTCGCCGCTTTTGTCGGCAACAGCACTGGGAACCAGCCTGATGCGCTCTTCGAGGCCATTGAGTTCAATGTTACGGCGGATGCGCTCGATATTTGCAGGCAGGGCTTCGAAGGCGAACACCTGTCCGTTGGGCCGGACCGCGTGGGCGAGTAACAGCGAAACGTAGCCGATATTCGCGCCGACATCGTAAACAGTCATGCCGGGGCGGACAAATTCGCGCACGGCCTCGGCCAGTTCCGGCTCATAAGTACCGAGCCAGCGGCTTTTTTCTGCCTTCAGGTTGAGCAGGATTTTATAACCCCGCAGGTCTCCGGCGGCAACTTCGACTTCGGAGAGTCCTTCGTCCACCGAAGCGTTAATCGAGCCGCGAATCAGGCGCGCCAGGGGCGGAAAGCGATAAAGCCCCTGCTTGAGCGGCAGGGGCAGGGTTTTTGCGGCCAGGGAAGAAAAACGCAGGAAAAGTTTTTTCACTGCCCGCGAGGTTCGTCGTCTGGAAGGGGCGCAGGCTCGGCAATAAGAATATCGGCACCCAGATTGGTAACGGCGGTTTCGAGTACTTTTTCGCCGACAAGGTTCATTAAAGAAAGCCCCAGTAAAAGCGATTTAACGCGGTTGTTCATCGGCGCAGCAACCAAAAGGCCTACTTTGCGGCCAAATTTTTCCTGCTCCTCGGCGCTCAGGTTTTGCAGCAATCCAAAACAATAGGCGGGTAGGGCCTGGGCGGCTTTGTCGAAATCGACATTTTTCATGGTTTTGGTAACCGCCTCGGCGCGCTGCTGGGCACGTTTGCGGTCTACGGCCCGGTCGACCGTGCCGAGCAGCGAATCGAGGAAGCGATTGAAGCCAATCGGTATAGTCTCCTCGCCGACGCGCACATTCCAGAGCGAGGTGCGCAGGAGAGCCATCGCGCCCAACCCGGCAGCCAGAACTTGAGTCCAGGCAGCGGTCTGGCCCTGCAGGCCAAAATCCCAGCCAAAAGCGCGGATGCTGACCAGGGTCAGCGCGGAAGCCGCGCCGTTGACAAACAGGTAGAAGATGCTGGGCAGGGTTCCGAGCGCGTTATCAGGTTCGTCACGATACCGCGAAATAATGTCAGTGACGCCAATCAGCACCCCAAGGCCGATAACCGTCAGCCATTCGTACCACAAGATGTTCACAGGTCTTCCCCTTCATCGTCAATCGTAACCATGGTTTTGGCCCAGCGCATACCTTCGTCGGTCAGTTCAATCACGCTGCCGTCATCCTCGTCATCCACCCTGATTAAGCCGGCTTCGCTCAGTTCGCGCAGGCCATCGCTAAACTCGTTGAACGGGGCGCGCACCTGCATCATGATGCTCTCGATGCGAGCCTCGTGGGTATGGGCCAGGTAGCGCACAATCCTGATGGAAATCTGGCTGCTGCCGTTTTTTTCTTGTTTCATAGCACGGTTAACGCTGGACAAAAACGTGCCAAAATCATCCTGCGGTTGTTGGGCTTTTTCCATAATACACCTCGTAAAACGATTCTATCTCTTGCAAAAACGGGAGTCAAGCAAGAGTCGGGTCAACGCTTGCGGCGCACTTTAAGGCGCAAGCCCTGGACTTCGACAACTTCTATGGACTGTCCCTTTTTGATATTTTTCTCGCCCTCGGCCAGTTCAGCGCTCCACTGTTCGCTGCGCACCTGAACCTGTCCATGCGGAGCGATGTCACCCAGGGCTGTGCCGCTGGCCCCGGCGAGCGATTCCCGGCCTGTGCGCTGGGGGGCGCGCTGCGCGCGAATGGCAAACCCGACGATGACGGCAAATATTAGCCCGGTGGCAATTCCCGTCCCGACCACCAAAGGGATAGAAACCTGCTGGAATTGCGGCACGCCCGGTGAATTGAACAACACCAGCCCGCCGACGATGAACGCGCCAACCCCGGCGGCTGTCAACGCGCCAAAGGTGGGCGTCTTGACCTCCAGGATAAACAAGATGAAGGCCAGGGCCAGGAAGATGACCCCAAACCAGTTGACAGGCAGGACGCCCAATCCGTAAGCCGCCAGGGCCAGGCAAACCGCGCCAATAAACCCGGCCACCCATCCGCCCGGGCTGGAAATCTCAATCAAAATAGCCTGGACGCCAATGGTGACCAGCAGGAAGGTGATGTTGGGGTTGACCAGGATGTCGAGCAGCTGCTCGATGAACGACATGCCGAAATCCTGCACCTGGGCGTTGGCGGTGTCGAGCCTGCGCGGCCCGTCGGGCATTTGCACCTCGAAGCCATCCAGTTGGCGGAGAAGTTCATCGAGGTCGTTGGAAATAAAATCGACCAGGCCGACTTCGATGGCCTCGCTGGCGGATACCGCCTTGGCGATTTCAATCATATCTTCAGCCAGGGCAATCGCTTCGGGACTGCGAGCCTCCGCCAGGGCGCGGACCTGGGCGCGCAGGGCCTCTTTCTGCTTGCGCTCCAGCGTTTCGGGAATATCCTGCCCGTCGCCGCTGATGGGGCTGGCCGCGCCGATAATCGTTTCGGGGGCCATGGCCGATGCGTGCCCGGCAATGGTTATCACCGCGCCCGCGCTGCCTGCCGTCCCGCCGCGCGGGCTGACATAAATCACCACCGGAACCTGGCTGGCGCGAATGGCCTGCACGATGACTTCCATCTCGGTAATCAGGCCGCCGGGGGTATTCAGCTTGATGACCAGCAGTTCGGCATTGCGCTGCTCGGCAGATTTGATGCCACGCAAGACATATTCCTTCATGGCCGGGGCGACCACGCCTTTGGCTTCCATGACCAAAACCAGCGGCGCGTCAGATTGGGCCTGAACGGACTGGAAAAACAGGGCAATCGCGGCTAATGCGATAAAAATCAGTCTTATTAATCTCATTATTTTTCTCCGTCAAAAGTATTATATCCTTGATGGATTAATAAAACATAAACTTGGTTTATTCGGGAACTCAGTGGTAAGACCCCGCATTTTGGGTATGAGCGCGCGTACGCGCGCTCATACCCAAAATGCGGCCTTCTTTACGACAAATATTAAAGAACCAACTTGTCAGGCTTGGCTTTTGGGGTATAATACGACCCTGTCCATCGGGGCGTGGCGCAGCCCGGCTAGCGCGCTTGCATGGGGTGCAAGAGGTCGGAGGTTCGAATCCTCTCGCCCCGACAGACTTTCAAATAACCGCTGACCATTTTGGGTCGGCGGTTTCCCCATTCAGGGGATGATACGAATCCTATCGCCCCGACAGACTTTAATGAGAAAAACCGCTGAAAGGCGTTTTTTGTTTGGGTCGGCGGTGCTCCTGCTTTCGTACGGGCTGTCGGCGCAATCTGGTAAAATCGTCCCACGATGAAAAAATGGCAATTTTGGTTTGGGGTGCTAATTAGCGTCCTGTTCTTGTGGCTCGCCCTGCGTGGATTACACCTGGGCGATTTTTGGTCTGCCGTAGCGGCAGCCAATTACTGGTGGATTCTGCCCGGTGTGGCGGTCTATTTTATCGGCGTGTGGGCACGGGCCTGGCGCTGGCATTATTTGTTGGGGCCAATCAAGAAAATCCCGACATCGAAGATGTTCCCGATTACGACCATCGGCTATATGGGCAATAACATTTACCCGGCCCGAGCCGGGGAGGTTTTGCGGGCGGTCATCCTGAAGCGCAAAGAGGGCGTGCCCGTCTCGGCTTCGCTGGCGACTATCATCGTCGAGCGTATCTTTGATGGCGTGGTGATGCTGGCCTTTATCTTTGTCAACCTGTCCGAACTGGCAAAACTGACCAGTTCATCAGGCTTTGTCGGCAATATCCAGGATGTAGCTATTTACGGCACAGCGGCCTTTGTCGGCGCGTTATTCGTTTTCCTGCTGGCGGCCATGTTCCCGACAACGACAGAAAAAATCGCCACCTGGGCAATTATGCGCCTGGTTCCAGAAACCGTCCTGCGCCCCGGAGCCTCATGGAAATTTGCGCAATCGGTCTTGCTTCGTACTGTTTTCGGCCGGGGCGGCAAACATGTTGATGATTTTTCACAACAACCACAAAATGAAATTAACCTTCGTGAAAAACTGTTAGGAATAACGGGTAAATTCCTGGACGGTTTGGCCTCCCTGCGTTCTCCCTTTAACGTCCTGATGGTCTTCCTGACCTCGGTGGTTATCTGGCTGCTCGAGACGGCCAAATATTGGTTTGTGATGCACGCCTTCGACTTTGAAGTCTCGTTCTTTGCGCTGATGCTGATGAACGGAATCGTCAACCTGGCGACGACCATTCCCTCGGCCCCTGGCTACATCGGCACGTTTGACGCGCCGGGTATCGCCGTGCTGACGGCTTATGGCGTCGACCAGGCAATGGCCGCCGGGTATACGCTCGTCCTGCATGTGGCCTTGTGGCTGCCGATTACGCTGTTGGGAGCCTGGTTCCTGGCGCGCGAAGGCATCAAATGGTCTGACTCGCTGCGCAGCGAGGTGGAAACGAAGTAATGGGATGATGTTTTTTGGCGTAAAATTAAATCGTGGAGTTTGTCATTTCGAACCGCGTAGCGGCGACGTTGTGCCCGTAGGGTAGAAATCTCCTGCTTGGGCTAAGATTTCTCGCTATCGCTCGAAATGACAAAGGCTATTGCTCGAAATGACAAGTTTCAGCAGTAATTAACAGGTGCCGCATGTCCGAATCAGGCGCAGACAACCGACTCAGGGTGCTCATTGCAGATGACTTCCATGAAACGCGCCGCAGTGTCCGAATCATGCTTTCCATGAATCCGGATGTGATTGTGGTTGCCATCGCCAAAAACGGGCCGGAGGCCATTGAACTGGCGCGCGAACACCACCCCGACATCGTTGTGATGGACATCAACATGCCCGGCATGGACGGCCTGACAGCCTTCAAGCAAATCAGTGAAATTTACCCCGATACCGGCTGTATCATCATCTCGGCCCAGCGGGAACTCGACATCCTGAACAAGGCCATCACCCTGGGCGTGCAGGAGTATCTCGGCAAGCCGTTCACGCTCGAAGAGTTGAACGAGGCGGTTAATCGGGTTGGCGAGCAGGTGCGGCAGAAACGTCCCAGCCTGGAAAATGCCGGTCGGCTGCACAAACAGAGCGAAAAGTCGCTCGAAAAACTGGCCGGGGAGTATGCCCGCTCGAAGCGCACCGATGACACAGCGTTGGAGGTCTTCGAGCAATTGGCCGAAAACCCCGACTGCGACCTGCGCTGGCTGCGCACGCTGGCAATGCTCTATATCATCCGCGAGGAATGGGGCAAGTTGAAAGCGTTGGCTGGACGATTGGAAAAACGGTAGGGGCGATCCTGGTCTCGATACGGCTTTCAGCCTACTCGACCAGCAAATCAAAGAGGAAACCTATGAAAATTGCAATCATCGGAGCGGGATATGGCGGCATGGCCGCTGCCTGGGACCTTCGGCGCAACGGGCACGAGGTCGTCATCTACGAATCGGCGGATTACGTCGGCGGGCTGGCGAGCGGCTTCAAGGAACCGGGCTGGGACTGGTCGGTGGAGAAGTTTTACCATCACTGGTTTGCCAGCGATAGGCACATGCTTGGCCTGATAAAAGAACTTGGATTGCAGGACAAAGTGCTCTTCCCACGCCCGCTGACGGTCATGTACCATGAGGGCAAATTCTACCCGTTCGATTCGATTATCAACGCGCTGCTGTTTCCCGGCCTGGGCTGGGGAATCAACAAAATCCGTTTTGGGTTGGTGGGGTTGTTCCTGCGCCTGACGAAGAACTGGCGCGCGCTCGAAAAGACGACCGTCGAAGCCTGGATGCGCAAGTGGGCCGGGGAAAAGGTCTACAAACTGATGTGGGAGCCGCTGCTGGTTGGCAAATTTGGCGAGCGCTACTCGAAACAGGTCAACATGGCCTGGATGTGGGCCAGAATCCACGCGCGGACGACGCGGTTGGGGACTTTCGAGGGCGGATTCCAGGCTTTTGCCGACCAGTTCGCCGAGAAACTGCGCGCGGAAGGGGTCGAGATTCGGCTGGGGACGCCGGTGACGCACATTCAGCGGGATGCAGGCTCCGGGTTGCTCGAACTTGCGACGCCCGAGGGCGTGGAAAAGGCCGATAAAGTGCTGGTGACGCTCTCGCCGGGAGTCGCCGCGAAAATGGTTCCGTCGCTTCCCAAAGAATATCTCGAAGGCCTGCTGCGGTTAAAATCGATGGGCGCGGTGGTGATGACGCTGGCGCTCAAGGAGCGCCTTTCGGAGCAGGGCTATTACTGGTACAACATCCCGAAGAGCGCGGGTTTTCCGTTTTTGGCGGTGGTGGAGCACACCAATTTTGTCGCGCCGGAGAATTTCGGCGGCGACCATATCGTTTATGTCGGCGATTACCTGGAGCCGGAGCATGAGTATTTCAGGCTGACGCAGGAGGAGTTGCTGGAGCGTTTTTTGCCCAGCCTGCAAAAGTTGAACCCGCGCTTCGAGCGCGATTGGGTCAAGAAGGCCTGGCTTTGGCGGACGGCCTATGCCCAGCCGGTGCCGCTGGTGAACCATTCGCAGAACATCCCATCGATTGAGACGCCCATCGAGGGGCTGTATTTTGCCTCGATGAGCCAGGTTTACCCCTGGGACCGCGGCACGAACTTCGCGGTCGAGATTGGCCGCAAGGCGGCGGGGATTATGATGGGGGGCAGCGAGCAGTAACCAGTATTCAGTGACCAGTCGTCAGTAAAAGCGGAACGCCCTCTCCCAAACCGGGAAAGGGCGTTTTTGGTTTCAGCAGGTTGGTTAGGCTGCCAGCGGGACAAAAATGCTTGGCGGCGAGGCGAGCGGGTCGGATTTTATACGTGCAAAGACAATCGGTTTGCCTTCGCTGCCGTATTTGTCGAGCAATTCAAGGTTATACATGCGAATTTCAGGGTCGTCTTCGGGCAAAATGACCAGTTCGAACTGCTCTGGCAGGGATTGGAACACTTTGGGGTTTTCCAACAAGTAGCGCATGATATCGCCGGTCAAGGCGATGTTGCGCCTGGCAGTTTCAGGATTTATTTTTTCAGCCATTCTTCGTACCT
>JAGVAO010000005.1 GCA_020060235.1 Anaerolineales bacterium | reverse complement strand
GTTATGTTCCAACCACGATGCCGCCGTCGACGCGCAGGGTTTCGCCGGTAATGAACGAGGCTTCGTCGGAGGCCAGGAACAGGTAGGCGTTGGCAATGTCGCGCGGTTCACCCAGGCGGCCGAGCGGGGTGCGGGCTTTCATGCCTTCGATGATTTTTTCGGGCATGTTGCTCAAAATCTCGGTGGCGGTAAAGCCGGGTACAACGGCGTTGACGCGAATTCCGAAGCGTCCCAGTTCGCGCGCCCAGACCTTGGTCATGCCGATGACGCCGGCTTTGCTGGCGACGTAGTTGGTTTGCCCGAAGTTACCATCCAGGCCGACCACCGAACTGGCGTTGAGAATGACGCCGCCGCCCTGTTTTGCCATAACCGGCGCGACAGCCTGGGTGCAGTTGAAGACGCCTTTCAGATTGACCGAGATAACCAGGTCGAAATCGGCTTCGGACATTTGCCCGGCCAACTGGCCTTCCTTGAATTTGATGAGCTGCCCGTCGCGCAGGATACCGGCGTTGTTGACGAGCACATCGATGCTGCCAAACCTGGCGGTGACAGAATCGACCCATTGTTGGGCTTCTTCGCGGCTGGCGACATTGACCTTGTAAAAGGCCGCCTGCGGGCCAAGTTGTTTCAGGGTTTCCTGCCCGGCGGGTTCGTTCAGGTCGCAAATGACAACCTTTGCGCCTTCTTCGGCAAAACGCAGGGCGGTGGCTTTGCCTATTCCTGCCGCGCCGCCGGTGACGAGAACGACTTTCTCTTTCATGCGCATGAGGTCAACTCCTTGGTTGGGAAGCGGGTCTGGTTAACCGTGCAAGCAATATGCCTGCTCTATGATGTAAATTATACCCTTTTGCCAGAATCAACCTGCGTTCTACGCCGTGAGGTGGGCATGCAAAAAACAAAAATAATGTATTTTGTAACTTTAAATATGCTATTTTGTAACAAAATACTTGACATTTTGCCTTAAAAAGGCTACAAATGAAATAGAAAATAGTTTTCCTTGTCAGTCAATTCTGAAATCGTGGGGCCAAACCCCGCAGAAGGAGGAGCAAAATGGGAAGCAAAAGATTGTTTTTTAGCATTTTGGGCCAGTTGGTAGTCATTGCAGCCATTGTTCTTGCTACCCCTTTCCATGCTTATGCCCAATCTGCCGAGCCTGGTGGTGCCGATGACCAGTGTCTGGTTTGCCATGAGAATCTGTATTACCTGTATGATACCGGAAAATGGTTTTGCCTGAATGAATCACCGATGTCTTGCAGTCATTGCCATGGCGGGAATCCGGATACTTTTATAAAGGAAGATGCGCATTCTAATCGTGCGGCGCATCCGGTCATCAATGAAAACGACAGGAAGTGTTACGAGTGCCACCCGGTCAGTGCAGAATCGCATCTGCAAGAATTCCGACGGGTGGCGGGTATCAGCCAGGTAGCGGTCGCCGTTCCATACCAGCCTGCAACGCCGCTCGAATTGGGTACTGCTGTCGAGAAATCGGGCTTGGCCCTGCCATTGTTGGGCGTGGAGGGCGTCACGTTTTTGGTCGTCATTGGCCTTGCGCTGGCAGCATTTCTGGCATCAAAAATCCGTCATGGATAACAAAACAAAGGAGTCAGCACTATGAAAATTGCAGTCATCACAGACGACGAACAAACCATTTCACAGCATTTTGGTCGTGCCCGATATTATTATGTAGCCACAGTGGAAGATGGCAAAGTGGTTGCTTCTGAAACCCGCGATAAGGCCAACCACAGCCATTTTGCCGGTGAACACGTCCATGAGCACCACGAGGGGCATGGCAAGGGACATGGCGAAGGCGCTGCATCCGCGCAGCGCCATGCGGCTATGATGGACGCTATTTCCGATTGCAAGGTGATACTGGTGCGCGGTATGGGCATGGGCGCGTACAATGCTTTAAGCGACCGTGGGATTTCCCCAATTGTTACTGATATTGTCGAAATCGAAGCTGCCTTGAAGGCTTACCTGGCAGGTAAAATCGTCGACCACCCTGAAAAACTCCATTAATCTTTGCTTCAGGCTGCCAACCAAAGCCCCCGAGCGGGGCTTTTTTGTTAGCCGATATGTTTGATGGATGGAAAATTGGCAAAGTGGCGGTGAACGGGGTCGCGTGATTGGTTGGATGTCTGGATGACCAGCAGGAAAATGGCCCGCCTGCCAAAAGGATTGCGCCATAGATGCGGCAGGCTGGCTTCAAAAATCAGGAAGTCGCCCTCCTCGACGAGGTAAGATTGCCCGTCAATCAGGTATTCCACCTTGCCTTCCTGGCAGCAGACAAACTCCTGTCCGGGATGTATCACTTCCTGCTCGCCGCTGGTTGCGTAAGGCTCCAGAATGATGCGAAAAGGCTCCACTTCCTGGTTGGGTAGGCGCTTGCCGACGCCCTCTATGAACAGCCCTTTTCCTTTGATGACCGGGCGCTCTTCTGATTTAACAAATAAGATGTTCCCGGTATATTCCTCATCGAAAAAATAACTGATTTTGATATTCAGCGCCCCGGCCAGGCTTTGCAGGGTTGAGACGCTGGGAGAGATTTCATTACGCTCTATCAGGCTGATAGAATTGGCTGAGATTCCAGCCTGGTATGCCAGGTCGCGTTGGGAAAGTCGGCGTTCCGTGCGCAACATGCGTAGACGCTCACCGAGGGAGGATGTTTGTTTTATCATTGACGACCCAATCCATGCAAAGATGTGACGATAATACCAGATTGCTCTTTAATTCACAATATATTGTTGCAATAAAAAATCCCCATCGGTTGACGGGGATTTTTGGCGGAGAGGGTGGGATTCGAACCCACGGTAGACCGGAGCCTACAACGGTTTTCGAGACCGTCCCATTCAACCACTCTGGCACCTCTCCAATG
>JAGVAO010000051.1 GCA_020060235.1 Anaerolineales bacterium | reverse complement strand
TGCGCGACTCCCAGGTTTACGACCTGATAGAATTCATCAAAACCCTCGAGTAATTGTGGAGGAGAATCCATTCATGAAAAATTTCCTTTCGCTTGGGTTGGTGCGCGGCTTGATTGCGCAATTCATCGGCACGCTGGCTGGCGGCCTGTTCATCACCGCCATCCGCGCCCTGATGGGCCTGCCCGCTTTCGACAAATTCTTTTTCTCTGAACCGGCCTGGGTCTTCGGCGGGCTGGTCGGCGCGCTTTCCTTCCTGGTCGGCGTCGGGGCAGTCACCGATTGGTACAAATGGGCCAAGGGTGAGCCGACCCATGAGCACCACGACGAAGAACGCCGCTGGCAACGCTATTTCGGCGTTTCGCTCGACCACAAGGTTATCGGCATCCAGTACGTTTTTACGGCCCTGGTGCTGCTTTCGGTTGGCGGCTTGTTTGCGCTCATCTTCCGCACCGAACTTTCGCAATCCGGGCTGCAATTCCTGACCGAAGAATTCCGCATTTTTGACCAGAACGGTTTGCAGTTCTACAACACCCTGATGAGCCTGCATGGCATGGTGATGATTGTCTCCATCCTGCTCGGTATCGCAGGTATGATTAACTACCTGGTGCCGATGATGATTGGCGCTTCGGATATGGCCTTCCCACGCCTGAACGCTTTCTCGTTCTGGGTGGCTGTCCCGGCGGGCGTTTTGCTGCTTTCGAGCATGGTGCTGGGCGGCTTCGACACCGGCTGGACGGGCTACCCGCCCCTGGCCCTGCGCGCCCCGGTCGGCATCCAGATGTTCTACCTGGGCGTTTGGGTGGCGGGCTGGTCGTCCATTCTCGGCGGCCTGAACCTGGTGGTGACGGTCATCCGCCTGCGCGCCAAGGGGATGGTGGCCTTCCGGATGCCGATTTTCGTCTGGGCCGCTGTTGCTACTTCGATTATCACCCTGACCGCGACCCAGATGATTGGTCTCGCTTTCCAACTGGTCATCTTCGAGCGTCTGCTCGGGATGCCGTTCTACAACGCCCAGGCGGGCGGCAACCCGGTTTTGTTCCAGCACCTGTTCTGGTTTTACTCGCACCCGGTGGTTTATGTGTTCGTCCTGCCCGGCCTGGGGATATTCTCCGAACTGCTGCCGGTCTTTGCTCGCAAACCGCTTTTTGGCTATAAGTGGATTGCGCTTTCCTCGCTGGCGATTGCCCTGGTGGGCTTCCTGGTCTGGGCGCACCACATGTTTGCCTCGGGCATGAACGAGTACCTGCGCGTGCCTTTCATGTACAGCACCCTGCTGGTGGCCGTGCCGACCGGCGTCAAGTTCTTCTCGTGGGTGGCGACGCTCTGGCAGGGAAAAATTGAATTTCCGACCCCGATGCTCTTCGTGTTGGGCGGCATTGTTGTCTTCCTGCTGGGCGGCGTGACCGGCCCGCCGCATGCCACCGTCTCGACCGACCTGCACCTGCACGACACCTACTTTGTGGTGGGTCACTTCCACGATACCATGTTTGGCGGTTATATCTTCCCGTTCTTCGCCGCGCTGTATTACTGGTATCCGAAGGCTTTCGGCAAACGGCTGGATGAACGCCTGGGCAAACTTCACTTCTGGTTGATGACGCCCTCATTCTTCATCCTGACCCTGGGGATGATGCGCATCGGCCTGCTCGGGATGCGCCGCCGTATCGCGGACTACGATGCCATGCTCGGCTTCGACCTGTGGCATACCATCCTGACCGTTTCGGCTTACCTGATTGCTGCCAGCATCCTGGTCTTCTTCTGGAACGTGTACATCACTGCCAAAAAAGGCGAACCCGCCACCGGCAACATCTGGAACTCGCGCTCGCCCGAATGGCAGGCGCCGTCTCCCCTGCCTGTTCATAACTATGACAAACCCTTTGAAGTCGTCGGCGAACCCTACGACTACGGTCTGGAAAATGCTCCTTATATCAAGACCATCGAAGAGAACGAGGCTGTTTCCCATGCATAACGCTGAAACCTCCCACGAACACAAACCCAACCTGTTGCAGGGCGTCAACGTCTTCATCGTCCTGGCGGTGTTGACGGCTATCGAGTTCTTCATCGCCATTACCAACGCCTCGCTGCTGCTGATTAGCATTGTCGCCCTGATGAAGGCTGGCCTGGTGGTGTACTACTACATGCACGTTTACAAACTGGCCGACGTGGACAAGCACCTCGACGACCCGCACAGTTACGAGCACAAGTTGATTTCCAACCGCTTTGGCCTGTGGCTGTTCATCCTTTCGGATGCCTTCCTGTTTGCCGGGCTGTTGACGGCGCGATTCAATCTTGCCGGGCTGACCCGCCTCGACCTCGACCAGGACCTCGGCCTGATTGTGACTTCGGTGCTGCTGCTTTCGTCCTTCTTCATGAACCGCGCTGAAACGCAGATGAAACTGGGCAACAACAAGGGCTTCCTGGTGAACACCGCCATGACCACCCTGCTGGGCATCGGTTTTATGGTTGGCGTGGTCGCCGTCGAATGGCCGCTGGCCGCCAGCCACGGAATCACCGCTTCGGCCAATGCTGCCAGCGCCATCTTCTACATGATGACCGGCATGCACGCCTTCCACGTCCTGACCGGGGTTATCTTCCTGCTCATCATCCTGCGCAATGGCATGAAGGGACTGTACACTCCCGAAAAGCACTGGGCGGTCGAAGCCGCGACAGTTTACTGGCACTTTGTCGACCTGGTGTGGATTTTCTTCTACCCGGCCCTGTACCTGATTGGCCGATTGGCGTAAATAGACAAAAACCTGTCAGGTTTATATCAAATCGAAACAATGCCGGGTGTGTCTTGAACAAGGGCGCGCCCGGTTTTTTCAAGAAAATTATGAGAACCCGTCAAATCATCCTGCGCATGTCCATCTTCCTGGTCATTGGCCTCGTGCTGGGGCTGTTCGTCAGCGAAGCCTCGTTCGCCTTCCTGAAAAGCGAAGCCGGACGCGCCCCCTCGCGCATCGAACTGGTCATCCCTGCCGGGACAGCCGACAAAATCGCGCGCGGCGAGGCCGAAGAGAGCATTCCGCTCAACATGGTCTTTGTCAGCGGCGATGTGCTGGTGGTCAGGAACGAAGACAACGAGACCCACACCCTCGGCCCGCTGCTTATCCCCGCCGGGGCTTCGGCCAGCCTGAATCTTGACCAGGCCGATAATCTCGCCATGTCGTGCTCCTTCCAGCCCGGCCAGTACATGGGCCTGGATGTGCGCGAACCTGTCACCTTTGCCACCCGCCTGTACGGCCTGTTTTTCGCCGGTGTTCCGCTGGGCGTACTGCTGGGACTGTACAGTTTTATTGTTTGGCCGCTGAAGAAATGAAACAACTTCTCACTCCCAAATGGATTTTCGCCACCCTCCTTGTCCTGCTTGGGACAGCGGTGCTGATGCGTTTGGGATTCTGGCAACTCGAGCGACTCGAACAGCGCCGCGCCTTCAACGAGCATTTCCTTTCGGTCATGGCCTTGCCGCGGCTCGAACTTACCGCCGCGCCCGCCGAAGACCTTTCAATGATGGAATACCGCCTCGCCACCGTCAGCGGCGTGTATGACCACGAAAACCAGGTTGCCTTGCGCAACCAGTACAATGGACTGGTCTTTGGCTATCATCTCGTCACCCCACTCGTCCTCGCTGACGGCAGCGCCATCCTCGTCAATCGCGGTTGGATTCCCGCCTCCGGCAACGAAACGCCCGCCGATTGGCGCAAATACGACCAGCCGGGCGAACAAACCATCAGCGGAGTCTTACGCCTGGGCGAGGAACCCGAGATGGGCGGCGTTCCCGACCCGGAACTGGCCGAAGGGCAGACCCGCCTCGAGTTCTGGAACAACCTCCACCTGGCGCGCATCGCCCGTCAAATCCCCCACCCGCTCCTGCCGGTCTACCTGCAACCCGACCAGCCCGCGGACAACGACCAGCCGCCCATCGTCCCGGCCCGGCCTGAAATCGAAATCACCGAAGGCTCACACCAGGGCTACGCCATGCAATGGTTCACCTTCGCCGCCATGCTCTTTTTGGGCTACCCGTTCTTCCTGCGTAAACAATTGACGCAGGGCGCAATGTAAAAATATCTCACGCAAAGCCGCAAAGTGCGCAAAGATTTTTAATTTTCGTAATGCTTTGCGGTCTTTGCGCCTTTGCGTGAAACTTGCTCTTTGCTCTCACTCACGGAGAAAAAATGAAACTCTCTCTCAATCACACCCTTTTTCGCCTGTCGCTGCTGGCCTTCCTCGCGGTCAGCCTGCTTTCCTTTGGCGGCGTGCTTGTCGATGGCGCAAACTGTTTATCCTGGCCGCTCTGCCTGCCGACCGGCCTGGGGGATGCCAGCCAACTGCTCCACCGCGCCTCGGCGGGATTGACCGCCCTGATGATGGCCGCCCTGCTGGTTGAAACCTGGCGGGTTCATCGGGACCATCGCTGGCTGCTGCCGCTGGCTACCGTGACCGTGACGTTGTTCTTCTCCCAGGTGCTGGTTGGCGCGATTCAGGCCACCCGCGGCCTGCCCGCCGATATTCAACTTCTGCACACGCTGACAGCCTTCGCCGTCTGGCTCTCGCTGGGGGCTTTTACGCTTGCCACGGCGCTTACCTCGCGCGATGTGGTTGGTTTCCCGCCCCTCGACGTGCGCCAGCGTCTCAAGGATTTCCTCATACTGACCAAGCCCATCATCGTCCTGTTGCTGCTGGTGACGACGTTTGCGGGTATGGTCATGGGCGGAAAGGCCTGGCCGACCCTCTCGCTGACGTTTTTCACCCTGCTGGGCGGCGCGCTGGCGGCTGGCGGCTCGGGCGCAATCAACCAGTATGTCGACCGCGACCTGGACAAGAACATGCAGCGCACCGCCAAACGCCCGATGGCCGCGGGGCGCATGACTCCCGCCGAGGGCCTCGCCTTTGGCCTGGGCACATCGATTGCCAGTTTTTACCTGCTGGCCGGGTTCGTTAATTTGCTGGCGGCGCTTCTCTCGCTGGCGGGTATTTTCTACTATGTCGTGCTGTACAGCATCCTGCTGAAGAAAGCCACCGTCCAGAACATCGTCATCGGCGGTGGGGCGGGGGCCATCCCGCCTATGGTTGGCTGGGCGGCGGCCACCGGTCGGCTCGATATTCCGGCCCTGTTCCTGTTCGCCATCATCTTCATGTGGACTCCGCCTCATTTCTGGGCGCTGGCCCTGGTGCGCCGCAACGAATACGCCCGCGCCGGTGTCCCGATGCTGCCGGTCGTGCGCGGGGAAGCCGAAACCCGCAAACAGGTCTGGTGGTACACCCTGGCCCTGGTCGGTCTGACCCTGCTGATGCCGCTCTTCGGCATGACCGGCAGTGTTTACCTGGTCTCGGCCCTGCTCTTCGGCGGCGGGCTGATTTACTACGCCTGGCGAGTCCTGACCACCGACAGCAACAAAATCGCCTGGCGCATGTACCGCTACTCATCCATGTACCTGATGTTCATCTTCCTGGCTCTGATGGTGGATGCGTTGGTGTAATTCACCACTAATTCAGATAATTAAGGAGAGTTTTAATGTCCGCAGTTGATTCTGACCCCAAGAAAGCGCTTGAGAATCGCCTGGGCGCGCTATTTTTTATCGCCACCGTGCTTGGTTACATGTTTTTCATTCCAAACGGAATAGGCCTGTACGAATCAACATTGGAAAGTTGCAGTTGGGGCTGTTCCTCGCCTGAACTGGGGCCTGTGATATTGCTGGCAGTCCTGGCAGTAGTGATTCCGATTGGCGCAAGCCTGTATGCAAAACGGCTTCCCGAACAATCTCCTGCGCGCAAATCGTTGTTTCCCAGGCTTGTATGGTTACACACTTTGTACCTGAGCGTCCTGCTGGGAATTATGGTATTTTTGCCGTTCGACCCCGGGCAGGGAGGTGGCCGCTCGTTTATGCACTGTTTTAATGTTCCTATCCTGCTTTTCATTTGGTTCGCTGCTGTTCGTCTTTTAATCGTGTTGCGCAGGAAAGGCTGATTCCCGGGCTGTTGCTGAAAAGCCCTGATGGTGGATGAGGTGGTGTAGGGATTTTTGAATAATGATAGAGCAAGCCCCCGTATCTCAATCGAGAGCGGGGGCTTCTTATTTTCCCGTTTGTCACCCTTCAGGCGCGTTTTTGCGCCTGAAGGGTCTTTGGAATGAAAAAGTGGCAGTATCTATAACGTCTAGCATGTAGTTATCATAGCAAAGTATATAGGAGCGGTCAACTGAATACGGTCTCAAATTTTATGAGACCAGGCGCATTTGCCTGGAACTTCAATTTTGCTCTGGGCGGGTTAGGTGGCTGGTGCTGTTACGGCCCTGTTGCAATCACACAACGGAATCCCATATTTACTTTGGAACAATCGCCATTCGGGAACTTGCCCCGTTATAATTGAAAAGCTTATAGGTGCTGAAAAGCATCCTCAATGATACTCAGTGAAATATCCCAAAGATGCGAACCCAAAGCTCTTTCCTGAAGTTAACGCCTGTTCAAAAGGATGCCTTGCTTGGCATGGTATTGACGTTGGTTGTTGCGTTTTTTTACTATGCCCAATGGGCAATATACCTGACGGGCGTACCGGATAGCAAAATAAGCATCGAAAATCCTGGGCGGTATTTCTGGTGGGCTGATGATTCGCGCGAATATCGCCTTACTGCCGATTGGATGTTTGGTCGGCCTGGGGAAATTTTTGATTGGATTGCCGGCCAGACGGTTACGACATATATTGACATCCGTCCGTGGCTTTATCCTTTTTTCGTTGGGCTGGCTCGCTTAACACTTGGACCCTTAGCCGAAACCGTACTCTGGCTTGGACAGGCGGCCATGTGGATGGCGACGATTTCCTTGTTGTATTGTGCGATTTACAATGTTACTCGCCGTGTGGTCATTGCAATGATTGCTGCGGCAGTGTTTTTTCTTCACCCATCCCCTTTGGCGCATACCTTTCATGGCATGACGGAAACCCTGAACATCTTGCTTCTAGCAATTTTATGCTGGGTTTTGACCAGTCAGCTTCGTAACAAACTTTTGCTTTCTGTTTTGATTCTTAGTTTCCTGACAGTTACCAAGCCCACATACCAGATTCAACTTGGGTTGGCGCTTTTGTTGGTCGTCTGGCGTATTTTTCGTTCCACCCCGGCTTTGCGATTGCGACAAATAGCATTGACAGCTTTGATGCTCTTGCCTGTCCTTGTCCAGTTGGGTTTTTCTTTTGGCTATAATCGCACCTTGAGCATTTCAGAGATTGGCCCCACCACGTTTAAATACTTCTTTGTTGCTGTCGTTCATGCGCATGAAGAAGATATTCAGTGGCGGGAAAGCCTGAAAATTGTCCAGCCCTGGGATTTACGAGAACAGTTGGGGTACCTTTTTACGCACGGGCGCGCAACCTTGTATACCTTGCGCCATAATTTGATAGATACTAACTTGTGGACAGGTTCTTTTTTTATTCGCGGCGATGGCAACCGCATGATACCTTTTGTTGAACACGTGAATGGCTTGGCCGCACTGCTGCATATTTTTATGCTTCCGGTAATGATGTATTACTTGTTATCTGCAGGTTATCAAAAGGATAAGATAAATTTGATAGCTCTCTATGCTATCTTCTTGATACAAACGCTGGTGACAGCCATTTCTACTGGACAGGACGACCGGCTTATTGTCACCGGAATCCCGTTATGGATAGTGTGTTATGTCTTGACGTTATATCGCCTAGCAGAAGCCCCTTCTCCCTTTTTTCGGGAATCTTCTTAAATCCCAGGCCTCTGTCCAGCCCCTCGGGCGCAGCCCACGCCTAACGGTTTGAAATAAGAAACCCAGTCATTCTTTATAAAACAGCCTTCTGCAATATTCTGTATCTTGCGGCCTGTTCCATGTTGCTATATTGAGTCATGCTTATTTGTGTCACCACCTGAAGTTTGCCAATTCCCACGCAAATGTCAGGCCGCCTGCCCCTTGACCGGCTTTACCACCCGGCGGCTAGTGCTGTTACGGCTCTGTCGCAATCACGCAGCGAAAGCCCATGTTGGTGTTGTGCGAAATCGGCAGCACCCGCGCCCGCGCCGGGATGCGCATGGCGGCAGGGGTTTCCATCCATGAACCGCCACGAAAAACGCGGAAGGTGCCGCTTTCTGGCCCGATTGGGTTCTCGAGGGGGGCAAAACTGTAATAAGCCTCGTCATACCAATCCGCGACCCATTCCCAGACGTTCCCGGCCATATCCAGCGCGCCATAGGGGCTGGCTCCTGATGGAAAAGTGCCGACTGGTGCGGTCGTCTCGTACCCGTCATTCTGGACCGCATCCGCCCATTTTGCGGGGCAATTGGAATCACAGAAATTAACGATTTCGGCTGTACCGGGATGGTTGCCCCAGGGGAAAACCCGTCCGTCTGTGCCCCTGGCCGCTTTTTCCCATTCGGCTTCGGTCGGCAATCGTCCGCCAGCCCAGACGCAATAAGTGTCAGCGTCGAACCAACTGACATGCAAGACCGGGTAGTTTTCACGGCCTGCGAGGTCGCTATCCGGGCCTTCGGGCGCGGCCCAGTACGCGCCGCGAATATCGTCGAAAAAGACCCGGCTGACTCCGCTTTCTTCCGCGCTGGTGCGATGCGCTGTTGCCGCGACGAATAGGGCAAACTGGGCATTGGTGACCTCGGTCTGGTATATCCAGAAGGCATCCAGAAAGACCTCGCGTTCTGGCGATTCGTCCGGTTTGCCATCCTCGCTGCCCATCAGGAACGGTCCTTCGGGGACATAAACCATCAAGGCGCCGTCGAGCGGATTTTCTCGAATAGAGCCAACGCCCAAGGTGGGAACCGGTGTTTCGGTTGGGGGAATGGGCGTTTCGATGGCGGCTGTTTCTGCGGGTGGGCTGGCGTCCTGGGGAAGGGCGGCTGGTTGACTGGTATCTGCCTCCTGTGGCGGCGGCCCGATTCGAATCGACGAGGGAAGGCTGCAGGCGAGAATTGCGGCCGCGACAAACAGGCTCGCTATCGTTGTCATCCTTAAGCGCTTGGTATCCATCTCATTATCCTTTCCATAAACCGGCGGGCAAGTTCGCCCAACCAGAAAACCGGATACTGTTGTGATGAATATAACGCGGTGTCATTTATTTGTGACTAAAATCATTATACATAATTCTGGCGGGCGTGTGTTCGCATTCGCAGAATATGGCGCATGTTGGCCCCAGGCTGCTCGACAGGCTAGCCGATAATACCAACCCCGGCATGGCGATGGTACCTTTGTGGGAATCAAAACAGGGAACCGCGCACGGCTCCCTGTTTGTGGCTGTGTTTGCCTGTTTTACTTTCGGGAAAATCATGCCCTGACTGTGTATTCCCCTTCCGCCACCCACTTGTAGGTGGTCAGTTCCGGCAGGCCCATCGGGCCGCGGGCGTGCAGGCGTTGGGTCGAGACGGCGACCTCCGCGCCCAGGCCGAACTGTCCGCCGTCGGTGAAGCGGGTGCTGGCGTTGACGTAGACTGCCGCCGAGTCGACTTCGGTGATGAAGCAGGCGGCGTGTTCGGGGGTTTCGGTCAGGATGCCGTCAGAGTGGCCGGTGCTGTGGGCGGCGATGTGGGCGATGGCTTCGTCCAGCCCGTCCACCACTTTCAGCCCGAGGACGAGGGAGAGCCATTCGGTGTCGAAATCGTCGGAGCCGGCGGGGTGGACGAGGCTGGAGTCAAAGCCGGTTAAATGGGAGCCAGCAACCGGGTCGGCGCGGAACGTCACCCCGGCGGGGGAGAGATGCTCGACGATGCGCGGAAGAATCCGGGCGGCGATGTCCCGGTGGACGAGGACGGTATCCAGCGCGTTGCACACGCTTGGGCGCTGGACTTTGGCGTTGTAAATGACCGGCAGCGATTTTTCCAGGTCGGCGCTTGAATCGACGAACAGGTGGCAGATGCCGATGCCGCCGGTGATGACCGGAATCTGGCTGTTTTCACGGCAAAAGGCGTGCAGCTTGGCCCCGCCGCGCGGGATGATAATGTCGATATATTCGTGTAGTTTTAGGAGTTCGTTTATCAGGGCGCGGTCGGGACTGTCGATGAATTGGACGGCGTCGGGGGACAGGTCTTGGGCGGCCAGGGTTTGGCGGATGACTTGCACAAGGGCGCGGTTGCTGTTGAGGGTCTCTTTGCCGCCGCGCAGGATGGCGGCGTTACCGGTTTTGAGCGCCAGCCCGGCGACATCGAGGGTGACGTTGGGACGCGACTCGTAGATGACGCCCAGCACGCCAAGCGGGACGCGCTGTTTGCGCAGTTTCAGGCCATTGGGCAGGACGGTTTCGTCGTAGTGCGTGCCGACCGGGTCGGGGAGGTTTGCGAGGTGGCGCAGGTCGGCGCACAGGGCGTCGAGGCGCGCATCGTTGAGCAGCAGGCGGTCGATGAGGGCTTCGCTCAGGTTGTTGGCGCGGGCT
>JAGVAO010000174.1 GCA_020060235.1 Anaerolineales bacterium | reverse complement strand
GAGCTGCTCGAAACCATCGCTGAAATGTTCGATCGGATGTTAACGCCTGAGGGCGGCGGCAACCTCGAAGCCGGGAAAAATGTCATGCGTCAGTTCGCCACTGATGCGAAAAAATTCTTCGAACAGATGGACCTTCCATCAAAGGATGATAGCCAATCATGAGGATTCTCATCACAACTTTTGGAACACGCGGAGATATTCAACCTTTTATTGCGCTTGGCATCGGGTTAAAAAATGCCGGGCACGAGGTTGCCATTGGAACAACCCAGGGTTACCAGTCTTTTGTCGAATCCTATGGTCTTGACTGCGGAGCCATGAGCAATGAACTGCTTCAACTTACGCAAGATAGCCTGGATGGGACTGGCGGAATACCAGGCACACTTGCGACTATCAAGAAAATACCGCTTGCGGTTCGCAATATGATGGATGATGAGTGGAATGTTGCGCACTCATTCCAACCTGACCTGATACTCTATCACTCAAAATGCCTGGGGTCCTTGCATGTCGCGGAAAAATTGCGCATTCCAGCCATACTCTCCCTGCCTCTGCCATTTTTTACCCCGACCAGGGCCTTCCCGGCTCCGTTCATGGCAGGAATTCGCCTGGGAGCGTGGTTTAACCTGCTGAGCTACAAAATCATGGGGTTATCCAACGGGATGTATGTAAAAGCCACCAATGATTTTCGGGCCAAAGCGCTCGACCTGCCGCCGCTGGGGCGCTTCCCCGACCTGCTGGTTCGCGCGGATGGCAGTCCTGTACCAATAATTTACCCATACAGTTCTCATCTTCTGCCCGTGCCGGATGATTTCCCGTCGCATGTGCATGTGACGGGCTACTGGTTCCTGGATCGTCCCGCTGACTGGCAGCCTGACCCGGAACTGGTGCGCTTCCTGGACGCCGGGCCTGCCCCTGTCTATGTTGGCTTTGGCAGCATGGGTGGCCGCGGCGGTATCGAGCGGGCGAAGGTCGTCCTCGAAGCGCTGGAAAAATCCGGGCAGCGTGGTTTGATTGCCAGCGGATGGGGCGGTTTGAAGGCTTCCGAGTTGCCACAGAACGTTTTCATGTTTGAATCTGTTCCCCACGACTGGCTGTTCCCAAAGGTGTCTGCCGTTGTTCATCATGGCGGCGCTGGTACGACTGCCGCCGGGCTGCGCGCCGGGAAGCCGACCGTCATCTGCCCCTTCCTGGGTGACCAGCCCTTCTGGGGCAGATTGGTGTACGAGCGCGGCATCGGCCCTCAGCCCATTCCGCAGGGGAAGTTAACGGCAGCCCGTTTGACCGATGCCATACGCATTGCCACCCAGGATGCAGAGATACGGCGTCAGGCAGAAGCCCTGGGGCAGAAAATCCGCGAGGAAGATGGCGTGGCACGCGCGATTGAAGTGGTGAATGGAGTTCTCGGCGCTTAGCACGTACAAAGACGAAAATCGCTCAGACATACACACTCCCGCAAATCAGGGGAGCGTGTATGTTTTAACCATTGGATTATATCCAGTCGGCACAATTTGTTCCGAATATCTTTCATACGCATGCCTGCGCTCTGCAATGTATCCTTGCCTGGAAATCTTGTATCGATCATCTTTTTGCTGATGTTCTTACACAGCAGGCATCAATACTTGCTTTCCATAATCATTCGTAGTAGGGATGTATAATCGGCCTGCGAGGAATTTCCATGCCCAACGAAGCCCGTCCAATATTGCCCGGTCACGGACAGCAGGCCAACCTGCTGGAACTGCTGTTTGAGCGAATGCCGATGGGCGTTGCTATTCTTGACCGACAATACCGTATCCAGCGATACAACCCGACTTGGGGCGATTTCGCCGTGCGCTACGCGCCCTTGACCGGGGTTCCGCTTGCTCCCGGTGTGGGATATTTTGACCACCTGCCGGGCAGCGAAGCGTTTATTTTGCCGCTTTTTGAACGTGTTCTGACCGGTGAAACCATTCAAGCCAACAGCGTTCGTCTCGAATCGGGCGGGATTGTCACCTACTGGGATATTGTCCTGGCTCCGCTAGCGGAGAATGCTGAAGTCGTGGGCATACTAAACGTTGCGGTAGATGTCACCGAACAGGTCCAACTGCGCCAAACCCTGGAGCAGCGAGTCGAAGCGCGCACCCAGGAATTACAGGTTTTGCTGGATGTCTCGGCAACGGCCAGCCGCTCCCTGAACCTGACCGAACTTCTGCAGAAAACGTTGGATCGGGTCGTCTCGCTGGTGCAGGCCTCCCGCGTGGGCGTCATGCTGCGGGATAAAAAAACCGGCGAACTGACCCCGCACACGTTGCGCCCTGTGCAGGACATTGCACCGAATGACTTATCAGTGCTTATTGCCGCCTGCCGGGCAGTCATGGAAAGCGGCGAGTCGCTGTACATCGCTCCAGAGATTGAGCGGGGGTTGCATGAACCCGGCGCGTTGTTGCCCATCCAAACCCGCGAGAACAGACCGGGCGTTCTGGTCATTATCGGGCCAGTAGGCGGGCATTTTACCGAAGCCCAGCTGGCCTTGTTTCAATCCATTGCCAATCAGTTGGGCGTTGCCATCGAAAATGCGCGGCTCTTTGAACAGGTGCAGCAAGCCGCCGTAGCCGCCGAACGCAACCGCTTGGCGCGCGACCTGCACGACGCCGTCACCCAAACGCTTTTTTCATCCAGCATGATTGCGGATGTGCTGCCCAAAATCTGGGAACGAAACCCTGCCGAAGGCCGCAACCGCTTGGAAGAACTGCGCCAACTGACTCGCGGCGCGCTTTCGGAAATGCGTACCCTGCTGGTGGAACTGCGCCCTGCTGCGCTGGTGGATACCGACCTGGGCGACCTGGTTGGACACCAGGTCAACGCTTTCATTGCCCGCACGCGCCTGACCGTTGTGTATGAACGCAACTGCATCCAGAATCCCCCGCCCGAAATCAAGGAAGCCTTTTACCGCATCCTTCAGGAAGCCTTCAACAACATCGCCAAACACGCCGAGGCGTCTCATGTAAGTGTACGCCTGGACTGCCTGCCCCAAAAAGCGACATTGCTGGCGCAGGATGACGGAATGGGCTTCGATTCACAGAAAGCCAGTTCTGAAGGGCTTGGGCTGGGCATCATGCGCGAACGTGCCCGCAGCGTGGGCGCGCAATTCGAAATTTCCAGCCGGGTGGGCGGCGGCACGCGCTTGCGGCTGAGCTGGAAAAACCCGAAGCAGGAGAATCTCAATGACTGAGAACAAACCCATTCGTGTTCTGCTCGTCGATGACCATGCTGTGGTACGCAGCGGCCTGGCTGCCTTTTTGACCGCTTACGATGACCTGGAACTGGCTGGAGAAGCCTCCAGCGGGGAGCGTGCCCTCGCGTTGTGTCAGAAAATCCAGCCGGATGTTGTCCTGATGGATTTGGTCATGCCGGGCATGGACGGAGCCGCCGCCACGCGCAAAATACGTGAGCAGTCCCCGCAAATCCAGGTGCTTGCCTTGACCAGTTTCAAAGAGCAGGAACTGGTGCAGGGCGCGTTACAGGCTGGGGCGATTGGCTATCTGCTAAAGGATATTTCTGCCTACGAACTGGCGAATGCCATCCGCGCGGCTTACAGCGGCAAGCCCACCCTGGCTCCTGAAGCAGCGCAGGCACTTATCCAGGCGGCCCGCGCTCCCGTGCAGAAGCTTGGGGCGGATTTGTCGGAGCGTGAACGCGAAGTTCTATCCCTCATGGTGGAGGGGCTGAGCAACCAGCAAATTGCCGGGAAGTTGATTGTCAGCCTTTCGACCGCCAAGTTCCATGTCAGCAGCATCCTTTCCAAATTGGGCGTTTCCAGCCGAACAGAAGCCGTTTCCATTGCTCTGCAAAATCACCTGGTCAAATGACCAGATTAAAAACTACGCTTTTGCATAGCTCCTGGACTCCTCGGCCGATGGATGTGGCCGGGGAGTTTTTATCGTAAACTGGACGATGAAACTCAATACCCTGGAGAACCCTGTGAAAACCATTTTTCTGGCTGAAGGCGAAAGACATGTGTTGAATTCACTACGCTTGTTGCTGGAAGAGCAAAACGAATTTGAGATTTTAGGTGAAGCACAATCAGCCGAAGTTTTGCTGACCAGAGTGTGCAAAGTTGCTCCCGACGTTATTTTGTTGGACTGGAACTTGCCCGGAATTCATCATCAGCGCCTTATCAAGGCCTTATGCGAGTGCTGCCCGGACGCAAAACTAATCATCATCAGTGTCCGGCCGGAGGATGAAAAAATTGTCCGGGAATACCGCCTGGATTGCTTTATCCCAAAGCAACTTCCGCCAGATTCGTTCCTCGCGTTGTTGAAAAGCATGCTCAAATAACAGGAGAAGAAATGAATTACACATCCACCCTCAAGTGGCTCATCCCACTGATTTTTATCCTGACCCTGGTCGCCGTGCTGGCTGGCCTTTGGCCGGACGAAGGAACACCCTACCCACTGACTACTTTTCGCGGCGAGAAAGTGACCATCAACGCGCGCGGACTGTATTACTGGGACACGGTCAGTTCCGTCGCCCAAATGCAAGCCAATGACCTGGTAACACTGGTCTTGGGTCTGCCCCTGTTGGTGACTTCCTTCTGGTTGACCCTGCGCGGTTCCCTGCGTGGCCGCTTACTCCTGGCTGGCACGCTCGGTTTTGTCCTGTACACCTACATCACCATGGTCTTTGGTGCGCAATACAACGCCCTGTTCCTGGTCTATGTCGCCCTGTTCAGCCTGAGCCTGTTTGCCTTTGTGCTGGTGATGATGACCTTCGACTTGGGCAGCCTGCCCGCGCATTTCTCTGAGAAACTGCCGCGCGGTTGGATTGCCGGATTGCTGTTCTTCGCGGCTGCCTTTCTCTCGCTGGCCTGGCTGGGACGGGTCGCTGCTACTTTTGTGCCGGGAGTCGCTCCCGCGCTCGAAAACACAACCAGTATGTTCATCCAAGCGATGGACTTGGGAATTATCGTCCCGGTTTGTCTGCTGGGGGGCATCCTGCTCCTGCGCCGAAAGCCCTGGGGCTACCTGCTGGCTTCGGTCGGGCTGACCAAGTTCCTGACTCTAGGCGTCGCCGTCAGCCTGATGGGGCTGAATATGGCTCGGGTCGGCGTGCCTGTCAGCCCGGTGGAGTTGTTCATCTTTCCCGCTATGACGCTGGCGGGCGTGGTCATGTTTGGTCTATTGCTCAGGAATATTCGAGAATAAACCGAGGCAGAAATGCGCATTACCATTTTTGGCGCTGGCTCCCAGGGTGACATCCAGCCCTGTATCAGGCTGGGGAAGGGTCTACAACAGACCGGGTTGGATGTTCTCCTGGCTGCTCCACAGAACTTTGCTGGCCTGGCGCAGGGTGCTGAACTGCGGTTCCATCCGTTGCGCGGGGATGTGCAGCAAATCATGGCGGGCGAGGCCGGGCAAAAGTACATGCAATCGGGCGGCGGAAACCCCATCCAATCCATCCTGGCCATGCGCAAAATGCTCGGACCAGTTGCTCTGCAAATGGCGGAAGACGCCCTGGAAGCCTGCCGCCAGGCTGATATGCTCGTCACCCTGGCTGTTTTCGCCCCTTTTGGTAAGACGATTGCCGAGATATGCGGTATCCCGCTAGTCCTGGTCGAGCCGACGCCGGTGTTGCCGACCGGGGATTTTCCCGCCCCCGGCTGGCCCATCCAAAAGAACCTGGGCCGGTGGCACAACCGCCTGTCTGGCTTTGCCATGTTGGAAGTCATCTGGCAGTGGTACCAGCCCTTTGTCAACGAGTTCCGCCAACGCTTTGGCTTGCGGGCTGTGCGCAGCGCGGACTTGTACCGCACGCTGATTTCGACCCCGCTGTTGGGCGCGTACAGCCCGGCGGTGATTCGTCACCCAGACGATTGGCCGGGCAATGTCCATCTCACCGGATATTGGTTCGATGAAGCGCAAACCGACTGGCGGCCTTCCCCTGACCTGCAGGCCTTCCTTGACAAAGGTGAGCCGCCTGTCTACATCGGGTTTGGCAGCATGGCGGGACGGGACCCGCGCCACTTTGCTGCGATTGTGCTGGAGGCCCTGGCGCACAGCGGGCGGCGCGGCATCCTGGCGACTGGCTGGGGCGGGTTGAACGCGCTGGATGTGCCCGGAAAAGTTTTTGCCCTGAAAGAAGCGCCGCATGGCTGGCTGTTCCCGCGCATGTCCGCCGTTGTCCATCACGGTGGGGCAGGGACAACGGCGGAGGGCCTGCGCGCCGGGAAACCGTCCGTGATTGTTCCGTTTATCGTGGACCAACTTTTCTGGGGCAAGCGTGTCCAGGCATTGGGCGCTGGCCCGGAACCGCTTCCTGCCAAACGCTTGACAGCTGCCAGTTTAGCGGAAGCCATTGACAGGGCAGCCAGCAACCCGGCCCTGCGCGAGCGGGCAGAAGCGCTGGGGAGCATCCTCCGCGCCGAAGATGGCGTACAGACCGCTGTCGCAATTATTCGCCAACATCAGGGAGTATGAAAATGACCAACACGGGATACCAGGTCCTGCCTTTTCCAAAAATCCGCCGCCTGATGGAAGATGGCGGGCGGCTGGGGCGTGAGAAACACCTGATTCACGGCCTGTTCGAGATGGATGTGACCGAAGCGCGGCGCGCCATCCGCCAATACCGCGCCCGTACCGGCGAGGGGCTTTCGTTCATGGCCTATGTGGTGGCCTGCGTAGGGCGGGCAGTCGAGCGGTACAAACCTGTCCAGGCCTGTCGCGCCTGGGGTGAAAAAATTGTCCTGTTCGACGATGTGGATGTCAATACCATGTTCGAGGTCGAAGTGGATGGTCAGAAAATCATCCGCCCGCACATCCTGCGTGCTGTCAACCAGAAAAGCCCGCGCGAGATACACACCGAAATTCGGGCCTTCCAGGACAACCCGCAATGCCGTGAAGCCAGGTTCATTGACTGGTTCGTTTTACTGCCCGGGTTTGTGCGGCGTTTTTTCTTGCGGGCGCTGCTCAGGAATCCGCACTGGTTGAAGGAGATGAACGGCACAGTGGCGCTGACCTCGGTGGGTATGTTCGGGACGGGCGGCGGCTGGGGCCTGCCGGTCTCCAACCACACGCTTCAGATTACGCTGGGCGGCATCGCCACGCGGCCAGCCCTGGTGAACGGTCAACTGGAAAACCGCCAGGTACTGTGCGTCACCATCAGTTTTGACCACGACCTTGTAGACGGCGCGCCTGCTGCCCGTTTTGCCCAGACCTTGAAAGAACTCATCGAAGGCCGGGCGGTCTTGGATGAGTTGACCAAGTAACAGCAAATTGAAAGAAGGATGACATGAATCTTGACTTGATACTACAATTGCAGCAAAAGCCCGTCCCCTTCACTCCGGGTGAACCGCTTTTCTGGAATGACCCACATATCTCGGCGCAGATGTTGAAATGGCATCTCAACCCGGAGAATGATGTTGCCAGCCGTCGCCCGGAGACGATCCAGCGCTCGGTGGATTGGCTGGTAGCTACCCTGGAACTGAAAACTGGCGATCACGTGCTCGATCTGGGCTGCGGCCCCGGCCTATATGCCGCGCGCCTGGCTGAGAAAGGGTTACGTGTGACCGGCGTGGATTATTCCCGGCACTCGATTGACTACGCCACGCAATATGCCGCTGAACACCAGTTGGATATTCGCTACCGTTACCAGGATTACCTTACGCTGGAAGATGCGAATCAATATGAAGCCGCCCTGCTGATTTACGGCGACCTGTGCCCGCTCTCACCCGACCAGCGCCGAACCCTGCTCGGCAATGTGCGCCGGGCCTTGAAACCCGGCGGCCATTTCGTGCTGGATGTCACCACCCGGATTCACCGTCAGAAAGAAGGAAGTCGTAACGGCTGGTACATGGCCGAAACAGGCTTCTGGAAGCCGGGTCCGCACCTGGTGCTGGATGATGGTTTTGATTATCCCGAACAATCCATTTTTCTGGATCAATCCATCGTGATCGAGGCAGATGGAAAAGTTTCTGTCTATCGCAACTGGTTCCAGGATTATGATCGTGCTACCATCACTGCAGAACTGGAACAGGCCGGTTTTGGGGTGCAAAGTGTCTGGAGCGATTTGCTGGGTACGCCCTTTACCGATGACACGGACTGGATTGGGATTGTTGCGCAAAAAATCGGATAGCGCGCAAGAAGCGAGCGAACAAATGACAATTACAAAAATTCCCTTTGTCTTGAATCATAAGGCGGGCATCCTGGAAGTTGAATACGAAGCCAACCAGAGCGCGGCAAAATCTGGCTTTGATCTGTTTGCCGGGAGTGGTTTTGATATTGAGATGTGCATCGGCTACCCGACCATGCGCGCTTACATCCAGTCTTACGCAGGGACCGGCTATGCCACCGCCTGCGCCTGGATTCAGATTGTCACCCGGCGCGAGTTTGCGACGCTGGATGCCCTTGAACCGGCTAATGTTGAGCCAAGTGTGGATAATCACCCTACCCTGGCGGAACTGGGAGTCCCGTTTTTTGGGTTTGGCTTCCCGGCTGAGATTTTCGACGCTCCCTGCAATAACCTGAACGGCCTTGCCAAATTGGATTGGGTTGCCGACACTTTTCTGGTGACCATGCCGACCCGGGTGAATGAATACGCCATCTTGCGCCTGGCCGGTTTTCGCTGGGGCTACACCGAATATGACCTGGACGCAAAACGCAAGGTGGAAATCAGTCCGCTGGTGGTTACCCGCCCGGTGGAATGGAATCAGCACCTTCCCATGCTACGAAAACAGTTTCCCGAATGGAGATACGATGAAACTAATTGATTGCCAACGTGAAATGCGCTCCGCCTTCCTGGGCGGATTTGCCGGTCAGCTGGTCTCCGGCATCATCTGGCTGGTTGCTGCGGCGCTCGCAACCTGGCTATCGCCGGGAGCCGGCATGGCTGCGCTCTTTTTCGGCAGCATGGGGATTTTCCCGCTGACCCAGGCGGTCGTGCGGCTGCTGGGGCGCCCCGGCAAGGTCAGCCCGGAAAACGGACTGTGGGCGCTCGGCTCACAGATCGCCTTTACTGTGCCACTCAACTTCCTGCTGGTCGGCGCGGCGACACTTTATCGCGAAAACTGGTTTTTCCCGGCGGCGATGGTGGTGGTCGGCGCACATTACCTGCCTTTCATCACCCTGTACGGGATGAAAATATTTGGCATCCTGGCGGGGCTTTTAGTTGTCGCCGGGGCTGGCCTGGCCTTATACGGCCCGGACGTTTTCAGTCTGGGCGGGTGGCTGACCGCTATCTTGTTGATCGTTTTTGCCTTCCTGGGACGACAACAGGTGTTGCGCGAGGAGCAAGCATGAACCCAAGTTACCCCATTCTCGAGCACGACACAAGTTCAGAGTCCAAACTTGAGCCGTCGCGATTGATCAAGCCACGCGATGTGCCGGAACATTGCGTCATTTCCTTTTTTCGGGAAGTCAACGAAAAGATCGTAGCCGAAAAACAGGCCAGGGTTGCCGTTGCCAACCGCTGGGAGGATGGTGAACATCCCCTCTACGAAATCGAGCATCGCGGCCGGCGGCTGGCCTTTTTCCATCCTGGCGTGGGTGCGCCGATTGCCGCCGGACTTCTCGAAGAAGCAATTGCCTTTGGCTGCAAGAAGTTCGTTGTAGTTGGCGGGGCAGGAGTTCTGGTCAAGGAATTGACCGTTGGCAAACTGATTCTGGTTGAGAGCGCGCTGCGCGGTGAAGGGGTTTCCTACCATTACATCCCGCCGGGGCGCGAAATCCAAACCCAGCCTGCAGCCCTGTCTGCAATTCGCTCTACCCTGGAAGCGCAAGGGATCCCGTTTGTGAGCGGCAAAACCTGGACGACTGATGCTCCCTACCGCGAAACCCAATCCATGATTGACGCCCGCCGTGCCGAAGGCTGCCTGACGGTCGAAATGGAAGCGGCCAGCCTGCTGGCGGTGGCGCAGTTCAGGAAAGTTCAGCTGGGGCAAATCCTGTATGCTGGTGATGATTTGAGCGGCGAAGACTGGGATAATCGCGGCTGGCAATCGCGCAAGGAAGTGCGCGAGAGTCTGTTCTGGCTGGCGGCGGACGCCTGCCTGGAGATGTGAGTATAAAAAATGAAACGGATTCGCAAAATTATCACTATCGCCATTCTTTCGCTGACGGGATTGTGTGTTGTTCTGCTGGCAATCTCAGCCCTGGCGAATCAGACTCTTCCCGCGCGTTCAGATTCAGTCGAAGCTTTGAGTATGTTCGACAAAGCCCGCCTGGCCGAGACCCGGCATTTGCTCCGGGAACTCGGCGGCGAAGTCTGGCCTGGATGGGGGGAGGTGGACTTTCCAATGATTGCTTATAACGAGGAATATGCGTTCCTGGTTGGCTATCCCAATCCACCGGAAGGCTGGTTCAAGGTTCCAGCGGGCAACCGGCGCGGAATTGCCTGGGAACCGGTCCCGGACGATAGTTTCATGGGCGAAACATATTATCGCCAACATTTATCGAGTGTCACGCCTGAGGCGTTTACCGTCATGGTGGGCGAGCGGTGGGTTTGCAGTCTGCCGACCTTCGATTGGATGAAAATCGGCCTGGCACAAACCATACGCGCTGATTTGCCATCCTTCCTGCAACCGGTTTTCCCTTACCGTCTTTTTATTACCCAACTGGTCAGTGGCGATGACCAGTACATCTCGCTCACCGCCCATGAGTGTTTCCATGCTTACCAGGGATTCCTGGCTGATGAAAAACTCGCAGCCGCCGAAAACGCGAATGCACAATATGAAAGTCAATATCCCTGGGAAAACGAAGCCTTGCACGCCAATTGGCAAGCGGAGTTGGATTTGTTGGCGGACGCTCTACGGACGGTTGACCCGGTTCAAAGCCTGGAATTTGCCCGCGATTTCCTGAAAATTCGCGCCGCCCGCAGGTCTTCCGCCGGACTTTCCGCTGAACTGGTTGCCTATGAACAAAAAAGGGAATGGCTGGAGGGGTTGGCGCGCTATGCCGAACTGGAAACCTGGCGGCTGGCCTCCGTCAATAGTTACCTGCCAGTTCCTGAAACAGGCAACCTTCCCACCTTTGGAAGTTATCGCGGTTTCGAGCAGCGCTGGAAAAACGAACTGGCGCAAATCCGCAGGATGGCGGATGATGATGGCGATGGGCGCTTCTACTACTCGGGCATGGCGCAGGCCTACCTGCTCGACCGCTTATCGCCAGATTGGAAAAATACTGCCTTTGATGAAGGTATCTGGTTGGATAACCTGTTGCAATCCGTTGTTCAAAAACACCAATAATCTCATTCTTCGAAAAAGGGTTGAATTATGAAAACCAATCGAGTTCTTTTTGAGACCAT
>JAGVAO010000225.1 GCA_020060235.1 Anaerolineales bacterium | reverse complement strand
TAATGTATAAAAAAGGTTGCGGGAAAAGCGCGACGCAAGATAGTTATCAACATATAAATTGCAGCAATCGTTAATGGTATCCAACCTATAAATAACCCAAAAAAAGCCGCCCCTTTTTTTGAAATCATTTGCTTGCTATATGCAAGCGAAATAATAAAATATAATGCCACACCGCCAAGGTAAGTGGGAAGGTATCCGAGCCCTAGGCCCAGTCCAAAAATACCAACCCCTACATACAAAACAAAAAAATTAAACGAGTCCCAACCGTACACAGGAAAATCGAAATAAAGATAGGTCATTAAGGAATAAAAAAACGAACCTATGGCTATATAAAAAAATGCAAAACTCATTATCTTCAAGGTATATTTTGAGTTTGGAATATGCCGCGCATATTTTTTTGAGAAAGCCATCTTTTACACCATATCCATTTTTCTTAAATTGGCTTTTAGCCGCTCATTCACCGGATAACTGCCCGGCGCAAACGTTTCGCCCGTCAACATTTCATAAATCGTGATATAGCGTTCGCTCGCCGCCGCCCAGAGTTCATCCGGCATGGACGGGATTTCGCCGTCACCGCGATAGCCTTTTTCGGCGTAGGCAATCCGCACAAATTCCTTGTCGAAGTTCTCCGGTTCCTGCCCGGCGGCGAAGCGGCTTTCGTAGCTGTCGGCCTTCCAGAAGCGGGATGAGTCGGGGGTGTGGACTTCGTCAATGAGCAGAATCTGGCCGCCGGAACGCCCTGTTGGGTCGGGGGCGCGGCCAAATTCGTATTTGGTATCTACCAGCACCAGCCCGGCTTTTTGGGCCAGTTTTTGTCCGCGTTTGAAAACCGCCAGAGCCGCGGATTGCACCTGCTCCCAGGTGTCGGCGTCGAGGATGCCCTTCGAGACCACTTCGGCGCAGGTCAGGCGTTCGTCGTGTCCGCTGGGGCCGCCCTTTGTGGTCGGGGTGATAATCGGTTCGGGCAAACGTTCGTTTTTGCGCAGCCCTTCAGGAAAGCGATAGCCGTAAATCTCGCGCTCGCCCAGGTTGTAGCGATACCACAGGGCGGTGGTCGTCACGCCGGAGATATATCCGCGCACGATGACTTCGACCAGCAGCGGTTCGGCCTCGGTCACGATGGCGGCGTTGGGGTCGGGGATGGAAATCAGGTGATTGGGGATGATGGATTGGGTTTGGTTGAACCACCAGGCGGAGAGTTGATTCAATACCTGGCCTTTGTAGGGCACTTTGGCAAGGATGCGGTCAAAAGCCGAAAGCCGGTCAGTCGTGACGATGAGCCGCTTCCCGTCCGAAAGCGGGTACCATTCGCGCACTTTGCCGACTTCCCGACCCGGAAGGGGCAAATCAGATTCGCCAAAGGCATGCGGGAGCAATTCGAGCAGTTTTTCGCGTGAAATCATGGATTCTCCTGGGGAAGTTCGATATTCGAATATCGAGTACCGAATTCACAACCGTGCCGCATACTTCACGCCATTCTCAAACAACACCAATCCACTTTGCCCGCTTTCGCCGCGCGTATGACGGGGATGCTGCCAGGGGTGGATGTGGTTTTCCGGGTGCGGCATCAGGCCGAGGACATTGCCAGCCGGGTTACAGATTCCCGCAATATCGAGCAGCGAGCCGTTGGGATTGGCGGGGTAGTCGCCATTAGCAGGCGAGCCGTCGGGGTGGGTGTAGGTCAGGGCGATTTGGTCGGATGAAACAAGATTGGTAATGAGTAATTGGTGATTGGTCTGGAAGTTGCCTTCGCCGTGCGAAACAGGGCAGGTGATGATTTCATCGAGACCTTGAGTCCAGATGCACTTTTGAGAGATCGGCTGCAAATTAACCCACCGGCATTCAAAGTGGCCTTGCTGATTGAACGTCAAAGTCGTCGATAAATTACCATTTACCACTCCCCAATTACCACCAGGGAGAATGCCCGACTTGACCAGGGCCTGGAATCCGTTGCAGATGCCGATGACCGGCTTGCCCGCGGCGACAAAGGTGGCAATTTCTTCGTTGAAGTAGGAGTTCAGGTCGAGGGCCAGCAGCTTGCCAGCGCCGAGGGCGTCGGCGTAGGAGAAGCCGCCGGGAAGGATGAGCATTTGGTAATCGGAGAAATGCTTTTTCCCGGCGCGCAGGTCGTTGAGTGGGGCAAAGACCGGGGCCGCGCCGGCGAGAGTTAGGGCTTCGGCAACGTCGAGGTCGCGGTTGGTGCCGTGGGCTTGCAGGATGAGGACAGTTGGGTTCATATCAGTAACCAGTATCCAGTGTTCAGTAATCAGTTTTGGCCAGTAAAGGCCTTGACCAGGTCGGCGACGGGGATTTCTTCGCCAGCGATTTTCAGGACGGGGTCAGCGATGACGGCGCCGATTTTCATCAGGGGCA
The DNA here is from genome assembly GCA_020060235.1 of Anaerolineales bacterium. Classification (GTDB taxonomy): domain Bacteria; phylum Chloroflexota; class Anaerolineae; order Anaerolineales; family Villigracilaceae; genus UBA8950. The sequence continues at coordinate 7,516 of JAGVAO010000225.1, read as the reverse complement.
GGTCAGCGAACAGGGCGCGGAAATCCGATTCAGCGGCGGGGGCGATTTCAGCCAGGAGGCAGCCGTTCGTTTCGGCGAAACAGGCTTCGGCTTGGAGCGTTCCGAGCAGTTCCAGGCCGAGGCGGCCTCCGATGCACATTTCCGCGGCGGCGACCGAAAGGCCTCCCTCGCTCAAATCATGACAGGAGCGGACAAGTCCTTGTTGGATGGCCTGGTGCAGGGCGCGGTAGGCTGCCGGGGCAGTTGCAGGCACATCCGGGACAGTGGACCGTTGACCGTCCACCGTCCACTGTCCACCGTCTACGGTCTGGCCGACGAGATAAAGGATGTTGCCGGGCGATTTCAAGTCCATCGTGACGGCTTTGCTGACATCGTCGATGATGCCGATGGCGGAAATCAGCAGGGTCGGCGGGATGGCATGGCGCAGGCCGTCGGCGCCGAGATATTCGTTGTTGAGCGAGTCTTTGCCGCTGATGAAGGGTGTGCCAAAGAGCAGCGCACCGTCGTGACAGCCACGGCAGGCCTCGAGCAGGCTGCCCATTGTCTCGGGGCGTTTGGGGTCACCCCAACAGAAGTTGTCGAGGATGGCAATGCGCTCGGGGTCGGCACCAACGGCGACGGCGTTGCGGATGGCTTCGTCGATGACCGCCAGCGCCATTTTGTAGGCGTCGCGCTTGCCGTATTCGGGGTTGATGCCGTTCGAGAGGACGATGCCCTTCGTGCCGCGCGTGCCAATCGGTTTGAGCACCGCCGCATCGGAGGGCGCGTCGGCTTCGACGCCGGTCAGCGGCTTGACGACCGTGCCGCCCTGCACCTCGTGGTCATAGATGCGGATGGTGGCGGCTTTGGAGGCGATATTGGGGTGGGAAAGGAGGGCCAGCAGTTTGTCCTTGAAAGGAAGCAGTGACCAGTGTTCAGTGTCCAGTCCACTGACTGCAGGGCGTTGATTGTTGCTTACTGGCAACGGGTTACTGATGACTGCGCTTAACTGCCTTTGCGGTATTCCCTCGTGCAGGAATTCATTTTCCAGTTCGAGAACAGTTTTTCCGCCATAACGGACAACCAGCTTGCCGTCGCCGGTGAAAACACCGATGTCGGTCAATTCGGTATCGAAGGTGTCGCATAGTTCCTGCAAGGCCGGAAGTTTTCCAGGCGCAACCGCCAGCACCATGCGCTCCTGGGCTTCGGAGAGCCAGATTTCCCAGGGGGCCAGGCCGGGATATTTCAGGCGCACGTCTTGCAGTTCGATGTCCGCGCCGATGACGGAGGCCATTTCGCCGGCCGCCGAGGACAGGCCGCCCGCGCCGCAGTCGGTGATGTCGGTGTAAAGGCCCAGGTCGCGGGCGCGGGTGATGACATCGATCAGGCCTTTTTCAGTGATGGGGTCGCCAATCTGGACGGATGCGCCGGAGACTTCGCCGGTTTGGGCGTCCATCGTCATCGAGGAGAAGGTCGCCCCGCGCAGGCCGTCGCGCCCGGTGCGCCCGCCGAGCACAATCACCCGGTCGCCGGGCTGCGGGTTTTTGTGGTGTTTGCCCTTGGGGGCAATGCCGACACATCCGCAAAAGACGAGCGGATTGGCAGTATAGCCTTCATCGTAAAGTATCGCCCCGTTGACGGTCGGGATGCCGATTTTGTTGCCGTAATCCTGTACCCCGGCCACGACCCCGCTCTGGATGCGGCGCGGATGCAGGACGCCTTCGGGCAGGTCATCGGGATTCATGTCCTGCGGCCCAAAGCACAAGACGTCGGTCGCGGCAATCGGTTTGGCGCTGACACCCAGCACGTCGCGGATGACACCGCCGACGCCGGTGTTCGCCCCACCAAACGGTTCGATGGCCGAGGGATGATTATGTGTCTCGGCCTTGAAGGAAATCTCGAATTCGTCGTCGAAATCGATAATCCCGGCGTTATCCACAAAAGCGGAGATGACCCAGGGGGCGGCGATTTTGTCGGTGGCGGCTTTGAGATAGGTCTTTATCAGGCTGTTGACCGTAGACGGCGGACGGTGGACAGTTTGACCGTCCTCGGTCAACTGTCTTTCGGCCACCGCCACCAGGGCCTTGAACGTCTTATGCACGCAATGCTCGCTCCAGGTTTGGGCGATGGTTTCAAATTCGACATCGGTCGGGTCGCGGTCGATTCTGCGGTAGTATGCCTGGATGGCCTGCATTTCGGCCAGGTCAAGGGCGGCACGGCGGTCTTTCGATAAATCGAGTAATTCGTTATTCGATAATTCGAGAATCGGCAAAATTTCGACTTCGCCGCTGGATTGTGTTTCCTCAGGGAAGGATGGCGCGATTTCGCCAATCGTCCAGTGCTGGATGACATTGTTTGCCAGTAATTGCTTCGCAAGTTTTTCGACTTGAGCCGCGCTTAGACCTTCAACCTTAAACCTTAAACCCGTTGCCGCGCGCTGGACGCCATCGAAGCCAAGTTCGTGCGCCGCGCGGACGATTTGCTCGGCCACCGGGTCGGTCACGCCAGGACGCAGGGCAACTTCGATAATCGAGACCTCGGCATTCGATAATCGAGCATTCGACTCTCGAATATCGAGTATCGAATTTTCGACCTCCTGAGTCACCGGGTCGCTTAAGAGTTCGAGAGCCAACCGCTGCGATTCTTGCGCCGACAATTGACCCTCGATGAAATATAAATCCTGGCAGGTAATGCTTTTTAATCCAACAAAGCCCAGGGCATGGGCATCCGATAAAAATCCCGCAGAACGCGGGTCGGGGGCAGTGAAGCGAACAACAAAGCGATGAATTGGCATGCAAACACCTCGAAAAAGATTGGCTAATTTTACACCCAAAACTTGTATAGGCAAGCAAAACGTCACAGCGCATCGGCTTGTGACATTTATCACGATATAAGGTGATTTTTCATACTTTAGGAAAAATACCAAAATCAGGTATCGTTTAGCAGCGAATAATCCATAATTTTGAAACCAACAAAGAAACAAGGAGAATAATTACATGAGTGAAATTTCGTTCGACTCCCTTCTGCCCCCCGCGATGGCTGCAAAAGCAGAGGATATTGGCGTCAAGAAAGCCAGCATGGGCTTTAAAAACATGTTCGCCCTGGCGGTGCTGGCGGGCGCTTTCATCGGCATCGGCGCGATTTTCGCCACCACTGCCGCCGCCGGGAATGCCGACTTGCCCTATGGTGTTGGACGCCTGCTGGTTGGCCTGGTTTTTGCTGTCGGCCTTATCCTGGTCGTCGTTGGAGGCGCGGAACTGTTCACCGGCAATACGCTGATTACCATGGCTTTCGCCAGCAAGAAAGTCACCCTGGCCCAACTGCTGCGCAACTGGGGCGTCGTCTATGTCGGAAATTTCGTCGGCTCTGTCCTGACCGCTTTGTTCGTCTTCCTGGGCGGGCAATACATGTTCGGCAAAGGCGCCATCGGCCTGGCCGCGCTAAATATCGCCAATGCCAAAGTCAACCTGACCTTCACCGAAGCCCTGTTCCTGGGCATCATGTGTAATGCCCTGGTTTGCATGGCCGTCTGGATGTGCTACAGCGCCCGCACCACCACCGACAAAATCCTGGCCATCATCCCGCCCATCTCGTGCTTTGTTGCCGCCGGTTTCGAGCACAGCATTGCCAATATGTACTTCATCCCGATTGGCCTGTTCATCAAGGACTTCGGCTCGGCCAAATTCTTTGAAATGATTGGCAAAACCGCAGCCGATTACGCCAACCTGACCTGGGGCAACTTCTTCGTTGCCAACCTGCTGCCGGTCACCATCGGTAACATCATCGGCGGGGCAATCATGGTCGGGCTTATCTACTGGTTTGTTTACAACCGCAAGACCGCCTGATAAACCACCTTTTGAAAAACCAAACCAAAACAGATGGGCAAAACCAGCCCATCTGTTTCTTTTTTTGGCTATAATCACAGGCGGAGAAGAGCCAATGACTGTCGTCAACAACGTTACCCGTTACCTGGATGCGCACAAAGTCCGCTATGCCGCCTTCGAGACGCCAGCCGAAAAACTTGGCGCGGTGGGCACCGCTGCCTTCCTGGGCGTTGGGTTGGAACTCATCTACAAGACGATTGTGGTCAAGCGTGAGCGCGGCAAGCCCATCCTGGCGGTCATCCCCGGCAACAGCGAGTTGGACCTGAAAGCCCTGGCAGCAGCCCTGGGTGAGAAAAAAGTCCACCTGTCGACGGAGAAAGAAGCCGAAGGGCTGACCGGCTTGCAAGCCGGGGGAATCTCGCCGCTGGCGCTCATCCACAAAGGTTTCCAGGTCGTCATCGAGGCTTCGGCCCAGGCCCAGGCTGAAATCCATGTCTCCGGCGGGCAGCGCGGGTTGAACATCCGCCTCGCGCCGGGAGACCTGGCCCGCCTGACCTCGGCCCGCTTTGCGGCGGTTGCGCGAAAAAACAATCCAGAATCCTGAAACATCCCCATTCTTGAAACCCGGGAGCATACTATGAAGCGAATCATTGCCTTGTTGGTGGTTGCAGTCCTGGCAGGTTACGGGCTGGCAGCCCTGGCCCAGCCTGAAAAAGCCCAGTTGCGCGGCAAATTAACCGTTGTCGAGCCTTTTGCGCCGACCGGAATTTCGCAAATCGGCGAGTACCAGGTCGAGTGGAACGCCGAAGACGGCAAACTGACCTTGAGCAACCGGGGCCGCAAGTCGCTCTGGGAAACCCTGCCCGGGCAAGCCTTTGTCGGCGCAGCGAGAGCCACCGAAGCGGTCGAGGAGCATCGCGGCATGTTCTTTTTTGAAGAAGACCAGCACATTGCCTGCCCCGACCAGCGCGTCGAAATGATTACAGACAACACTGACGAACAGTCGATGACCCTCAGCGGACGGTTGTTCTGCAACAACGGCGAGAGCGTCTTGTATAACCTTTATTTTGCGCCCGGTCAGACGCCCGGCACAATTGACATCCGCGTCTGGCTGCAAGACCCGGTCAATTTTGCCCCTTCGGGTAAATTCAACCGCATCTTCCTGACTTACGCCAGCAACGCCGGGGAACATTTCTTCGGCTTCGGCGAACAATTCACTTATTTCGATATGAAGGGCAAGCGTGTGCCCATTTGGGTCAGCGAGCAGGGAGTCGGGCGCGGCGAGGAACCCATCACCACCGGGGCCAACCTGACCAACGGCGGCGCAGGCGGCAATGCCTTCACCACCTACCTGCCCATCCCCTTTTACATGACCAACCAGATGCGCGCCCTGTTGCTGCAAAACGATGGATACTCGCAGTTCGACCTGCGCAGCCCTGACCGCGCCCAAATTATGGCTTTCGGCGGAACCCTGCTCGCCACCATTTTTGACGGGGAAAGCCCGGCTGAAATCATCGGCCAGTACACCGCCCTGACCGGGCGCATGAAGCCCCTACCTGACTGGGTGCACAGCGGCGCAATCGTCGGGATGCAGGGCGGCACCGAAAAAGTGCGCCAGGCCTGGGCCGAACTCGACAAACGCGGCGCGCCCATCAGCGCCTTCTGGCTGCAAGACTGGGTCGGCCAGCGCACGACCTCCTTCGGCAAGCAACTGTGGTGGAATTGGGAAGTGGATTACGACCGCTACCCCGGCTGGGACGAGATGGTGGCCGAGATGCGCGCCGATGACATTCGCGTGATGGTCTATCTCAACCCGTATGTGGTCGATGTGTCCGAAAAGCCAAATGCGCGCCGCAACCTGTACCGCGAAGCTCTCGAAAACGGTTACCTGGTTAAAAATCAGCAGGGCGAACCCTACATGGTGCTAAACACAAGTTTCGAGTATGGCATGATAGACCTGACCAACCCGCAGGCCGTTTACTGGCTGTTGGGCGTCATAGAGCAAAACGTCATCGGCGCCGGGGCTTCGGGCTGGATGGCCGATTTCGGCGAATCGCTGCCCTACGACGCGGTTGTCTCCAGTTCGAATACTCCCGCCAGCCTGCTGCACAACCGCTGGCCAGTGGGCTGGGCGGCCATCAACCGCGCCGTAGTCGAAAACTACTCCGCCGACGAACTGGTCTTCTTCAGCCGCGCCGGGTACACCAATTCGCCCCGCTTCTCAACCCTGTTCTGGGCCGGTGACCAGATGGTCTCATGGAGCGCAGAAGACGGCATCAAGAGCGCCGTCACCGGGCTGAACAGCGGCGGGCTTTCGGGCCTGGCTTACAACCACAGCGACATCGGCGGCTACACCACCATCACCAACCCGCTCAAAAACTACCACCGCTCGAAAGAACTCCTGCTGCGCTGGATGGAACTGAACGCCTTTACGACCATCTTCCGCACCCACGAAGGCAACCAGCCGGAAAACAACGTCCAGTTCTACAGCGACGACGAAACCCTGAACGCCTTCGCCCGCTGGTCGAAAATCTACGCCGCCCTGTTCGAGTACCGCAAGACCCTGGTCGCCGAGGCCGCCGAAACCGGGCTGCCCGTTGTCCGCCATCCTTTCATCCACTACCCCGCCGACCCGCAAACCTGGAAAATCAGCCACCAGCAATTCATGCTCGGCCCCGACTTTATGATTGCCCCGGTCACCGACCCCGGAGCCGACAAGGTCACGCTCTACCTGCCCGCCGGTGAATGGGTTCACGTCTGGAGCGGGCAAACTTACACCGGCGGCCAGACCGTCACCGTTCCCGCCCCCATCGGCCAGCCGGGAGTCTTCTACATCAAAGGTTCGGCCTGGGGCGAAGACTTTGTTGGCAAGTTGAATTCTGAAAAACTCATGCCCTAAGTCGCAAAACAGAACTTTTTCGCGGAGAAAACCATGTCCAACATCGGAGAATTGCTCACCTTTCCCTTTGCAACCGCCGAAGCGCGCAAGAACTTCCTTATCGGCTGCCTGGCAATGTTCGCCGGATACTTCATCCCCTTGCTTCCCTACATCATCGTTTACGGATACGTCGCCAAGATTGTCAGGAAAGTCGCCGAGGGCGAAGCCCCATCCATGCCCGCCTGGGACGACTTCAACGAAATGCTCACAGACGGCCTGCGCCTGTATGGGGTCAAACTCGTCTTCAGCCTGCCCGTCATCCTCATCCTGTTCGCAGGCATGGGAACTTATATTGCCGGGACAATGGTGGCTGTCTTCAGCGAAGACCCCTCCATCATCAACGTTCTTTTACCCATCCTGCTGCTCGTGCTTGGGACAACCATGTGCCTGACCATCATCCTGGGAATGGCGATTTCCTTTGCTGCTTATCCCGCCGCCATTCACGCCGTCGTCAAGCGCAATTTTTCCGCCGGTTTTCGCTTTCGCGAGTGGTGGCCCATCCTGCGCGTCAACGTTGGCGGTTTTCTGCTCGCCATTCTGATTGCTTTCGCCATCTCGTTCCTGTACAGCATCGGCGTGCAAATCCTGATGTTCACCATCATCCTGCTCTGCCTGCTGCCCGTGCTGATGACCTTCATCATGTTTTACATCATCCTGGTTCCCGAACTGCTCGCCGCCCAGGCCTACCATGACGGGCAGATGAAACTCTCCGCCGAAACCGCGCAAGAGTAACGATGCGCACTGTCAGAGTTTTTTATGAACGCCCGGGCAAAGG
>JAGVAO010000168.1 GCA_020060235.1 Anaerolineales bacterium | reverse complement strand
TCCGCCGGGGAAGCGGGGTCCGCCGGAGCAGCAGGCCCGCCGCAGGCAGCCAGGGCAAAGCTGGCGACGAGCACAAGGCTAATCAGGACAAACAACTTGTTTTTCATTTTCTCGTTCTCCTTATTTATGTTTTGAAGCACGCGCTTCAAATATGGACAATTGGGGTATTTCTGAAAACTTACCAATGTGATTGGTCGAGTTCAGCGGGGGTTTACGTGTTGACATCACCTCCTTTTTTGTCAGCAATTTGATGTAATGCAGTTGATAATGCCTGGACGATTGCGCCAATGATGGATGACCGCCGACGCAAAATGGCGGTGTTGATTTTTACAGCCTGCGCCGCGCCAGCCAGGCTGCGCCTGCTTACGGTGTCGCGGATTGGCTGGAGCAGAAGGTCGCCGATTTGGGATACGCCGCCGCCAATGACAACAACGCGTGGATTGAAAATGTTAACCATGCCTGCGATTGCGATGCCGAGATAACTGCCCGCCCGCAGGATGATTTGCTGGGAAGGCAGGTCGCCGCGCCGGGCGGCGGATGCGACGTCGCGGGCGGTGAGTTCTTCGGGTGGCCCCATGCTCGAAAGCAGGGTCCTCTTGCCGCTGGCGATGATTTCGCGGGCCTGACGGGCGATGGCTTTGCCCCCGGCAACCGCTTCCAGGCAGCCTGTGCTGCCGCAGTCGCATAACGGCCCATTCTCGTCGATGGTCAGGTGGCCGATTTCACCAGCCGAGCCTGTTGCGCCCTGGTAAATTTGTCCGTTGAGCAAAAGCCCGGCGCCGATGCCCGACCCAACTTTGATGAAAGCGAGGTGGTCTTCGCCGCGCCCCGCCCCGTAGGCCCATTCGCCAAGCACGCCGAGTTCGGCGTCGTTGTTGAGCGAAACCGGGATTTTCCATTTCCCTTCCATGTCCTGCCGAATGGGGTAGCCGTCCCAGCCGGGCATGATGGGCGGCGCAATGACCATGCCTTCCTGGCTGGCAATTGGCCCTGGAACACCCATGCCGATGGCAAGGATTTGTTGCAAGCGCATGTCGTTCTTTTCGAGTAATTCAGTCAGCAGGGCTTCGGCTTGCGCCAGGCAGGGTTTTGGCCCCTGGGTAATATCAAATGGAATTTCGATTTCATCGATGATGCGGGCGGAAAAATCGGCCAGCGCAACTGACAGATGGGTTGCGCCCATATCGATGCCGATTACGTTGCCGCGCGAGGAATTGATTTCGAGAATAATGGGAGGCCGTCCGCTTTGCCCGCTGCGGGATTCGGTCTCGCGGATAATGTCAGTTTCGAGCAGGTCGTTGACAATGGCGGTCATGGCTGCCCGGCTCAAGTTCATACGGTAAGCCAACTCGGCGCGAGAAATTCCCCCCGGCGTGAAGCGAATCAAATCCAAAGCAGTATGTTTGTTAATATTCTTAACGTTTTGATTGGGGACAGGCCAGAAAAAATGATTCACTTTATGAAATCCTGTTTTGCTTTGGTATCGCTCACTCCTTTATCTTATCACAATCAGAAACTTTGTCAAGAACTTTAACATATTATTGGGATTTTGTAACAAAAAGGCAGGCGGACAAAGTGTCCGCCTGCCTTTTTGACGCAAATATAATTGGAGGGATTAGCCGCGCAGGGCTTCCCAGCCCGCATACTTGGCTGTTTCAGCCAGTTCGGCTTCGATGCGCAGCAACTGGTTGTACTTGGCAACGCGGTCCGAGCGGGCCGGGGCGCCGGTCTTGATTTGGCCCATGTTCAGGGCAACCGCCAGGTCGGCAATGGTGCTGTCTTCAGTTTCGCCCGAGCGGTGCGAGGTGACGGCGCGCCAGCCGTTGCGGTGGCAGGCTTCAACGGCTTCGATGGTTTCGGTCAGGGTGCCAATCTGGTTCAGTTTGACCAGCAGGGCGTTGGCGGCATTTTCCTTGATAGCGCGGCGGACGCGTTCCGGGTTGGTGACAAGCAGGTCGTCGCCGACAATCTGACATTTGTCGCCAAAGGTCTGCACGGCCAGTTTCCACGAATCCCAGTCATCCTGGGCCAGGCCGTCTTCGATGGAGACGATGGGATATTGGCGCACCCAATTGGCCCAGAACTCGACCATCTCAGGGCCGCTTAATTTTTTGCCCTCTTTGCGCAGGTGGTAGGTCTTGCTTTCTTCATCGTACAGTTCCGAAGCAGCGGGGTCGAGCGCAATTGCAACCTGCTGGCCGCGGCCAGCCTTGAAGCCGGCCTTCTCGATGGCTTCGAGAATGACCTCGACGGCTTCGTTGTTGGCTTTCAGCGCCGGGGCGTAACCGCCCTCGTCACCAACCAGGGTTGCGTAGCCTTTGCTCTTCAGCACAGACTTGAGCGCGTGGTAAATTTCCGCGCCCCACTGCAAACCCTCGGCGAAAGACGAAGCGCCAAAAGGCATGACCATGAACTCCTGCGCGTCGGTGCTTTGCCAGCCGGTGTGCGCGCCGCCGTTGAGAATGTTCATCATCGGCACGGGCAGCACATGGGCGTATACGCCGCCGATATAACGGTAGAGCGGCAGGCCCAGGCCGTTGGCGGCGGCTTTGGCAACTGCCAGGCTGACGCCCAGCATTGCGTTCGCGCCCAGGTTCGACTTGTTGGGCGTGCCGTCCAGGGCCAAAAGTTCCATGTCAATCGCTTTTTGCTCGGCGGCATCCCAGCCATACAGCGCGTCGCTGATTTGCTCGTTGACGTTCTCGACCGCCTTCTCGACACCCTTGCCGAGGTAGCGGCCCTTGTCGCCGTCGCGCAGTTCGAGGGCTTCATGGACGCCGGTCGAAGCGCCGGAAGGAACCGCAGCGCGGCCCCACGAACCGTCTTCGAGCACGACTTCGACTTCCACCGTCGGGTTGCCGCGCGAATCGAGAATTTCGAGTGCTGAAATGCTTTCAATTATGGTGCTCATATGTTTTTCTCCTGAATATCGGAATAAGGGCTTCGGCCAGTTTGCGAAATTGTCAAACGGGGAAATTCCCGTAAAATTGCCCGTCCAAGTATAATCCAGTTTCAGCAAAACTGACGGAGAATCTTGTGTCCCCTTTAGAAATTCCAGAAAACGACCCTCGCCCCAGACTGCATTATCCCCTTTCTGAAACCCGCTTTCATAAAATCATGATTGCCCTGGCGCGCTGGGTCTTCAAACCTATCATGGTCATGGACATTCGCGGCCTCGAAAACCTGCCCAAAAGCGGGGCGGCCATCGTTGCATCCAACCACATGACCAATTTCGACGTTTTTCCCCTGCAACTGGCCCTGCCGCGGGCCTTGTTTTTTATGGGCAAAGCCGAGTTATTTCGGATAGGATTTATGCATGCCGTTTTCCGCCAAATGGGCGGATTCCCGGTCTATCGCGGCGAGCGCGATGCCTGGGCTTTGGAGCACGCCGCCCGTGTCCTGGCTGCCGGGCAATTGCTGGCCATGTTCCCCGAGGGGACCCGCTCACGCGGACGCGGCCTGGCCGTTGCAAAGACCGGGGTGGCCCGGCTGGCGATTGAAACCAACTCCCCAATCGTTACCGTTTCAATAGACGGCAGCCAGCGTTTCTTCAAACAATTTCCGCGCCGCAACCTTGTGCATGTCGTCGTCGCCCCGCCCATCTTCCCCGAACCTGGCGAATCAGCCATTGCGCTGACAGAGCGGGTGATGTACACAATGGCCGCCAACCTGCCGCCCGAACTGCGCGGCGTTTACGCCCAAAAATCCCCATTTTAAGACAGGCCGATAATGCGTGCCTTTCTTCATACCTATGGGAGGGTTTTTGCCCTGCTCCTGACCATGCTGGCGGGTACGCTGGTTCCGCAGGCCAGCGTGTTGACCTTCCTGGTGCAATACCTGCTGATGGCGATGTTGTTCTTCGCCTTTCTCGACATCGAAATCAAGCCATCTGCCATTCGCGGAAATGTTTTGCTTGTCCTGCTTGCCAACCTGGCGGTTGCTTTTGCGGCCTTTGAAATTGCTTCCCTCATCAGTCCGCAACTTGGACGGGCCGCGTTTATCACCGCCATTGCGCCGACAGCCATCTCATCCACCGTAATTGTCAGTTTTATCAGGGGGCGGGTCGAATTCATGGTTGCGGCGGTGTTGCTGACCAACATCGTTATGGCGCTGGTCGTCCCGCTTGTGCTGCCGCACGTGGTTGGAACCCAGGCGCAAATTTCGACCTGGGAAGTGCTCCGCCCGGTTCTGGTGACCATGTTCACGCCGCTAATTTTGGCGCGGCTGGCAAACCGTCTGCCGCGCAAAGCCGCAAGCCTGGTTAACGCCGGCAAAAAATATTCCTTTCACATCTGGATTTTGAACCTGTTCATCGTCAGCGCCAAGGCCAGCGATTTTGTCTTGCGGGAGAACGGCGGCTCACTGCTGGCGCTTGGGCAAATTGCCCTGGTTTCGCTTGCCATTTGCATCGTCAACTTTGCCCTCGGCGCGCTAATTGGCGGACGCGATTACTGGCAGGAAACCAGCCAGGCCCTCGGCCAAAAGAACAATACCTTTGCCATCTGGGTGGCGCTGACCTTCATCAGCCCGTTGGCTGCCATGGGGCCAACTTTTTATGTCCTGTATCACAACCTGTATAATACCTGGCAGATTTATCGCTTTGAAAAGCCCGGCAGGAACAAACTGCCGCCCAAAACAACATGAAAAAAACATCCTTCTACATTATTATGGGCGTTTCCGGCTGCGGCAAGACCTCGGTGGGCAAAGCGCTGGCCGAACGTCTCGGCTGGGATTTCTACGACGCTGACGACTTCCATCCGCCCGCCAACATCGCTAAAATGGCAGGCGGCATCCCGCTCAGCGACGAAGACCGCGCTCCCTGGCTCAAAACCTTGCGCGCGCTGATTGCCGATTGCCTGCAAACGAACCGCCCCGGCGTGCTGGCCTGCTCGGCCCTCAAGGAACACTACCGCCAAACCCTGCTGGACGGCAACCCTGGCGCGCGACTGGTTTATCTCAGGGGCAGTTACGACCTGATTTGGTCGCGCATGGCAAACCGCCCCGGCCACTACATGAAGCCCGAAATGCTCAAAAGCCAGTTCGACGCGCTCGAAGAACCGCAAAACGCGCTAATTGTTGATATTTCACTTTCGGTAGAGCAAATTGTCAATTTGCTCCACGAGGAGTTAACATGACCTACAAAATCGGTATCCTTGGATTGGGGGTGATGGGGCGCTCGCTCGGCCTTAACCTGCACCGCAACCGAATCCCCGTTATCGGCTTTGACCCGGCCCCCAAGGTGGACGCGGACTACCCCGTGCCTGTCTCCGCTTCGGTGCGTGACCTGGCCTCGGCGCTGGAAACGCCCCGGGTGATTTTGATGATGGTCCCAGCCGGTGAGGCCGTTGATGCGGCAATCGACTCGCTGAAACCGTACCTGCAAAAGGGCGACATCCTCATCGACGGCGGCAACTCGTTCTTCGCCGATACCGAACGGCGTGCAAAACGCCTGAAAGAAGACGGAATTTCATTTGTCGGGATGGGGGTCTCGGGTGGAGAGTCCGGGGCGCTGCTTGGGCCAAGTCTCATGCCCGGCGGCGGGGAGGCGGCCTGGGCCCGGATTCGGCCCATCGTCTTGTCCATCGCCGCCAAAGCCCCGGATGGCGAACCGTGCGCGGCCTGGATGGGCAGCGGCGGGGCGGGACATTATGTCAAGATGGTGCATAACGGCATCGAGTACGCCGACATGCAGTTGATTGCCGAGATTTATGACCTGCTGCATCGCGGCGCGGGCTTTTCAAACGCCGAACTGGCCGAGATTTTTGCCGAGTGGAATAAGGGCGAACTGCAATCTTATCTAATTGAAATTACCGCCCAGATATTGCGCCGCAAGGAAGGCGGCGTCGATTTGGTCGATTTGATTCTCGACGAAGCCGCCCAAAAAGGAACTGGCAAGTGGACATCGCAAAACGCCTTCGACGTAGGCGCGCCCATCCCGACGATTAACGCGGCGGTCGAAAGCCGGATTTTGTCGAGCCTGAAGGCCGAGCGGGTGGCGGCGGCGCAGGTTTTCAACGGATTGGGAACGGATGCGCGGATGGTTTTACCGGATACAAGGCGGCAGGAACTGGTGCATCTGGCAGAGCAGGCCCTGTATGCCAGCAAGGTGGTTTCTTATGCCCAGGGTTTTGCCATGCTGCGCCTGGCTTCGACGGAATACGACTGGGGGCTGGATTTGGCCGCGATTGCACGGGTCTGGCGGGCGGGCTGCATCATCCGCGCCGAATTGCTGGAGTCGGTGTCTGCGGCCTTTACCCGCCAACCGGCCTTGCCCAATCTGCTGACCGATTCGGCCTTTTCTGTGTCGTTGCTGGCGCGACAGGCGGCCTGGCGCGAGGTCGTCCAGACGGCGGTCGGGCTGGGAATCCCGATGCTGGCGACATCCGCTTCGCTGGCCTACTTCGACGCCTATCGCTCGGCAGTTTTACCCGCCAACCTGACCCAGGCCCAGCGCGATTATTTCGGTGCGCATACCTACCGCCGGGTAGACCGGGAGGGTAGTTTTCATACCCATTGGGAGTCTTCCGTGTAGGAATAATTGGGTTTCGCCAGCGCGAAAGTGGGGATGCTTATGAAGCGAGGGCTTGCCAGGCTGTGACGCGGTTACGTCCCTCCTTTTTCGCGGCGTACAGGGCCTCGTCGGCTCGATTGATGATTTGCATATCGCTGTCGCCGTCAATGGGGAAGGTGGCTACTCCCAGGGAAGCGGTAATCATAATTGTCTGGTCGTCATAATGGCAGGCCCATTGCTCGATGCCTTTGCGCAGTGCCTCGGCGTAATGTAGCGCGCCTTCAAGGGAGGTGTTTGGCAGCAGGATGAGAAATTCCTCCCCGCCATAGCGGAAGCAAATATCGGCCCGGCGCTTGGTATCTTGCAAGTAATTGGCGAGGGTAATCAGGCAGGCATCCCCCGCGCTGTGGCCGTAGATGTCGTTAATGCGTTTGAAGTGGTCAATATCCACCAGGACTATGCTAACGGACTGCCCGATGCGTTCAGCCTGCAAAAACTCTTGTTCAAGGATTTCGTGCAGGAAGCGGCGGTTATACAGCTGGGTTAACGGGTCGCGGATAACCTGCTCTTTCAGGCTGGCTTGCAGGGTTTTGATTTCTTCTAGCTGCTCGGCAAGCATAGTGTTGGCGTTTTGCAGTGCGCTTTGGGCAAGTTTTTGCTCGGTAATATCTTGTTTGGTGGCAATAAAATTCAAAATCTTGCGGCCTTCATCTAATACAGGGCCAATGACTGCCGATTCCCAGTACAACTCCCCGTTTTTCTTGCTATTAAGAAATTCTCCATGCCAGATTTGTCCTGCTAAAAGGGTCTGCCACATCTCGCGGTAAGTTTGCGTGGATGTCTGCCCGGACTGAAACATGCGGGCATTCCTGCCTAAAACTTCTTCCTGGCTGTAGCCGGTCAGCGCGGTAAATCGGGGGTTAACATACAGGATGTTAGCGTTCAGGTCGGTGATGAAAACCGAAACTGGGCTTTGCTCGACTGCCTGGGTCAGTTGCAGCAGGCGCAGCTCTTTTTCCTTACGCAATGTGATATCTGAAAGGACAAGCAGCCGCCCGATAATCTGCTGGTGTTCATCCCGGATGGGCGAAAGCCCGAGTTCAAAATAGCGGTTGGGAGCCTGGGGAATTTGTATTTCCCGGCGTGTTTCAACTTCCGGTGGGGATGTGAGCAGTTCGGCAGCCATTGGTAGGAGATTGTTGATTGAGCTTCCAGTCGGGGGGGGCTGTTCAATGTTGAGCATTTTCGATACAGTGGCGTTGGTGTCTACAATGCGTCCATCTTTGTCAAGTGCAATCATGCCGTCTGTAAGGTTGTCCAGCAACTGGCGGCGGGCAATTGGAATCAGGTCCAACAGGCGCGGGCCGGTCAGCGCCCATAGGTAGATTGCCGCTGTAATGGAATAGGTTACAGAAGTCCAGTCGACGCCGGCCATCCCGCCCAGGGCGGCGTGATAGGCCAGGTTGGCCGCCACAGGCAGCAGTGTAGCCGCCAACAAAAAAATCCCCTGCCTGCGGGCAATGAGCGAACCCTTCCAGACTGCTACCAGCAGGTGAAGCAAAATAACGCCAATGAGGACATAGCCGCTAATTGCGATGAACTGAAAGGCCGGGCCATGCTCAAAAATGACGACATTGTTGTTGCTTTCGACAAACCCATCCCAAACCCAGCCATGCAGGCCGTTGGTCGTTACGAGCAAGATGCTGGTTATCGATATGAACAACAACAGGGCTTTTACCGGGGTTTTTTCTGCCCACTTGATATTGCCCGCAAACAGCATGGCAACGAGAGTCAACAGCGGCATGGCGCTCATGTAGCCCCAAGTTTCTATGGTGGCAAAAAATATTTTCCACGAGAGCGGAACCGCCGTATACCCCAAACCGGCGGCAAGGGTCCAGATTGAAATTCCCAGCATGGCGTAGGCAAAATACTGTCCAAGTTTCGTTTGCCTGCGTTGCCAGGCAAGCAGGGTTACGAGAAGATTGAGCAGGGTAGCCAGTGTCAGGCCAATGGTAATCGGGGTTATCTGCCACATGGTTTTATTTTGACTTGTTTTGAGTCTGTTGACAATGTTTCGCGGTGAATTCCTTAAGATTGGGCTGCCGCGTGAGACTGTTTTGGAGAGTTATGTTGTTGCCAACCCTCCTGTCGAGGGTACGATGTCTCTGGCGCGGAATCACGAACCGCCGGGCAGACCGGGAGGTTAGTTTTCATACGGGTTGGTTAGTCGGACGCCAGCCAGCAGGGCTGGCGCCCTCCGTTATGCCTGCCTGGTCGGGAGCGGCTTGGTCCACTTCCAGTCTGCGTAGAAAAGCCCGGCGATGAGCAGGATGGGGAATACGAAGAGCAGCAGGTTGGGCAGGGCATAAATGCTGCGCACGAAGAAGACGGCGAAGAGCGTTCCCGCGATTATGAACGCCGCAAAGCCCACTGCCGGGCGCTTCCAGGCGAAGGCCAGCAGCACCAACATGCTAATGGATGGAATGTTGTGCATCAGGAAGCCCGCCAGCAGTTCGAGCGGCGAAGCCTGCATTTCAAAGACATCCAGCGAGAACAGGCTGATGAAGAAAATGATGAGCAGGGCGGCGATGCGCGGCGCCCAGTGGATGATTTTCGCCAGGCGCGGGGTCACCTGACCGCGCTGGTGGTATTCCATCCAGGCCACTGACAGGACGTAAATGGCCCCGTATAGCAGGCCAAAGGGGAGTGAAATAATCAGGGCATTGAGCGCCACGATCCACCATTTATCAAGGCCCGGGTCGGCGGCGATATTCAAGTAAGTGAATGCTGCCACCGAGAGCACAAACAGGATGACCATCGCCATCCACAGGACGCGGTTAAATTGGGAATTTGGGGTGTTCATGGGTTATCTCCTTTCAGCCGCAGCAATCCCCCGGATGTGCTGGCTTAATTAATCATACCCCTTTTTTGACGCCTGGGATGCAGGCAGTTTTGCGCCAGTTCGATGAAAGTAGTGCTCTCGACGGTTCCTCCTGGAAGAATAATCCCCTGCCGAATACTTTCAGGGAATGCCGGATATAATCAGTTCACGGCCATGTGCTGCACAATTACCCAATCACCAAAACATTTGGAGAAAAAATATGACCACGAAATTTACCCGTACATTGGGACGTTCCAACATCGAGGTCAGCCCGCTTGGCATGGGCTGCTGGGCGATTGGCGGCCCGTTTTGGGCTGGCGAAACGCCTCTCGGCTGGGGCGAGGTGGATGACGCCGAATCGACTCGCGCCATTCATGCCGCGCTCGAAATGGGCGTCAATTTTTTTGACACGGCCAATGTCTATGGCGCTGGTCACAGCGAAGTGGTGTTGGGCAAAGCCCTGGCAGGCCGCCGCGAGCATGTGGTGATTGCCACCAAGTTCAATGCCGTATTTGACGAAAGCACCCGGCAGGTGACCGGCAGCGACTCCACGCCAGCCGGCATCCGCAAGGCTTGCGAGGACTCCTTGCGCCGTTTGGGGACGGAATACATTGACTTGTACCAGTTTCATGACAATGGATTCCCGCCTGAACAGGCGGGGCCAATCCGCGAGACACTAGAGCAGTTACTGGCAGAAAAGAAAATTCGCGCCTATGGCTGGAGCACCGACTTCCCCGCCAGCGCCGAATTTTTTGCCCGGGGCGAGCATTGCGCTACCATCCAGGCTGAATTGAATGTATTGGACGACAACCCCGCCATCGTTGCCCTGTGCGAAAAGCATAACCTGGGGCTAATTAACCGCGGCCCGCTGGCGATGGGACTGCTGACCGGCAAGTACACCGGCAGCGTCAAACCGTCCAGCGATGATGTGCGCGGCGAAAAAAGCCCTGAATGGATGAAATATTTCAAAAACGGACAGCCCAGCGCCGAATATTCCCAAAAAGTTGGGGCGGTACGAGAAATCCTGACTAGCGGTGGACGCACCCTGGCACAGGGCGCACTGGCCTGGCTGTGGGCGCGTAGTCCAAAAACCCTTCCTATCCCCGGTTTTCGTACAGTCGCGCAGGTGCAGGAAAACGCCCAGGCGCTGGAATTCGGCCCGTTGACAATCGGTCAGTTCATGGAAATCGAGAAAATCCTGGGGCGGGCATAAATCGGGCCGAAATTTTTCTCTTGACGCACTCAACTCGTTGATGTAAACTCAACCCGTTCCACCATCCCAATCGAAAGGAGGCGCATTCCATGATTTACCGGATTTTCAACCACACGAAACCCAATCATCCTTCTCGGGGTGCGCCTGTTGCCTGCCGCTAATCGGTATTGTTGTGCCTGTCCTGGCCGCGTTGCGCTCCGCATCGCGGCTTTTTATTTTTTGGAATTAACACAATGAATCTTCCACTGAAAACCTACTGGGACTTGCTCTCCCAACACATCCGCCCGCAGCGGGGGCGTTTTATCCTGCTCTTGGCGTTGCTGTTTGCCAGCATTGGGCTGCGCGTAGTCAATCCGCAGGTCATGCGAAACTTTATCGATTCTGCGCTTTCGGGCCAGCCCCTGAACGCCCTGACCCTGACCGCCCTGCTCTTTATTGGCATCGCCATCCTGCAACAGGTGGTGGCAGTCAGCGTGACGTATCTGGGCGAAAACGTAGCCTGGACGGCCACCAACGCCCTGCGCGCCGAACTGGCCGAACATGCCCTCAACCTGGATATGCCCTTTCACAACAATCGCACGCCCGGCGAGTTGATTGAGCGCATC
>JAGVAO010000212.1 GCA_020060235.1 Anaerolineales bacterium | reverse complement strand
TTGACCGCGTTCAGGAAGTCGGCCAGCAGCCCGTAGGCGGTGGTGTGCGGGCCGGGGTCGCTTTCGATGAGGGTCAGTTCGCCGAGCACATCGGTGGTGAATTGGATAAGCGAGGTTGTTCCTTCCAGTCCATACATCGGCGAACTAACGGGAACCAGTTCCGGGGCGACCTTGCCTCGCACCCGGTCGCCGTCGCGCTCGGCGGTGCAGACCAGTTTATAGCGTTTGCCCTCGGCTTTGGCGGCCAGCACCATCTCGGGCGTAATGGCGCGGATACCGGTGCGGTCTACGTCGCCCGGCTTGAGCGGTTTGTCCATCAGCACGGTGGCCAGCGCGGCGACCTTGATGGCCGCGTCCCAGCCGTCCACGTCGCCGGATGGGTCGGTTTCGGCAATGCCGATTTGCTGGGCGTAGCGCACGGCGTCGTCGAAGGATTCGCCGCTTTCCATGCGGGTCAGGATGAGGTTGGTGGTCGAGTTCAGCACGGCGCGGAAGGCGTTCAACTGCGCGCCGGGTAAGGCCCCGCGAAAGAGCGAGAAAATTGGCGCGCCGTCCATGACGGTCGATTCGTGGAAGAATCGGCGGCCTTTCGCGGCGGCCAGGGCTTTCAGTTCGTGGTAGGCATGCACCACCGGGCCTTTGTTGGCGGTGCTGGCGTGCATGCCCTGTTCGAGGGCCAGTTTGATGTGGTCGATGGCTGGCTGACCGGTTTCGTAGTTGACCGGGGTGTTCTCGAAGAGCACATCGGCGCCCGACTTTTTGATGAAGTCGAAGGCGTTCTCGACCGGAATGGCGCTGAACGAGTCGAGCGATTTTCCGGCCTGGACGGCTTCTAACACGGCGGGCAGGTCGAGGCCTGCGGGCTGGATGGCAAATCCGCGCCGCCCGGTGCCGATGGCGACCACGCTGTAGGTGATGCTGTAGTCGCGTTTGATTTCGTCCTGTTTGCGCAACAGGAGTTCGGCCAGGGCGCGGCCTACGTTGCCAAAGCCAAGCAGGGCAAGTTTGTAGTGGGGCATGAGTAGATTCTCCATTCTGGTAAAAAATCCGCCAGACCTGACGGTAAAATGATTTCATTGACAATGTGGAGCGGGATAACTAAAGCGGCGGATACGGAAAGGCGCGGCGGTATTGTGGAGGCTGGGGGAAGCAGCCCTCGGCCAGCAATCCCTGTCCGCGCTCGGCTAAGGCGGCGAGTTCTTCAGGCGTAAGGAAAAGTTCCAGGTCGGCGAGCAGGGCCGAGGGTTGTGCGAGCGCGTCACACATCCGCCGGATGTCGTTCAGGTGTGATTCTTCAATTTCCATCCCGGCAAAATCCCAGATGACGGTGCGAAGTTTGTCTTCGGCGTGAAAGCACAGGCCGTGGTCGATGGCGTACAGGCGGCGGGTGCGCTTTTCGAGCAGGACATGGCTGCCCTTGCGGTCGGCGTTGTTGAGCAGGTGGTCGAAGAGGGCCACCGGGCGCAGGCGCTCTTTGTCGGCGGGCTTAAAGTTGAAGTAGTGGTAATTCGGGTTGTATTCGATAAATTGCTGCAACGAGCCTGGGCCGTAGGGGCCGTCTTCGCGCAGGGTGGTGTAGGGGACGAGCGACCAGCCCAGGAATTCGCCCAGCAGGTAAGCGCAAACTTCGCGCCCGGCCAGGCTTTCGGCGGGAAAATCCCAGAGCGGGTTGGTTCCCTTTTGGGGTTTGTAAACGCCTGCATAGGTTTGACCCTCGTGGCGGATTTCGACCAGGAAGGTGTAGTTCGAGCCAAGCATGAACTGGCCTTGCAGGTCGATTTCGCCGTGCCGGAAGGCGGTTTGCAAATCCTGTAGGGAAGTGGGCTCGTCCATGATGTGATTCAAGTCAGCAGGCGGATGTCGTCCCAGCCGTAAGCGCTTTCGATAAGTTCCTGTGTGCCGATGGTGATGGGTTTTTCTTGCAGGTACTTTGCGCCCAGGGCCTGGTAAAAGTAACGGGCGGGGTTGTCGCGCAGCACCCAGACGAACATGGACTGGAAGTTGTGCGTGGCCAGGTGCCTGGCGGCGGCGCGCACCAGTTGGTGGCCAGTGCCGTGTCCCTGGGCGGCTTGCAGCAGGTAGATGGCGTACAGTTCGGCCTGGTAGCCGGGGATGGGGTCGCGGCCCGGCCCGGCGGAGCAAAAGCCGACGATTTGGCTTTTCTCTTCGGCAACGAGGAGGCAGGATTGCTGCTCTTCGGCCTGGGAGATGAATTTTCGCCAGTAATCGAAGCGGCTTTCGACCGAAAGGTTGTCGAGGATTTCATCGGCGATGATGCCGCGATAGGTGGTTTGCCAACTGGCAACATGCGCCCTGGCGATGGCCTGGGCGTCTTCTTCGAGCGCAAAGCGGATGTTCATGGCAGGGAAGTTAATGCTTGTGGCCGTTTTTCTTGGGGCAGAAGTGCCCCTCCGGCTCGATGGGCTGTCCGCACTGCGGGCAGATGGGCCGCCCGCGCTGGCTGACTTCCTGACCCCAACGGGCCAGGGCGCGGGCCTGGCTGCGCGTACACCAGAAGCGGACGATGGCGGCTTCCTCGGGGTCGTCCTCCTCGCCCAGAATTTCCTTGGTAACGACAACCACCAGGTCGCGTTCCTTGTCGTAGCCAAGACCGATTTCACCGCTGCGAAAAATCGGTTCGACCGGCGGGGTGATGCGCATTTGTTCTTCGAGGTAATCGGACGAGGCTTCGGGCAGGGATGGGTTTTCGTCGGCAATTTGGGCCAGGAATTGCTCGATGCCCATTGCCAGGGACAGCAGTTGCACCTTCTCGATGATGATGGTCACTGTCCGCGCTGCCTGCCAGCCCTGGATATAAAAAACGCGCTGGCCGGGCGCGCCAATGGCATCAGCGGTAATGTGTTCGCAGGGGTCTATGTCAATCTCGAAACGGGGCATACTCGAAAATTCCTGTGGCTAATTTGGAGTGAGTATACCAGAAATTGAATCTGTAAGTTTTCAAATTGGTCATTTTAGGGCATAATAGCAGGTGATAGAGGGTAAAGATTTGGCGGACTTGAAGCCTGTTTCATTTTCGATACACAACCTGCAACGGTTCAATCGCTTGCGCTGGTTGTTCCTTGGTGTTTTTTTGTTGACCTCCTGGCTTGTCTTGCAAGATATGAGCCGGGTTTTCTTATTAATTCCGCTCACTGTGCTGGGGATGGCTTCCATCCTGTTCTTTGGCTGGGCCTATGAGCGGTTTGCTCACGGCAAAAGCGGGCCATTATTCAGGCACGGGCTGGAAGGGTTGGTTTTCTGGCAGGCTGTGGTCGATATTGTCTATATCACCGTCGGCACTGCCCTGACCGGCGGGCCGTTCAGCCTGTTTCCGCTGGTTTACCTGCTCTATTTTGGCGCGCTTGAAACCTACCTGCGCCCGATTGTTTTGCTTGGTCTGAACGGGCTGGCGATAGTTTTGTACCTTGGCGTTATCCAGGTATGGGTAATGGAGAGTGGCCAGGCTGAGGGGCATTTTTTGTCGCTTGTGCTGCTTGCGCTCGTGCTGAATGCCATCCTGGTGGCCTGGCGCTCGCGCCAATTGCGCGCCCAGCAGCGCGAAACGGAGCATGAAAATAATTTCCTGACCCATTTAAATATGTTGTCGCGCACAGCAATTGCGGATGTTAACG
Organism: Anaerolineales bacterium; assembly: GCA_020060235.1. Lineage (GTDB taxonomy): Bacteria > Chloroflexota > Anaerolineae > Anaerolineales > Villigracilaceae > UBA8950. The sequence goes on along the minus strand of JAGVAO010000212.1, from coordinate 17,025 downwards.
ACAAGTCGGCGTTTGTCAACCTGGCGGATGAAATCAAGGCCATGTTGGGGGCCGATAATATTTACATTACGCGCTGGGACGAGGAAAGCGAGCAGGTGCTTTCGCTGGCGGCAGACAGTGCGGCCCATAAAGTCTATATGGACATGGCTCCCAGTCCGCGCTATGAAAATACTTTTACGCGCTCGGTCAAGCGGTTGGGGCGATTGGTGGTGGCCGAGAACACTTTTTGCTCGCCGTATGTTTCGCCGAAAGTGGCATCCCACTTCCAATCCCGAGCGGTGTTGGCCGTTCCGATGTTTGGCGAGCCTGAGAATCGCTTCCTGGGCGCGTTGCTGGTTTCGTTTCGGGAGCCGCGTTATTTTTCAAGCCAGGAAATTGTCCGCGCCCGCCAGGTGACGGATATTTTGTCCCTGCTGGTTTCGCGCACCTGGCTGTACGAAGAAGTCACCCACCGGGCCGAATTGCTGGAAAAAATGGCCGGGCAGGTCACCAGCCTGGTTTCGGATTTGAAGCGCACCACCCTTCTCCCGTCGATTGTCGAATCGGCGCGCAGTCTGCTCCAGGCTCAACGCGCCGCCCTGCATTTACAGCAGCCCGGCGGTGAAATGAAGTGTGAGTATTCGGTCGGCCTTTCGGAAGAATTTCTCGAACAACTGACCATCCGATTCAACCAACTGGCCGGTGGAAAACTGCTCCAAAACCGTGATTATGTCATCATCCCGGATGTGACCCAGGATTCGCGCACCAACCCGGTGCAAGACCTGATTTATGGCGAAAAATTCCGCGCTTATGCGGTTTTTTCGCTCAGTCCCGAATATCAGGAGAAGGGCGCCCTCAGCCTGTACTGGGACCAGCCCTACGCCGTCTCAGCCGATGAAATTGCGGTGGCCCGCCTGTTTTCGGAACGCGCCAGTGCCATCATCCGCAGCGCGCATGTTTATGCCCGCGCTACCGAGGAGGCCCTGACCGACATCCTGACCGATTTGCCCAACCGCCGCCACCTCGACCGGCGCATCCAGGAGGAAATGGAACGCGCCAGCCGTTACGGACATACCTTTGCCCTGTTGATGATTGACCTGGACGGTTTCAAGGGGATTAATGACACCTTCGGTCACCCGATTGGCGACAGCGTGCTCAAGCAGGTTGCTGTTTCGTTGCGGCGCACCTTGCGGGCTTCAGACTTCCTGGCGCGTTACGGTGGCGACGAGTTTTCCATCATCCTGCCCGAAGCCGGGCTGGAGCGCGCCCTGCACGTTGCCGAAAAACTGCGCCTGAGCATGACCTCGACTCGCCTGCACCTTCCGCACCAGACCCAGCGCTACCTTTCGGCTTGCATGGGCGTTGCCATCTACCCCAAGGACTGCTCCGACGCTGGACAGGTAATTGCCTGCGCCGATGCGCGCCTGTATCGCGCCAAACGCTCCGGGTCGGGCAGCATCATTTACAAAGACGGATAAAGGCACTCACACCCCAAAATGCGACCTTCTTTACGGCAAACATCAGAAAACCCCGATACCCAGAACGGGTACTCGTGCCCGGAACGGGTATAATTTACCCATATTGTCCTGTTACAATTTGCCAAAGAGGAGAGAACCAATGTATGACCGCCAAAAACTGGCAGCCTTAAAGGATTCTTTCAGCAACTGGGAAAAGGCCGACCTGGCAAAAGCCCTGAGCGTTTTGCCGGAGCGCCGCCGCCAATTTGTCACCACTTCGTCCGAACCCATCCGCCGCCTTTATACCCCCCTCGACACTGAAAATCTTGATTACGACCGCGACCTGGGCCACCCCGGCCAGTACCCGTATACGCGCGGCGTCCACCCGACCCTGCACCGTTCTAAACTGTGGACGATGCGCATGTTTGCCGGATTCGGCACTGCCGAGGAAACCAACCAGCGATTCAAATACCTGCTCGAACAAGGCCAGACCGGCCTGAGCATTGCCTTCGACCTGGCAACCCTGATGGGCTACGACACCGACCAGCCCGAAGCCCTGGGCGAGTTTGGCAAGTGCGGCGTGGCAATTTCCTCATTAAGGGATATGGAAATTTTGCTTGACGGCATTCCGCTCGACAAGGTTTCCTCCAGCATGACCATCAACTCGCCTGCCGCGATTATCTGGGCCATGTATATCGTCGCCGCCGAGAAGCAGGGTGTGCGCCCTGAGCAGTTGCGCGGCACGACCCAGAACGACATCCTGAAGGAATTTATTGCCCAGAAGGAATATATCTTCCCGCCCGAACCCTCCATGCGCCTGGTGGTTGATACGATGGAGTTTGGGGCGCAATCTGTCCCGCAGTGGAATACGATTTCGATTAGTGGCTACCACATCCGTGAGGCCGGTTCGACCGCCGCCCAGGAATTGGCCTTCACCCTGGCCGATGGTCTGGAATACGTCCGCTGGGGTATCGCGCGCGGCATGGATGTGGACGATTTCGCTCCGCGCCTGTCCTTCTTCTTCAACGCCCACAACGACTTCTTCGAGGAAATCGCCAAGTACCGCGCCGCGCGGCGCATTTGGGCGCGTGAGATGCGCGAAACGTTCGGGGCCAAAAATCCGCGCTCATGGCTGATGCGCTTCCACACCCAGACTGCCGGGGTTTCGCTGACCGCCCAACAGCCGGAAAATAACGTGGTGCGCGTCGCCATCCAGGCCCTGGCCGCCGTGCTGGGCGGGACGCAATCCCTGCACACCAACAGCCTCGACGAAGCCCTGGCCCTGCCCTCCGAGAAGGCTGTCACCATCGCCCTGCGCACCCAGCAAATCATCGCCGAGGAAACCGGCGTGACCAATACCGTCGACCCGTTGGGCGGCTCGTTCTTTGTTGAAGCCCAGACTGACGAAATCGAGGCCCAGGCCTATGATTACTTCCGGCGCATCGAAGACCTGGGCGGCGTGCTCCCGGCCATCGACAAAGGCTTTTTCCAGAGCGAAATCTCAGACGCCGCCTACCGCTATCAGCGCGAAACTGACAGCGGCGACCGGCGCATCGTGGGCGTTAACGCCTATGTGGATGGTAAAACGCCTTCTGTTCCGCTTTTGGAAATGGACCCGCAAGGCTACCAGCGCCAGGTCGCGCGCCTCGAGCAGGTGCGCCGCGAGCGTGATAGCGGCCGCGTGGGCCAGGCGCTCGACCGCCTGCGCATCGCTTGCCAGGGCACGGAAAACACCATGCCTTACATCCTGGAAGCCGTCCGCGCCTACGCCACCCTGGGCGAAATGATAGGCGTTATGAAGGAGGCCCTGGGGGTCTACGAAGAGCCAACCTGGATATAACATTTGTCCAATAAATCTGTGATGACCGACCCGCCTGCGCAGTAAGACAGGCGGGTATAATATTTATCTCTTACTGGTAAATCAAACCATGAGGTAACAATGGCACTCGACCGTTTTGGCAGAAAAATTCACTATTTGCGCATTTCACTGACCGACCATTGCAACCTGCGTTGCATTTATTGCATGCCCGAAGACCAGACCTTCAGGCCCAACGCGGAACTGATGCAGGACGACGAAATTTTCCTGTTTGCGCGCCTGTTTGCCGAATTGGGCTTCGACAAAATCCGCCTGACCGGCGGTGAGCCGACCGTGCGCGCCAACATCGTCGAAATCGTGCGTGGAATCGCCTCCACGCCCGGCATCCGCAATGTCTCGATGACCACCAACGGCATCCTGCTCGACCGCCTGGCGAAGCCGCTGGCCGAAGCCGGGTTGCAGCGCGTCAACGTCAGTATCGACACCCTCGACCCCGAAAAATTCAAGCGCCTGACGCGCTGGGGCAAACTGGAGCAGGTCTGGGATGGCATCCTGGCCGCCGAGGCTGCCGGTATGACCCCGGTCAAACTCAACGCGGTGGTCGTCAAGGGCTATAACGAGGAAGACGTCATCGACCTGGCAGCCGTCACCCTTGACCGCCCCTGGCAGCTGCGCTTCATCGAGATGATGCCTTTTGCGGGCGTCACCGACGTCCAGACCCAGCAGGTTGTCACCGCCGCCCAAATCCAGGCCAAAATCGAGAGCGAATTTGGCCCGCTCGAAACCGACCACCGCTACGACGGCGAAGCGCGCATCTATCGCATTCGCGGCGCGAAGGGCGAACTGGGTTTCATCTCTTCCGTCACTGTCCCGTTTTGCTCGGCCTGCACCCGCGCCCGCCTGACCGCTGACGGCGTCCTGCGTATGTGCCTGCTGCGCGAGAAGGAAATCGACCTGCTTACCCCGCTGCGCAACGGCGCCAGCCTCGAAGAACTGCGCCAGATGATTCTGGATGGGGTTTGGAACAAACCCTGGGGACACGGCCTCGACCAGGGCTACATCCCGCTCAACCGGGCCATGAACGAGATAGGCGGGTAACGCCGAGCGTCCCTCCCGCCGCCTGGATACCATTAAATCAACCTATGCCTGCACCCAAAGCCATCTTCTACGACCTCGACGGGACCCTGCGCTACAACCAGCCCGCCGGGCGCGACTTTTTTGCCGAGCAAGCCTTGCGCCTCGGCCTTTCGATTACCCGCGAAGACCGCCTGCGTTCGGCCCGCTGGGAACACGCTTACTGGGCCACCTCAAATGAATTGCGCGCCGACCTGGCCCGTTTTGGCGACGAAAGCCGGGACTTTTGGCGGCATTATTCCTGGCGGCAGTTGCAAGCCCTCGGCTGTTCGGACGATTGCGCCGATACGTTTGCCCCGCAAATCAGCGACTTTATGGGCGAACACTACCTGCCTGAAGACAACCTGTTCGATGAAATCCTGCCGACCCTTGAAAACCTGCGCCGACAGGGATACATCCTCGCGGTGGTTTCAAACCGCGACAAGCCCTTCGACCATTACCTGCGCGAGAAAAATATTGCGGCTCACTTTCATTTTTCCCTGGCGGCTGGCGAGGTCAATTCCTGGAAGCCCGACCCGCAAATCTTCCTGCATGCCGCCCGGCGCGCCGAAGTCGAGCCGCAAGAAGCTTTCTATGTCGGCGACAATTACTACGCCGATGTGCTTGGCGCGCGCGAAGCCGGTTTGCAGCCGGTTTTGTTCGACCCTGCCGGGGTTTTCCCCGAAGCCGATTGTCCCGTAATCCAAAGCCATTCCCAAATTTTTGACCTGCTCGAAAGGATATAAATATGACCCGGGAGCCAAAAGTGATGCGCACGGTTCGTTTCATCAACGAGCAAAGCGTAGGCGCGTTGGCGCGTTTGCTGACCCTGATTGCCGAAGCCGGCGGCAGTGTTGGCGCAATCCAACTCCTGAACGAAACATCCCTGCATGTCGAAAGGGATGTTTCCATTTATGCCGATTCCCCCGAGCAGATGGAAGCCATTCTTGCCGCCATGCGCGGCCATCCCACCGTTCGGGTGGTCGAGGTGCGCGACGAAGTGCTCGAAATGCACGTCAAGGGCAAAATCGCCATCCGCTCGCGCTACCCGATTACTTCGTTGCCCATCCTGCGGCGGGTTTATACCCCCGGCGTTGCCGAGGTCTGTCTCAAAATTGCCCGCGAGCCGCAACTGGCGCGTCTTTATACTTCCACAAGCCACATGGTGGCGATTGTCACCGACGGCACAGCGGTGCTTGGCCTGGGCGACATCGGCCCGCTGGCAGGGATGCCGGTCATGGAAGGCAAAGCCATGCTGATGGAGTCGCTGGTCGGCCTGTCGGGAATCCCGATTTTGCTCAACACCAAAGACACCGACGAAATCATCCGCACGGTTGCCAACATTGCCCCGACCTTTGCCGCCATCCAGTTGGAAGATATCTCCGCCCCGCGTTGTTTCGAGATTGAAGAACGCCTGCAAAAAATGCTCGATATCCCCGTCCTGCATGACGACCAGCACGGCACGGCCGTCGTCACCACCGCCGCGCTGATGGTTGCCTCTCGCCAGACTGGCGTTTATCTTTCCAGCGCCAAAATCGGCCAAATCGGCCTGGGCGCCGCCGGATACGCCACTGCCAAAATGCTGATGCGCATGACCGGCAACCCGGTCTGGGGCGCGGATTTGAACCAGGGCGCGCTCGACCGCCTTGCCCAGGCGGGCGGAAAGCCCTCCAGCCTGGCTGAAATCATGGAAACCTGTGACATCGTCATCGCCACCACCGGCGCGCCGGGGCTGATTAAGCCTGAAATGGTGCGCAAGGGACAAATCATCCTGGCCCTTTCCAACCCCAACGCCGAAATCGAGCCTGAAGTGGCCCTGGCGCAAGGCGCGATTTTTGCCGCCGACGGTAAATCGGTCAACAACGTGCTTGGTTTCCCCGGCATTTTCCGCGGCGCGGTCGATGCCAACGCCCGTGAAATCACCTACGAAATGCTGGCCGCCGCCGCCCAGACGATTGCCGACAAGGCTACCGGTTCGGACCTCGTCCCCAACCCGCTCGACAAGGAAGTCCACAAGGCCGTTGCCCGCGCCGTTGCCCAGAAGGCTTTCGAGCAAGGCGTTGCCCGCGCCGAGTATGTGCCCTATGTGGAAGATTAGGTTTTAGCGGCTGTAAAGCAAGCAATGTGGAGCGGGATGCTATCCCGCTTTTTTCAATTCTAATATCCCGCCTTACGCATGAATTAACTTCAGTTCGGAATAAAAAACCTAGTCTAGATATTGTGCTTTTTCTCGCGCAAAGCCGCAAAGGCCGCCAAGTTTTTGTGTTTTCTTTGCGCACTTTGCGCCTTTGCGTGAAAATTTTTGAACAAAATCATGTCCAAAAACCTTATCCCGAATTCACGCGAATTAATTTACTGCCGATTTTTGTTCTTTGGGTTTTAGGGAAAAATAACGGTCTTTCAGGTTCAGCAGCGGCTTTTCGAGCCAGCGATACGTCAGCGCGGATGCCGCAACGCTCATCAGGAAAGTCAGTACCAAAATCCAGGGTTTGCCGATTTCGTAGGGGAGTTCAAAAACATCCGCGACAATGCGCGCCGCAAACCAGGTCATGGCAAAGTGGTACACATACAGGCCGTAAGAAATCTTTCCGAGATAGCGCAGCACCGGCCATTCGAGCCAGTTCACCCACATCTTCTCGCGCACCACGCAGTAAATCACTAGCAGTAAGGTGTAATCGATGAACGTATAACCCCAGATGTGGCGCAGGCCGTTGCCAAGCGGGTATTGATACCCGAGCGATGAGAAGAAAGCCACTTCCCCGCGCAGGAAATATTCCATCCCCAGCCCGGCAGCCGGAAGGATGATGGCCATCGCCAGCAGTTGCAGGCGCGCCTTCGGAATCTCAAACCGCGAGATATACGCCCCCATTGCAAACGCGTCGATGTGCGAAAAAGGCAGCACATACACCCCCACTGCCGTGTTCGGGTACAGGAATGAAAAACTGCCGCTGTTGTAGACCATCCCGGTCAGGGCGCGGAAAAGCGGCCCGGCAAAAATTGCCGCCAGCAAAACGGGCTTCAATTTATCGCGCGGAGTCAGGAAGATGACCAGCGGCCAGAAAATGTAAAACTGCTCCTCCACCGAGAGCGACCAGAAGTGGGTAATAAAGCGCGACTCGACATACCCCGCCCCGGCGTGGAAAAAATTATAGATATACAACAGCCCGTAAGGCATCTGCTCCTGGTAGAGCAACATGGTATTTTGCCGATATTCCAGCGCGATAAAAAGCGCTGTCACCCCCAACATCAGGAACAGGTAAAAATAATACAACGGGAAAATGCGCAGGAAACGCCGTCCGTAGAACTTGTAGAAAAAATCGCGTGCGCCGAGCGATTCCTTCATCCGCAGCAGGATGTCGGTAATCAGGAAACCCGAAAGCACAAAAAAAAGCAGGACACCCGTCCAGCCAAACAAAAAGTAATCAGTGTGAACCAGCAGCACAAACAAAAAAGCAATGGCGCGTAAGCCGTCCAGGCCAGGAATCAAGGCTGCCTCCAATGAGGGGTGAAGATTTCCAGAGTATACCCGCAATTATCCCCGCCGGGCAGATTGTGCTACAATGCTGGCATGGCCGCCGAATTCGACACCCTCGCCGGGCAAGCCCTGTCCGCTTACGACCTGCCGGGCGCTTCCTTCCAATTCATCCAGCACAGCGAAAACGTTACTTATCGTGTGCAGGCCAAACCGCGCAAAACGTTCCTGCTGCGCCTGCACAGCCCCCTGACTGTCGAAATGGGCCAGCACGGCGCAGACCCGGCCATGATAGAGTCTGAACTGACCTGGCTGGATGGGCTGAAACGCGCCGGGCTTCCTGTCCCCGCCGGGGTGCGTAACCGCGCGGGAGAGCGCGTCACCCGCCTTGAGTGGGAGCGGACTCCCCTCAACGCCTCGCTGTTGACCTGGCTCGACGGCGAAGACTACACTCGGGCGCACGAGAGCCAAAAAACCGTCCGGCAGGCAGGCAGCCTTATCGGACGCCTGCACCGCCACGCCAGCCGCTGGCGGCTTCCGAAAGGCTTCACCCGGCCCGAGCGCGGCATGGACGCCTTCTGGCAAACACTCGAAAGCCTGCGCCCGGCCATCGACGACGGGCGGATTGCGTATAGCGACTTCAGGCAATTTGAATCCGCGCTTGAAACCCTGTCAGTTCACCTGCAAGGCCTGCGAAAAACGCGCCAGACCTGGGGGCTGCTGCACGGTGACCTCCACAAGGGCAATTTCATTTACCGCAAAGGCAAACTCTCGCTGATAGATTTCTCGCTCAGTGCGTTTGGGCCGTACCTGTTCGACCTGGCGATTGCGCTTTCAGATACGCGCGAAGACCTGCGCCCGCTGCTGCTCGAAACCTACCAGGAACACATGTCCTTGCCCGGCAACTGGCAGTCCCTGCTCGAAGGCCTATACCTTGCCAGCATGATTGGCACCTTCTCGTTTTGGATTAATATCCCCGAAGCGCAGGAAAACCTGGTGCGGCGTGTCCCGCTGATTGCGCAGGAATACGCCGCGAAATACAATTATGAAGAAAGTTTCTGGTTTGTGGGGGAGTAGCAGCCAACCGGAAAACTCAACCCATCTCTGGCTTCCAGAGAACCGAATCGAATTGCACCGCCAGGGCGCCGACGACCAGCATGGCCTCGGCGTCTTGCATTGAATATACCCCGCCCGCGCCGATGACCGGCAGCCCCAGCCGCGCCGCTGCATGGACGATTTCAAGGCTGCGCGGGAGCAAGCCGGGGCCGTAAAGGCGTCCGCTGGTCAGTTTGCCGTCGCGGTAGAGCGCGCCGCGCGGAGGGGCAAGGCCGATTGCGCTGGCCCCTGCCTGCACCAGCGATGGGCCGAGGTTCAAAACCCGTTCGTACGGCAGGCTCATGATGATGGGTAGTTCGCCCAGCGACATATCGAGCGCGTAGCGCAGGATGTCGTCTGAAAGGCCGGGGGCGAAGCCCATCTCGACGGCCATCACGTTTTCGATTGTCTCGAGACGGCGGGTCATGCGGGCGGTCTCTTCGGGCCGGTCAGCCATCAGGTGAACGATGACAGGCGTCGGGGAGTCGCGCCACTTGCGGGCATAACGCTTGAGGGTGGCATCCAGGCCGGGGTTGGGCAGCCCGCTATGGGCCAGGAATCCGCCCGCATATTCCAGCAATTGCGGGTTTGCCGCCGGTTGGCGCGCCCTCAGGCTGAGGGGGTTGGTGACAAATGCGCCCAGTTGCAGGGCGTTCTCTTGCCTGGCGTAACGCGCCGGGTCGAAGCCGAGGCTTCCGGCAGCGTTCAGGTAGGGACGGGCCAGGTAAAGGTCGCGCTTCATCGCGAGTTACGGGCGCACGGTGAAAACGTGGATGCCCTGCCGCCCGCCGACTGCCAGGTAGCGGCCATCGGGGCTGAAGGCCAGCGCCCCGACCGGGGTTTGCATGGCCTGGAAGTAGTCGTAGGCCAGGGCGTCGAGCGAGACAATTGCCACGCTGCCGTCTTGCATCCCGATGGCAAGGGTGTTTTGCGGCGATAAGGACATGGCCTGCGGTTCAGCTTGCAGGTCGATGCGCATCAAGTCGACGACGTTATCGGTGCCGGGCGGGATGTATTTGAGAATGGCCTGGTTGCGGTCGCTGTCCTCGCGCAGGAAGTAGATGCCGCCGTCCAGCGCCATTGCCAGCGGTTTGAACAGGCGGGTTTCGCGTTTCTGGAAGATGGCGCGCAGGCTGTCTTTTTCGACCAGGGTCATGTACATCAGTTCGGTGCGCTGGCGGGTCAGGAAGACCAGCGTACTGGCATTTTCAGCTGCCGAGCGGAACATGCCCGGCACCGATTGGGCAGGCAGGGTTCGGTCGCGGCCATACAGGTCGGTGGTGGTGCCTTTAACGTCTACCAGCACAATGTCTGCTGTGCGGTTGACCCAGTAAATCGGGTTGGGGTCGAGCGAGAAAAGAACATCCTCGTTGGGATTGACCAGCAGGGTGTTGTAAGTTTCGCGTCGCTCTTGCAGGGCCTGGGCGTCGGATGCGTGGAGAAGGCCGCCATCCTGTCTCTGGCAGGTCGATTCGCCGGTGGGCAGGCGCAGCCAGCAGGCTGCGCTTAATCCGTTGACAAGCAGGGTATCGCTGCCGACGAAGCGTATCGCACGGTAGTCGCCCGGCTCGAGTCCGCTGGGCAGGAGCTGCTCGGCGAAAAGGATGCCCCAGAAGGCGGACTGGGCATCCGGCAAGGTGGTTTCGATATCTTCGAGGGTCTGTGGTTCAGGGTTGGTTGTGTCCCACTCAACGTGGGTGACGATGCCGCTCTGGGCGCGGTTGTCCCAGCGCAGGCCGTAGGCGCGCAGGTTGGTTTCATCGTCGAAGGCCAGTTGCCACTCGCGGTCAATGACATAGGTTGGGCGGATGATAAACTCCCGCTCGATGCGCAGGCGTTCTGTGCTGTAAATCCGCAGTCGGGAGGAAAGCCCGATGGCCAGTTTCGCGTCGTCGCTTGAGATGGCAACCGGGCTGTTTTCGGTCGGCAGCAGCAGGTTCTGGAAGCCCGCCCGCAGGTTGTCCACCCTCCAGACCAGTAGTTCGCGTCCGCGCCGGGCGGTGAGCAGGGTTCCGGCGGGTGAAAATTCGAGCGAATTGACCGGGCTGCTCGACCTGAAAAGTTGTTCTTCGGTGAATAAATCTACGACGACAAAGGGGCGGTCGCCCGGCCCATAGGCCAGCAGTTTGCCGTCGGGAGAAAGCGCAACGTGGGCCGGGTTGGCGGCATAGCGGAAATCCTGCTCAACGTCGAAGGTTTTGTAGAGGCTGGGCGCGCCATCTACGATGTCATATACCTGAACCTGCCAGCCCAATTCGGCGCGCGCCAGTATGGCAAGCATCGACACATCGGCGTTGACCGACAGACAGTTCTGGCAGGGAATATCGAACAGGCGCAGGTCAGGCCAGTGGGCAACCTGCCCGCCCTGGCGGTTGAAGACCCGGATTCCCTGCTCGGAGGCAATGACGATGGATAGCTGGTCATGGCTGACGACAAAGGCCTGGCGGCGCTGGCTTGAAATCGTGAAGGCGGGTTTCAAATCCTGCGCATTGCCCGTGCCGATGACTGGAAAGCCCATGTCGGGCAGGGCCGTCCCGACCCCGACCGGGAAGGGAGAACGCCGGGTTGGGGCGGGTGTAAGGGTGGGGGTCGATGTGCGGGTCGGCAGGGGTTCGCGTGTGGCGGTGGGCGTACCTGGTATGGGCGTATCGGCTACCACAACCGGCCGTGGGGTGGGGAAGAGTTCATCGAGCACAGCGTCGCAGGCGCTGAGGGTCAAACCCAGCAGCAGTGGGAGAAACAGGCGCGGGATTAGGTGTTTCATGGCTTTGCCTTTCGGTGCTTCTTTCACTCTTCCTCGGTAGGGTGCTCGATTTCACCGGCCATAAAGCGTTCGGGGTCTTTCTCGAAAGCCTTCAGGCAGGCCTTTGTGCAGAAATATACCCTTTGTCCCTTGTACAGCGCGGAAGGGTAACGCGCGGGGTGGTCGAGCCGCCCGCCGCAGGCTGCGTAGATTTCTTGCCGGGGTTCGGGTGTTTTGTCCATCGTATTACGGCTTGATGTAAACCGTATAGTCGAAAACTTGCTGGCCTGCGGGGTAGGTTTCCGTGCCGTCGTTGACAGGTCTGCTAAAGACGACAGTGGTGCTCAGGTGGTGTTCGCCGCCCGCGAAGTCGGTCACCTGGACGAAGTAAGCCCGGCAGGCCAGGCCGTTGCTGGGCTGGTAGTCAATTGCCGCGAACTGCTCGAGGGGAATGTCTTTCCCGTTCAGGGTGAAAGTCAGTTCGATTTTTGTGAAATTCTCATCCAGGGTGTCTTGGTCTTTTGCGCACCAGCCCCATATCCAGAACAGCGGTTCGGATTTGCCAAGCACGATGGTGTAAGGGAAGGTCTTGTTCATGACCGCCAGTTCTTCGGCGCCATAGGTTTCGCGGGCTTTTTCTTCCAGTTGGATGGCGTTGCTCGATGAGAGCGCCGATTGCGACTGGGCCGGGCTGAGCAATCTTGGGTCTTTCTCGGGGGTAATGCCCGCCCCGGCAGGTTCCAAAACAGCGCGGATGCCGTATTGCAGCACCACGTCTTCTTCAGTGGTGACGGTTTCGAGGGTAATCGGAACGCGCAAATCAGGCAGGACGCCCACGCCTTCGAGGAAAATCGAGCCATCGGGCAGGGTCATGCGCCCGGTCGGGATTTGCATGGCAAATCCTTCAGGCAGCTTGAACTGTCCACGCGCCACTTCGGCCTCAACCCCGGCGGTCGGGTACATCCCCACCGTAATCATGCCGGGAACCTGACTGAAAGCGTAAGACTCGAGTTCGCAAGCGCTGGCGCAGGCCTGGCCGACCAGCAGGACCATTTTGTCGAACTCGTACTGGTTCTGGTTGCCAATCACCTTATCGGGCAGGCCGCGCGGCTCGAACTGGCCGGTTGTTTCGCTGTAATATTCCAACTGCCCCATCGGGATTTCGATGTCGGTCAGGAAGCCGGCCAGGCCCAGGTTGGCCCCGCCGCCGTTGAATCGCATGTCGATGATGATGCCTGCAACTTCCCGCGCTTCAAAGGTTTTCAGGGCGCGCTCGAACAGTTTGACGATAAGCCCCAGGTCGTCGTAATTGCTGTTGATTTCGATATAGCCGATTTCAACGTTGCCCTCGGTTATGATTTCGAACTCGACCGGCAGCATATTATCGAAGTCAACATTGTAATAAAGTGAAGTGCGCGCAAAAGAGTCGCGCTCCCCGCTGGCGGTCAGTGTGACGGTTTTGGCCGCCTCGCCGGGGTTTTGGAAGGTCACTTCCGTTTGTGTTCCGATGGCGGTACGCAGGAAGTAGCGCTGCTGTTGGTAGCGGTGAGCAAAATCGCTCGAAGAAATCACAAAAGGCTGGGTCGCGCCAATCGCCTCGCCAATTGGCAGGCCGCCGAATTGGGTGACGACTGCGCCGACCTTCATCCCGGCCTGGGCGGCGGGGCTGTCGGGGGTAATGAACATGGCGACCGTCGTGCCGTCGTCCAGTTCGCGGACGGCAAACCCATATCCACCAGCCGTTCGGTCGGTGAAATCCTGGTTGAAATAATTGCCCGCAGACAGGCCGACATGCCCGTCTTTAAAGGCCCAGGTAAAATCGCGCAATGCCTCGTAATAGGCTTTCGGGTCGCGGTTTCGTTGGGCTTGCTCGACGCGCGGTTTCAGGTCGTCATAGAGAGTGTCCCAGTCAGGCTGCTTGCCTTCGATGCCGTTGAAGGCGTAATTGATTTTGACGAATTCAAACATTTGGTCGAAAGACTCGGTATAAGTCAGGTCAGCAAAATCCTTGATGCCTACATCAGTCGGCTCGAACAGGGCCAGTTCCGGTTCGGTTTCTTTGTGAAAATCGAACGGTTCGCTGTCCAGGTCTACAATCGTATATCCCGCCGGGATAGGCCCAACCGGGTCGTCGGCGGTGAACAGCAAGCCGTCTTCTCCAAAGCCGGTCGGGAAATTCTGCCCTCCATCCGGCGACCAGACGATGAGTTTGCCGCCCAGCACCTCGTGCTGGTTGTTCGTGTCCGTTCGGATGGACGCCAGGTACGAAGGCCAGCCGCTCGAACGGTCATCGCCTTCCGAGTAAGGGCCGCCGGTCAGGTTCGGCCAGTAGGCCACCACAAAAACCTGCACGCCGGTATCTTCGCTGGAGTCGTTATCCACATCGGCCAGGGTGCCGGTGGGGCGGGCGGGCAGTTGCAGCACATACTCGCCGGTCATGGCTTCCATGTCGATGTTCAGGTAGCCCAGGGTTTGAGAAGCGACCGGGATTTCCCACTCCTTGTCGCGGATGATGAAAGCGTACATATCAACCAGCGCAACGGCGTGCTGGTCGTAATAATCGGTAATAATGCTGTTGCTATAAGTAAAAGAGCCGCTCACCAGGAAAGGCTCATCGGCGCCGGGGCAGGCCGGGGCTTCGGCCTGTTCAGGGCAGGCCTGGGTCGGTTCAGGCGCGGCGGCCTCTGGGGTTGTTTCAGCCGAAGGCATTTCAAACCCGCAGGCCAGGGTCAGAGAGACAAGTGCAAGCATAATGAAGGCAAGGCGCAGTTTCATAATTTCTCCTTATTTTCGCCCATTATATCTGAAACAAACCGCAAAGAATGCGGTTGTGGGTATAATGCGCCCATGAGCGACTGGAAGACCGACTACCTGAAGGAACTCGAAATGGCCGACGCCGCGCGCCAGCGTCAAAACGAAGGTCAGGCGCGGGTGTGCGCGCGCCGCGCTGCCGGGGTCGCCATCCGAGAGTATTACCGCCGCCGGGGGAAATCCATCAGCAATCCCAGCGCCTACGACCTTCTCAAAATGTTGATGGGGGATGTATCGCAGCCCGAGGCGGCCCGCCAGTCGGCGGCCTACCTGACCTTGCGCGTCAACGAAGAGTTCAAACTACCCGCCGGCCTTGACCTCGTTAAAGAGGCCGAGTTTATCGCCCAAACGCTGCTGGCCGAATAACCGTCCCGGCAGGCAACAAAAAACTCGTTGTTGTGGAACGAGTTCTTTTTTGCTACCATACAACTATTACAATGTTTACCAAAATTAGCCTGTTTGGTTCAGGAGGGCCGGTTGTAATGAAGCGTTTCTTCTTTATCACCTGTATCATGCTGGTGGTTTTTTCGGCGGTGTCTGTTTTTCATGTCCAAGCCCAGTCGTCCACCGAGTTCCCGAAGTCTAATTTTTACGCGCGCACCACGCCGGGCGTCCTGTTCTGCGATGAGCGTGGCGGGCTGACCATTGAAGTGACCATTGTTGGCAGGGCGGATGTCAAGCGCGTGTTTATTTCCGACCCAAGCGGCGGCATTTCTGTGCGGGACGATAACGCCCCGGCAGTGACCTATGGCGAAATGTTTGACAATGGCGAAAACGGCGACCGCCAGGCGGGCGACCGGGTTTTTACTCGTTCAGGAATGACCGCTAGTTGCAGCGTTAATAATTGGGGTTACGGAACCGTTAACTATTATGCCCGTTTTGAATTTGAGGATGGTCGTTTTGCCAACTCTTGGTTTCCAATCAACGTGGGCGTGGTTGCAAACAAATATCGCGGCGTGTTTGAAGTCAAAGATTTTGGCGATGGTCTGAGCGCAACCGCTTACGCCTTTTTCATTGAAGACCCAAAAAGCGAAGTGTTGGATGGCTATCCTCTTTCCGAGTTGACCTGTGGTGTTACAAATTTCAACGCTTATCGAAAACTATACAGCGTCTTTGCGGATGATTTTGACATTGCTATGGTTACACCCGGTTTGCAGTTATGGCGTCGGATGGATTTTCGTGAAAATATTCCCTATCTCGTGCGCGTCTCCAACGATGTCAAGAATATTGGCTTGCCGATTTTTAATAACGCCCAGACTTTTGGCTCGGACGGACGCTTACGCGGGGCAATTTACAACTCGTTTGGCGGCCTGGATGTGATGGACCACGAACTTGGGCACATCTGGGGCATGGACATTGGCAAAAGCCTTGGGCTGGTGGACAATAGCAATTTGTATCACGGTATTTCTGTGATGGGCCATTGGTATGAAAATGCAGACATCGGCGGGCAAATGGGCTTATTCTATGATGATAAGACTTTTGGCGCTGGGAGTTTTCAGTATAACGGTAACGAAACCTGGTCGTATGTTGATAACATAACCGTGAATACCAACCAGCCATATTCCCCGCTGGAATTGTATGTCATGGGGTTAATTCCGCCCGAAGAAGTGCCTCCTGTGCATATTTTGACCGAACCGAATATTTATGACAAAAAGACAGTACGCGCACAATCTTATACAGCGATTACCATCGAAGATATTATGCGCGCCGAGGGTGGGCCGCGCCAACCTTCTCATGAAGATTCCCCCAAAGAATTTACCCTTGCCTATATTGTCGTGCAGGATATTCCGTTCAATGAAGCCGGTTATGCCTACGCCTCGCTGATGTCTTACCACCTGACAACCAAAAACCCGCCGGAAAGCGGCCGTAATAGCCCCTTGCGTTTTTATATGCCGTTTTACTGGGCGACCGGCGGACGCGCCACTCTGGATACCCGCCTGCCTGTAGACCTGCCCGACCCGGTTGGGATGCCGGACCAACCCACGCCCACACCGACTTCCGCATCTGCTACCGAAGTGCCTCCGACTGCCGCCCCCACGCTTACGGCTGCGCCTTCGGCGACGCTCGATGCCCCTGTTGAGCCGGTTGCCCCTCCCGATGAGACCCCGGGTGGATGCAGCCTGCTGCCCGCCGGCCTGGTTTTTCTCCCTGGCGCATGGGCAATCTCAAGGCGTTGGAAGAAGCAGCGTCTGGCAGCATAGTTTCCCCGAATTAAAAGAGCGGACTGTCCCCAAAGGGACAGCCCGCTCTTTGTCGTTAATTTCGGCTAAATGGTTTGCTTCGAACGGCCAAGCAGGTAATACAAAACCCTGGCCAGGGTCAGGATGAGCAAGCTGGCGGAAAGCACCCCGCCCAGGGCCAGCAAAACGCCGCGCTTTTTGTGCGAAAACTTCTCGACCAGCACTTGCGGCCTGGGATTTTGGATGCGTTCGCGCACGGTGTTGACAAAAGCGCGCGAAGGCGTCACCCGCTCGAAGGCGTGGGTTAATCTCGATTCGATTTGCGATTCAGATTCATTACTCATAGCAGATTACTCGAC
>JAGVAO010000074.1 GCA_020060235.1 Anaerolineales bacterium | reverse complement strand
TGTAAGGGTTGAGCAGGCGTGGTTCGACCAGCAGGTCGTTTTCTCGCACGGTGACTTTGTAGACACTGTTGAACCCGGCCGTTTTGAAAACATTGCTCAGGCGGGTCTTGCCGTCAGAAAATGTCAGTTCGAGAGTATGGTAATCGCTATACCCGTAAGCGATGGAAGAGCAAGTCGTTTCGTAGCAGCGAAAACCCTGAGGCCCGGCGTCTTCCAGAGGGCGGGCGTCGCTGCAATCGGGCTGGCGGCATTCGTATTGCAGGCCATCCAGAATGGTCAGGGGCTTTTCGGTGGTTTCGTAAATAAACTCAAACTCCATGCCCGGTTTTGGGCCGGTGTCGGCGGCGGCGTTTTGGAGCGGCAGCCAGGTCAGTGCCAGGGAAAGGAGAATGAAAAGTAAAACTTTTCGCATAGTCAATCATTCGTCGGGCTGCTATTATTCAAAGCCATAACTGACATGGGTGGCTTCGACAAGTGCCATCGGCACTTCGAGCCGCAATTGTGGCAGGGCCGGGCTGGTAATTGTGATTTCGTATAAGGAAAGCCACGGGGTTCTCATGCCCTCGAGCGTCGAGGTCAGGTCAAGTTGGGCCGAGACGCGGATTTTCCCTTGCAGTAAAAATGGCCCCGCCATCAGGCTGACCGGCAACATCAGGCGGTTTTGTTCGTTGGCTTCATAGTCCAGCGTGTCTTGCTGTGGAGGTGTCATGTGATAGGCAAGGCACTGGTTTGTGGGGAAATACAGTTCTGAAAAATTATTGACGCGCGGCGCGCCGCCGCCCAGGCTGACCACGTTGGCTTTGAGCAGGTGAAAAAATACCGGCGCGGCGGGTGTGCGCATCAACCGACTTACCATGATGGTGTCCTTGGTAACGACCTCTCCGCGCACCAGTTTGTCGTGGCTGTAAACCATGATTGGGGTGGTCTTTTCGTCGGGTTGCAGGGTATACATGGCGGCCTCCGGCTCTTTTTCTTTATTATACATTCGTTCCGGCTCTTCTGGCCCATCGGGCATGATACCCGTTCCGGGCATGATACCCGTTCCGGGCATGATATACTCGCCGCCATGACCCACTCAAAACGCTGGATTGTCCCACCCCCATTGACTCCCCAGGCCGACCTGGCCCTGGCCGCCCATCCGCCGGTCTTGCGCCAGGTGCTCTACAATCGCGGCATCGGCACTCGTGAGACTGCCGAAGATTTCTTGCGCGCCAATCTCACTTTCGACGACGACCCCTTCCAGATGAAGGATATGCGCAAGGCTGTCGAGCGCATCCAGTATGCGCTTGAGGCGGGTGAACAAATTGCCGTCTATGGCGATTACGACGTGGATGGTGTCACGGCGACGGCGTTGTTGGTGACTGCCCTGCGCGCTCTGGGCGGCAATGTGCGTGAGTACATTCCCAACCGTTTTGATGAAGGATATGGACTGAATATCGAGGCCTTTGATTTGCTGCGCGCTGAGGGTGTTTCTCTGGTCATCAGCGTGGATTGCGGAATTCGCTCTCCCGCCGAGGCCTTGCACGCAAAAACGATAGGCCTCGACCTGATTATCAGCGACCACCACGAGCCTGCCGGGGAGATTCCGCAGGCCCTGGCCGTCATCAACCCCAAGCAAGAGGGGGATGAGTATCCCGAAAAATACCTGGCGGGGGTGGGTATTGCCTATAAAATCGTCCAGGCCCTGCACCGCAGCGTCAAACCGGCGGTTCTGGATTTGCCCTCCTACCTCGACCTGGTTGCCCTGGGTACGGTTGCCGACCTGGCCCCGCTGACCGGTGAAAATCGTCACCTGGTACGCGGAGGGTTGCGCCAGATGCGTTATTCTGCCCGTCAGGGTTTGCTTTCGCTGGCGGCCGTTTCGGATATCTCCCTCCAGAAAGTAACCGCCATCAACATTGGCTTTGCGCTCGGCCCGCGCCTGAACGCCTCCGGGCGGCTCGAATCGGCGCTTGATTCCTACCGGCTCCTGACCGCAACCGATTTATTCGAAGCCGGGACGCTGGCCCAAAAGTTGAATGTCCAGAATGGTCAGCGCCAGCAGATGACTCGTAAAATCCAGGCTGAGGCTGAGACCCTGGCCCTGGCGGAAGAACCGGAGCCGAAAATCCTGTTTGCCGTCAAGGAAGATTTCAACGCTGGGGTGGTCGGGCTGGCAGCCGCCCGACTGACTGACGCCTACTATCGTCCGTCCGTTGTCGGGCACAGCGACCCGGAAAAAGGCGAGACGCGTTGTTCGTGCCGTTCCATCCCCGAATTTCACATCACCCAGGCTCTCGACCAGTGTGCCGACCTGCTGGTGCGTCATGGCGGTCACGCTGCCGCTGCCGGGTTCACCGTCGAAAACGACAAACTGGATGCGCTAAAAGCGCGCCTGAAAGAGATTGCCGCCCGCGAACTGGACGGCAAAGACTTGCGCCATAGCCTGCTGGCTGACGCCGAGGCGCCGCTCTCCGATATGACCGCCGATTTGCTGAAATCGCTCGACCTGCTGGAGCCGACCGGCTATGGCAACCCCGGCGCGGTTTTTGTTTCGCGCAATGTGCGCGTGGTCAACCATCGCGCCGTCGGGGCTGATTCCAAACACCTGAAATTAACTGTTGGCGACGGCAAGGTTACGTTCGATGCGATTGCCTTTCGCCTCGGCGATTGGGCCGGCAAACTGCCTGAGCGTATCGACCTGATGTATACGCTCGAAACCAACGAGTATAACGGACGCACCACCCTGCAACTGAATGTTAAAGACTTGAAGCCCTCCGGCTTGCCCGATTAACCATGCCGACCCTTGAATTTCATTGCCACACCATATACTCGAACGACAGCGTCACCCGGCCTGAAGACCTGGTGCGGATTGCCCGACTGCGGGGGATTGACCGCCTGGTCGTGACCGACCACAACACTATTGGTGGGGCGCTGGCGGCCCAAAAACTGGACCCGGAATTGGTCATCGTCGGCGAGGAAATCCTGACCACCCAGGGCGAATTGCTGGCCGCGTTTGTAACCGAGAAAATTCCGCCGCGCCTGACCCCGCTCGAAACAATCCGCCGCCTGCGTGAGCAGGGAGCCTTCATCAGCGTTTCCCACCCTTTCGACGAGCGGCGCGGTTGGCCGCTGGAACACTTACGCGAAATCGCCCCGCTGGTGGATGCCATCGAAGTGTTTAACGCGCGTTGTATTTTTGAAGAAGAAAATACCCAGGCTGAGGCATTTGCCCTTGCAAACGGACTGTCCGGCACAGTTGGGTCGGACGCGCACACGCTGGTAGAACTGGGGCAGGCATTGCTCATTCTTGACCAAGACTTCCACGACGCTGAGACATTAAAATCTGCCATTCTGTCTGCCACAAGCATCCGGCAGCGCTCCAGCCCCCTGATTCGGCTTGCTTCGCGCCACGCCGTCCTGATGAAAAAGTTGGGGTTGGTCAGGCAGCCATGAAAATCCGTCGCCGCGACCTGTTCCTGTCGTTTTTGTTTGTCTTTTTTGCTTGGCAGGCGCTTGCTGTGCTGATTAACCGCCCCATCCTGCCATCGCCGCTGATGGTTGCCTCCGTTTTTTGGCGCGACATGACCAACGGGGCGCTGCTGTCTCATTTCCTCGTCAGCCTGTGGCGGGTTTTTGCGGGGACGGCCCTGGCCATCCTGACTGCCGCCCCGGCAGGGTTGGCGCTCGGCCAGTCGAGGCGATTCAACCGCTTGTTTGCGCCGTTGATTTACCTGCTGTACCCAATCCCCAAGGTGGTTTTTGTCCCCATCATCCTGCTCTTTCTGGGTATTGGCGATACCTCCAAAATATTTATCATCTTTGCCATCCTATTTTTCCAAATCCTTGTGTTGGTGCGTGACCAGGCCGCCAGTTTGCGCCCGGAACTCATTCAATCGGTGCGTAGCCTGGGCGCGGGGCGGCGGGCTTTGTTTCGTTTCGTGTATCTTCCCGCCAGCCTTCCGGGCATCCTGACCGCCCTCCGGCAGTCGGTGGGGACGGCGGTGGCTGTTTTGTATATTGCCGAACTGTTTGCAACGACGCGTGGCCTGGGTTACTACATTTATTTTCAGGGCAGCACGTTGCTTAATTACCCGGTCATGTATGCGGGTGTGGTCGCCATGTCGCTGCTCGGGCTGGGCATGTACTTTGGCGTGGATTGGCTTGAGCGCCGCATTTGTCCCTGGATGGCACAGGAAGCCTGAAAACCTATCTTTGATGTCTCCTCAAACAAAACAGGACAGGCTTAAGCCTGTCCTGAATGCTTTTACAGAGGCGACGATGGGATTTGAACCCATGATCAGGGTTTTGCAGACCCTTGCCTTAGCCACTTGGCCACGTCGCCATGTTTCGTAAAAACAACTTGCTGATTGTTGATTGAAAATTGGCGATTGCCTGCACAATCCACAATCTTCAATCTTCAACCAGCAACTTGAGCGGGCGATGGGATTCGAACCCACGACCTTCTCCTTGGCAAGGAGACGTACTACCACTGTACTACGCCCGCGTGTCGGGCAATGATGTTTTTTGCCCGGAGTGCCGAGAGACAGAATCGAACTGACGACACCGCGATTTTCAGTCGCGTGCTCTACCAACTGAGCTATCTCGGCGATTGGCTTTTGTTGTTAAGCGTGCGTGATTTTACTAGCAACCCATAAGAATGTCAAGCAAGTTTTGATGTAAAATCACGCTATCCCATTCAGGAGAAGATTATCATGTCACGAATCGTTATCACAACCGACAAAGCCCCAAAGGCGCTTGGCCCTTATTCAACCGCCATCCAGACCGAGCAGTTTGTCTTTTGTTCCGGTCAGACCGGCATCGACCCGGCAACCAATGAACTGGTTGGCGAGGATGTCGAATCGCAGACCCGCCAGGTGCTGACCAACCTGAAAAATGTACTCGAAGCCTCAGGCTCTAGTCTTTCGCTCGTGGTTAAGACGACAGTCTTCCTGCGCGATATGGCCGATTTCCCCAAGATGAACGCCATCTACGCCGAGTTTTTCCCGAAAAACCCGCCTGCGCGTTCTACAATTGCGGTGGCGGGGCTGCCCAAAAACGCCCAGGTCGAGATTGAAGCCACTGCGTTGAAAAAATAAAAGCCGGCATGGTGGTAAAATAAGCCTTCGCAGAAAGCCCAATGATTGTCCCGCTTTTTGTGAAGAGAAAGCCCCGAATGCCCCATTCCGTTTCGCTGATTGTCCCCTGTTACAACGAAGAGAAGCGCATCCGCACTTTGCTGGATGCGCTCTTGGTGCAAACATACCCACTCGATGCCCTGGAGGTTGTCATTGCTGATGGTGCGTCCAGCGACGGGACATTGGACGAAATCGGCAGGTTCCAGCAGGCGCACCCTGAACTCGCGGTGCGGGTTGTCGAAAATAACGCCCGCACCATCCCTGCGGCCCTGAACCGCGCGATAGAATCTTCGGAAGGGGAGATTATCGTCCGTCTGGATGCGCACTCGGCGCCGCATCCGGATTACATCGAGAAATCTGTCCAGGCTCTGGTTGCCGATACCGCGGAAAATGTTGGCGGGGTTTGGGAGATTCATCCCGGAGCTGACACCTGGATGGCACGTTCGATTGCTGTCGCTGCCGCTCATCCGCTCGGGGTCGGGGATGCTCTTTATCGGCACGCCCGTGAATCGGCCTATGTGGACACTGTCCCGTTTGGGGCGTTTCGGCGCGATTTACTGGATAAGGTGGGAAAGTTCGACGAATCCCTGCTGACCAACGAGGACTACGAGTTTAATGCCCGCATCCGCCAGTCGGGTGGGCGGGTCTGGCTTAATCCACAAATTCGTTCGCGTTATTTTTCGCGCGCGTCCCTGGGCGAGTTGGCGCGCCAGTATTGGCGCTACGGTTTGTGGAAGTGGCAAATGTTGCGCCGGTATCCAGCCACCTTGCGTTGGCGGCAGGCCCTGCCGCCGCTTTTTGTGTCGTCTGCGTTTGTTTTGTTGGCCCTGGGTCCTTTTGTGCCAGTGGCGGCCCTCCTGTTTTCGGTACAACTTGGTTTATATTTTTTTGTTTTGTTGCTGGCAGGGATACGAAAGGCTGTTGAATTAAAAAAATTCCCACTGATTTTGGGATTACCGCTCGCCATTGCAACCATGCACTTTGCGTGGGGGCTTGGATTCTTGTGGAGCATGATCTTTGGAGTGAGGAATCCCTGATATGGCTGCTGATAACTTGAAACAACCTGTCCTTCGCTTGCGTCCTGGCGAACAAAAAGCCCTGATTTTCACGGGGGACTTGATAGTTGCCATCATCGCCTTTGTTGGCGGGGTTTATTTTTGGGCCATTGCCGACTCTTCTCTCGATTTTTCTTTCGAGTTTTTCCAGCGGCGTTTGCAGTGGTGGTATTACCTGTTTCCAGCAGTCTGGCTGGTGATGATGGTCGAGTTGTATGACCTGCATCGCGCAGCCAACTGGCGTAAAACTTTACGCGGGTTGATGGTGGTGGCTGGCATTGGCCTGGTCGCTTATGCGTTGATTTTCTTTACCACCGAAGAGCCAAATTCATTGCCGCGCCGGGGTGTTGCGGCTTTTCTTGTGCTTGCTTTTGTTTTGACCCTGCTATGGCGGCTGATTTATATTCGTTTTTATACATCCCAGAGCCTTCTAGGGCGGGTGTTGATTGTCGGCGCAGGCGAAAACGGACGCAGCATGGCTCAGATTTACAGGGAACTCTCTCCTCCGCCTTTCAACCTTGTGGGTTTCATTGACGACGACCCTGAAAAAATAGGCACATCGCTTGAAGGCTATCGTGTTTTTGCGGGTAGTGACCGCCTGCTCGACCTGGTCGAAGGCTTGAACATTTCAGATGTTGTTGTTGCTATTACCGGCGAAATGCGAGGTCAAACCTTCCAGACCTTGCTGGATGTCCAGGAGCGCGGCATCGAGGTGACTCGTATGCGCACCATCTACGAAGAACTGTTGGGACGTGTGCCGATTCACCATCTCGAATCAGACTGGGTGATTCGTTCTTTTGTGGACGAAGCCCGTGCTAGTGGTTTTTACCAGATTGCCTCGCGTCTGCTCGACATATTAGCCGCGCTGGTTGGCCTATCCATGTTCTTTATTATGTTGCCGTTTCTGGCTATCGCAATGCTTTTTGATGACGGCTGGCCAATTTTTTACCGCCAGGCTCGTTTGGGCAAAGGCGGGCGAAATTTTGAGATGGTCAAGTTGCGTACCATGATTAAGGATGCTGAAGTGGATGGAAAAGCCCAGATGGCCGAAGAGCACGACCCGCGTGTCACTCGTGTTGGCGGGTTCCTGCGGCGCACCCGCGTGGATGAATTCCCCCAGTTTTGGAACGTCCTGCGTGGTGAAATGGCGATGGTTGGCCCGCGGGCTGAGCGTGCCGAGTTGGTGGCAAAATACCAGAAGCAAATTCCATTCTACCGCGCCCGCCTGATGGTCAAGCCGGGCTTGACCGGCTGGGCACAGGTTAATTATGGCTATGCCGCTACCGTTGAAGATACTGAAATCAAACTTGAATACGACCTGTATTACATCAAACATCGTTCCATTTTTATGGACGTTCTGATTATTTTACGCACGATTACTACTGTACTCAGTCGTAGCGGGAGATAGCATGAAAAGATACCTTGTCACCGGCGGTGCCGGATTTATCGGTTCGACCATCGTCCGCGCCCTGCTTGAGCGCGGCGATTTTGTGCGCGTGTTGGATAACTTTTCGACCGGCAAACGCGAAAACTTAGTGACAATTGCCAATTTGCGCCATTTCGAACTTCTCGAAGGCGACATTCGCAACGTTGACGATGCTGCCAAAGCTGCCAAAGACATCGACATTATCTTTCACGAAGCCGCCTTTGTCTCCGTTCCGCAATCGATGGAAGACCCGCTGCCGTGTTTTGAAATCAACCAGCACGGTACCGAAATCCTGCTCGAAGCCGCCCGCAAGGCGGATGTAAAACGGGTGGTTTTGGCCTCCTCTGCCGCCGTGTACGGGGATTTGGACAGGATGCCGCTCGATGAAGATTCCCCGTTGCGCCCGCTCTCCCCTTATGCTGTATCCAAGCGCGTAGACGAACTCTACGCTGAAATGTATACCCGCTCCTTTGGCCTCGACGTGGTGGCCCTGCGCTATTTCAACGTCTATGGGCCGCGCCAGCGCCCGGACAGTATGTACGCCGCTGCCGTGCCAATATTTGCCCGGCGGCTTTTGGATGGCAAACCCATCACCATCTATGGCGATGGCGGCCAAACCCGCGACCTTATCTATGTCGGTGACGTAGTACGCGCCAATCTTCTGGCATCTGAACACCCCGACGCGCCCGGCCAGGTCTTCAACATCTGTACCGGCGACGAAATCCGCGTCATCGACCTGGTCGAAACCCTGATGGATTTCTTCCCAAATGCCCCGGCTCCCGAATTTGCCCCGCCCCGCGCTGGGGATATTTACCGCTCGCTTGGCAATCCCGCCAAAGCCGAAAAAATCCTCGGCTTCAAAGCCCAGACCTCGCTGGAGGATGGACTTCGGGCAGTGGTGGAGCAAATGCAGAATGCAGAATAAAAGATGCAGAATATCGGAAAAATTCTTTATTCTGCATCCTGATTTCTGAATTTCCCTTATGCGCTTCCGTAACCGTTACGTCCTCCTGACCGATATCCTGCTCATCATTGTTGCTGTGATGGGCAGTTATATCCTGCGTCTCGAACTGCTCGAAGACTTTCTGCGCTATTACTGGCAGGGCGCTTTGTGGTGGATTGCGGCTGCCTTGCTGGTCAAGCCATTGGTTTATTATTTCTTCGGCTTGTACCGACGCCTATGGATTTATGCCAGTATCAGCGAACTGAAACTGATTGCCGCCGCCGTGACAGTCTCATCCCTGATTGTCGGCGCGATTATCCTGATTTTGTATTCTTTCCAGGCTTTTGGGCCGGGCTTCTCGCGCTCTGCGCTGGCGATTGACTGGCTCCTGTCTCTGGTGCTGGTCGGCGGCTCTCGCCTGGCCCTGCGGATTGTGGCTGAATCCAAAATGCCGCGTGCAGATGGCAAACGCCGCGATGTGCTCGTCATCGGGGCGGGGGATGCCGGGGCGCTCGTTGTCCGTGAAATGCAGAAAAGCCGCCACACCGATATGAACCCGGTCGGCTTCCTCGATGATGACCCCGCCAAACGCGGACAAATCCTGCTGGGTGTGCCGGTTATCGGGGCCATCAAAGACCTGTCGCACATTGTCGATATTACCCATGTGGACGAAGTCATTATCGCCATTCCCTCCGCGCCGGGCCGGGTGGTGCGCCTGGTTTCGGACGTCTGCCGCCTGAAAGGCATTCCTTTCCGCACCATGCCGGGCATTTACGAACTATTGGGCGGTAAGGTCAGCGTCAGCCGCTTGCGCGAAGTCGATATTACCGACTTGCTGCGGCGCGAACCGGCCCGCATTCACGAGGAATGGATTGGCGCGGCGCTCAAAGACAAACGCGTTCTTGTCACTGGCGCGGGCGGCTCGATTGGACGCGAACTGTGCCGCCAGATTGCGCGCTGGAAACCTGCCGAACTGGTCTTGCTT
The DNA here is from genome assembly GCA_020060235.1 of Anaerolineales bacterium. Classification (GTDB taxonomy): domain Bacteria; phylum Chloroflexota; class Anaerolineae; order Anaerolineales; family Villigracilaceae; genus UBA8950. The sequence continues at coordinate 1,991 of JAGVAO010000074.1, read as the reverse complement.
GGGCATGGCGAAAATTCCATTTTCGAGGCATTGCTCGAACTCAAGGCCGATTACCCCCATCTCGAACTAATCCCTGTTATTGCCGATGTGCGCGACCGTCAGCGCCTCGAGGCCGTTTTCGCGGCGCAAAGGCCGCAGGTGGTTTTCCATGCTGCGGCGCACAAACATGTCCCGTTGATGGAAATCAACGTCGAGGAGGCGGTAGCGAACAATATTCTCGGCACGCACAACGTCGTCGAAACGGCGGACAGGTGCGGGGTCGAGCGTCTTGTCCTGATTTCCACCGACAAAGCCGTCCACCCGGCCAACGTCTACGGCGCAACCAAGCGCATGGCCGAGATGGTCGTCCTGGATGCCGCCCGGCGCACAGGCAATGCGTTTTCGGTCGTCCGTTTTGGCAATGTGCTCGGCAGCCGCGGCTCAGTTGTGCCGCTTTTTAAGCGCATGATTGCCGCCGGCGGCCCGCTCCAGATTACCCACCCCGACATGGAGCGTTTTTTTATGACCATTCCCGAGGCGGTGCACCTGGTGTTGCAGGCTGCGGCGATGGGCGAGGGCGGCGAGGCTTTCCTGCTCAACATGGGCGAGCAGGTGCGGATTTTAGACCTGGCCGAAGACCTGATTCGGCTTTCGGGCCTTGAACCGGGCCGCGACATCGAGATTGAGTTTACCGGCATTCGTCCCGGTGAGAAACTGCGCGAGGAACTCTGGGAGGGGGATAAGACCTACGACAAGACTGCTCATCCGGATGTTTTCCGCTCGACCGGCGAGGACATGGCCGACGAGGCGACGGTGCGCGCCACCCTCGAGCGGCTCGCCGATTTGGTGGCCGCCAGCCAACCTGAAGCCATTATCGACCTGCTCGACGAGGTTGTGCCAGGTTCGGCGATTCGTGAAAATTTGCGCCCGAAAGACGTGATGGACGTTGTTTAGCGAAATTCGATACCCGATAACTCGAACATCGAATAACGAATACTGAGTACCGAACATGCCCCTAGTCTCTTTTGAAACCTGGAAAGAATTTATCGCCAAGCAGCCCAACCCCCACATTTTGCAAACCGCAGAATGGGGAGAATTGAAGAGGGGCTTTGGCTGGGACGTGGCCCGGATTATCTCTGGCGATGTGGGCGTTCAGATTCTCTTTCGCAAACTGCCGCTGGGTTTTACGGTGGCGTATTGTCCGAAACCAGAACCCAGTGGTAAGTATTCAGTATTTAGTGATACATTTTGGGGTGAAGTTGATTCGGTTTGCAAAATCAAGAAGGCCGTTTTCCTGAAAATCGAACCAGATTGTTGGGATACTGACGACTGGCTGCTGGATACTGGTCACTGGACATTATCTCCTCACAACATCCAACCCCCACGCACCATCATCATCTCCCTCGAAGGCACGGACGATGAAATCCTGGCGCGCATGAAGCAAAAATGTCGCTACAACGTGCGCCTGGCTGAGAAAAAAGGAGTCACCGTCCGAAGTTGGGACGACCTGGACGGTTTTCACCGCATGATGACCGTCACCGGCGGACGGGATGGGTTTGGTGTCCACTCACTCGAATACTACAAAAAAGCCTACGAACTCTTCCACCCGACCGGGATGGCGGATATTCTCGTCGCCGAATACGAAGGCAAGCCCCTCGCCGCGCTGATGGTTTTTGCGCTCGGCTCACGCGCCTACTACCTGTACGGCGCCTCCACTGACGAGGAACGTAACCGCATGCCGACCTACCTGCTCCAGTGGCGGGCGATGCAATGGGCCAGGGAGCGCGGCTGTACCGAATACGACCTGTGGGGCGTTCCCGACGCAGACGAAGAAACCCTCGAAGCCCAATTTGAATCCCGTCACGATGGCCTGTGGGGCGTCTACCGCTTCAAGCGCGGGTTTGGCGGTCAGGTCAAGAGGGCGGCGCAGGCGCTGGATAGGGTCTATATGCCGATGCTTTATCGGCTGTATCTGTGGCGGATGGGGAAGTCGGCTATACAATAAGGTGTCA
>JAGVAO010000093.1 GCA_020060235.1 Anaerolineales bacterium | reverse complement strand
GGCTACCGTTTAATGGCCCTGCCCTACCTGGTGTTTTTCTCGCTCTTCGCCCTCAGCCTTTTCATTTTCCCCGGCGGACAGTCTTCCTACTTCAACCATTACGAACTGTTTTTCAGCCCGGCGCGCCTGTTCGACAATTTGCTCTTCTATCTGGCCCTGCCCGGCTGGCTCTTTGACGGGATTCCGCTCTCCCCGCTTCTCTTTGCGCTGACAGGTTTGGCCTGCCTCTGGGGCATTTCCCAAAAAGCCCGCGCCGAATTGCCCGCCCTGGCCTTCTCCCTGTTCACCCTGGGACTTTTCATCACCTGGCCCGAACGCCAGGGACTGCGCTTTATTTACCCCATCCTGCCTTTCTACCTCGTCTTCGCCGCCTATGGCCTGAACGACCTCATCAGCCGCTTTCGTCCGCAAAAAACTGAATACCGCCCTTCGACTACGCCGCCAGGAGCAGGCGGCTCCGCTCAGAACTGGATACTGGATACTGGCCACTGGAACCTCCCCTCCACGCTGTTCGGCGCGCTGGCAATCGTCTCGCTGCTGGTTAGTTTCCAGTCCGCGGGTTGGCGGCTGTTCGCGCGCCAGGAAATCAATGGCCCCTTCGACCCCGTCAGCGCCGAGATGTTTGCCTACCTCCGCGAAAACACCGCAGCCGATAGCACCTTTGTCTTCTTCAAACCGCGCCTGATGAAGTTGATGACTGAGCGCTATGCCCTCCTGCTCGAAGACTGCGCCCGCATCTCCGAAGCCGATTACGTCGTCATCCACGAAAAGCAGGAGCGCAACGGCCAGATTCACCCGGACGAAATAAAAACCTGCAACCCGGCTGCCGGGTTACAGGTTGTGTTCAAGAACCAGCGTTTTACGGTTTATCAGGTCAACAAGCCCTGAGCGGAGCGACGAGTGACAATGAGGCGCGCAGTCGAAGAGCGTGTAATGCCACTACGGCCTCTCTGACTCCAGATACCCCACAGCGCGATTCTCGTCGTCGTCCATCACCAGGTTCAGGTGATACCCGGCGTGAAAGTCCTGCACCGCTACCAGGCGCAGCGATTTTTCGAGGGCCTTGTCGGTCGAGGGCAGCCAGTCCGCCAGCCGGTTGGGGGTTTTGTAGAAAAAGTCCCGATTGAAGACCGCGTCCTTGTCGTCGAGGAAAACAGCCAGGGGGTAGATGTGCGCTTCCATCAAATCCTGGAAAAAGTGCGTGCCAAATGAAGGTTCGGGTGAAGAACCGACTCCCAGCCCGGAGACTTCCACCAGCGCGCGCGTGTTGTAAATATCCCCATAAGTGACGTGTACGCCCAAATCAGGCGTCGATGTGCCCCAGCGCCCCGGCCCAACGCAGATGAACACCTCGTCCTTGAGGGCCTTGTTCAGTTCGCCGATGGCGCGTTCCAACCGCACCCGCTCGGTGGGCGACGAGATGGAGAAGTAGCCTTCCGCCGGGACGAAAAGGACATAGCGGATGCCCATGACCGCCCCGCGCGGAACCATGCGGCGGGTCGAAAAGATGACGGCGCTTTCATCCAGTTCTTCGGGGATGTGGGCTTCCTCCTCCTCGATGGCGCTTTGCGGGCGGCACTGCAACAGGGTGATTTTGACCTGCGGCTGAATCGAAAGGGGAGCTTCGATTTGGAGGGTGAATTCGGTATCAACCGGGCCGTGATAATACTCTTCGAGCAGTTGCAGCGCCGAACGCATGGTGGCGGCAAAGGGCGTGCGCCGCAGCAGTTCGTCGAAGGTGACGACCACCTGTTTGGGGTCGACCGTGCTGGAACGAATTGGCGAAAGGTAATCGCCCTCGTCCACCTGGCCGATGTAGCGCAGGATGGGGTAGCGGCGGTCTATCAGGTCGGAGACAGGCAGGGTTTTGAAGGCATTGTCTTCCAGGTCGACCACGTCCACAAATTGCTGCGAGTAGCGCCGAATCATCTTGGTCGATGCGGCCGGGTGCAGCAGCGGATGACTGAGCGCCACCAGGCGCGGGTGGTCGTTGGCGACCGTATCGACGGCGCGGGTTCCCATGCCCCACACCAGGCGCAGGAAGCCATCGTCGCGCTTGATTTGCGGCGACCAGCGGTACAGGTTGCGGCTGAAGGCCACCCCGGCCCCGTGCGGGAAGAAATAACGCCCGTATTGCTCACCTTCAACAAACTGAATCAGCACGGCGATGCGCTCGTCGTAGTCGAGCAGGCCTTTGTGGTTGCGGTACAGCAGGGCGTTGGGGTTCAATCCGCTGGCGTAGACGCGCGCAATGGCGGTGGTCAGGGCCTCCAGGTTTTCATCGAGCGTGCCCTGGTTGGGGCAAAAATAACTCTCGTACTTCCCGGCAAAAGAGGTGCCGAAGTTGTCTTCCAACTGGCTCGAAGAGCGCACAATCAGCGGGCGTCCCTCGGCTTCTTCGATGATGCGCGCAAAACGCTCAAGAATGTCGCGTGGGAATTTGCCACGCACAAATTCCTCGACCAGCAGCGGATAGTCCTCGCGGATTTGCTCTTCACTTTTGTATTTCTGGTCTGACCAGTGAATCAGCCCGTTTTTGGAGAGAAAAGTGTAGAAAATGTCCGAAGCCAGGAAGTAGGACACCGGGATGCGAAAGGCCTCGCGCACCTCGGGCGGCGCGGCCTCTTGCAGGATGCGATGGGCCAGCATCATGCCCGCCGACTTGCCGCCGATTTTTCCGTAGCCGATTTTTCGGTTGCGGATGTCCCTCAGGTCGGCAATCGTGAACCATTTGCGCGCAATTTTGATGTAGGCCAGCTGGTCGCTAATCATCGTGCGAATTAAGACCACTTTGATTTCCTGCAAGCGCGCTTCGAGCGGTTTGCGTTTGTCTGCCGGAAGCCGCTCGATGATTTCGGCCTGCTCGAAGAGCATGTCTTGCGGGGCCAGTTCGGGATTGAAGGTAATAAAATCGGGGGTTTCGCCGCGTTCGCCAATCGTATTGCGGACAATGGCCTCGAAGTCGCGGTACGGCATGTTGTAGGCGAAGTAGTAATCGGTCAGCGTCTCGCGGATGCGCTCCATGCGCATTTCCCATATCTCGAATGACTCTTCGGCAAACGGGTCGTGCAGTCCTTCGCGCAGTTGCGATTTGATGGCCCGGTCGCGCACCTCGGCCTCGAAGGCATCGGGTTTGATGATGCCGCGCGAAAACAACTCGGCCCGCATCTTGGCGCGAATACGCCCCGAAAGGATGGGGTATTGCGTCAGGGCCAGGTAGATATTAAGGATTCGGTCGGCTGATGGGTAGGGCAGGGTCATGGTTGGTTGCCAGTATTCAGTGTCCAGTATTCAGTTGCCAGGGTTTGTGTCTTGAGCGGAGGCGGCGTGCCCTGAGTTTATCGAAGGGCTGCGCAGCCGCAGTCGAAGGACAGTGGTCACTTGTTGGTTTTTATCAATTCTAACCCACCTTCTATTGAACGGTTGGCTTTTTGGGAATAAAAAAGAAGCGGGAGAAATCTCTCCATCGCTTCTTTCATCTCTCTGAACACTGAACACTGGCTACTGACTACCCCAGGTGCATCGGCATAATCACATGCAGGAAGTCGTCGTCGCCGACCGGCCTGACCACGCCGGGTGCGTTTTGGGCCGAGGTTTCGATGGCGACATTGGGAGATTTGACCACCTCAAGCACTTCGCGCAGGTAGCGCACGTTGAAAGCAATCAGCAGCGGGATACCGTCTACCGTCGCTTCGACCAGGGTTTCGTTCGAGCCGGTTTCCTCGCTGTGGGCCGAAATTTCCACCTCGCCGGGCTGCATTTCACCGTTGGTTTTGATGTTCAGGCGCACGACATTCGAGCCTTCGCGGGCAAAAATCTCGGCCTGGCGGCAGGCTTTGAGCAGCGAGGCGGTCGAAACCAGGGTGCGCGACTTGTGCGAGCGCGGGATGATTTGCTGGTAGTCGGGGAAAGTGCCGTCGATTAGTTGCGAAACCAGTTCGGCGTCCTTGACGCGGAAGACAACCTGCCCGCGCCCCTTCGGCAGCACCATTTGAATCATCTGCTCGCCATCCGCGGCGATGCGCGCCAGTTCGTTCAGTGCGCGGGCCGGGATGATGGCCGACACCTGGGCCGGGACCGAGGACGAAAGCGCGGCTTTGCGCACCGAAAGCCGGAACCCGTCGGCGGCGGCCATGGTTATCTGGTCTTTTTCAACCGTCAGCAGGACGCCCATCAGCACCGGGCGGGCCTCGTCGGTCGAGGCGGCAAAAGCCACCTGGTGAATCATTTCCTTGAAATCGGACACGTTAATCTGAATCGCGTCCTCAAAATCCGGCACGGGCAGGGGCGGGAACTCCTGCGCGTCGATGCCCTTGATGTCGTTGGTCGAAGCGCCAGAGCGCACGTTCAGGGTCTGGTTTTGGGTGTTCAGCGTCAGCACAACCTGCGGGTCTGGCATGGTGCTGACCAGGTCGGCGAGTGTGCGCGCCGGAACCGTCGTCGAACCGTCCTCTTCGATTTTTGCGCCAATCCAGCAGGTGATGCCCATTTCCAGGTTGGTAGCCGAAAGGCGCAGGCGGCCTTCGTCGGTGGCTATCAACACATTTGCCAATACAGGCAGGGTGCTGCGGGGAGAGACTGCGCGCGAAACAATGCCCAAGCCGCGTGCGAGGTTTTCTTGAAGGACGGTAACTTTCATCGGCGTTTCTCCTGGATTGGTTTGAAAAAGTATATCATGACTCGCTAGAAACCGGCCACCAACGCAATGCCAATGCTCAAAAGGATGAACAAAAGTTGTATCGCAAACAGCCCCGCAAACACATACGCGACAATTACCCAGGCCGACAGCCCGGCGCCCTGGCGCGGGGTTTCACCGTCGGCCAGTTGGCGGATGATTTGGGCGGCCTGGTTTTCGGGACGATTCGATGCGCCGCCCGCCCACCACCAGCCGGGCGCGGGGGAAGGTACGACCACCCGTTGGCCCTGGTAGGCGTTGAGCCACAGCCGCAACGCCTCGGGCGGGTTCAGCGCCAGGTCGGCGGGAAGGGCCACCACCTGCGCCGCTTCGGCCCCCTCGGCGATGGGTTGTTCGACCGCCTGGACGGCCACCGGCAAATCGGCGGCCTGCCGCGCAACTGCTTCGGACAGGCGTTTGCCGAATCCGCTTTCGGCGTGTTCGAAGGCCAGTACCGCGAAATCACGGTAGCGGGCCGGGAGCGAATCCGCCGCGCTGCGGCCATCCTGCCGCATGACAACGATGTGGTAAACCAGCAGGCCGCTAAAAATCAACAGCAATTGCAGGGAATTCAGTACCGACACCAGGAAGTTGCCACCCGACCCGCCGCCCAGCACAGCATCGAGCAGGGTAAAGACGAGGCTGACAGCTGAAACCATGCCGCCGATAACTGCGGCAAAAATGACCACGTACAGGTAAATCCGCCGGACGAGGGATTTCCGGGCCTGGTCGCCCGCTTCGCCTTCTGCCAGCGCCTCCGACTGCATCCGATACCAGGCTGAAAGCCACAGCGGCAGGCCGACCAGCAGGGTGGCAAGCGCACCGCTCAGGCGCGAACGCAGCAGGTCTCCCCATTGGGTGCTGGCCAGCAGGGCATCTATCAGGAAAGAAACCAGCAGCGCCAGCCCGGTGACGGCGGCGGCCAGGCCTATCGGCGCAAGTACGTAGTAGTACAGGCGTTTGATTCCGGCGCGGCGGGCAGGTTCGGGGTTCGAGTCGGATTCCTGCCTGAACCAGTGGCCGTAATAAGCCCAAATTATCGCCAGCGGCAGGCCGATGGCTATCGGCGAACTGATTTGCTGCAAGAATTGTGAGATATTGGTACTTTCACCGAGCAGCGGGCGCAGCAGGGCGTCGAGCAGGAATCCCGCTGAGAACAGTGTGACCACCACCCCGGCCAACGAGAGCAGGTACAAGGCCCCCAGGCGCAGGTTCGAACCTTGCTCGAGCGCGTCTTCGAGGGCGTCCTGGCAGGTTTTCCAGGTGTAAAGCCAGATGGGCGAACCGACCATGAGCAGGGCAATGCCGTTGATGGCCAGTGCGCGCCCGGCTGCTCCAAAGATGGAATCGCCCGGCAGCAGGAAGAGAAAGCGAATGGCCTGGTTCGCGCCAAAGATGACCATCAGCAGGCCGTAGGCCAGCCAGGTGTAGCGGTACAGTCGGCGCACATCGGCAAAGCTTTCCCGGTCGCGCAGCACAGGCCAAACACCGCGCAGGATGTTCCAGAAATAGGCGGCGGCGACGCCGTTCATCAGCATGGCTATCAGGTTGTCGAGCACGGTTTGCGAACCGCCAAACAGGGCGCTGGCTCGCGCCAGGCGGACGGTTTCGATGAAGGAGCGGTTAATCAGCGCCAGCGAGTTTTGCACCAGCGGGATGAGCGTAAAGAGCAGCACCAGGTAGAAAAAAACCGCCCGAACAGTGGATGCCTGTTCGTCGGTGTCGTTGGCGGCGGCACGCTGCGCCCACAACCAGTGGATTAAGAAAATCGGCACCCCGACCAGGATGAGCGCCAGGGCGCGCGCCAGCGTGGAGCCGGTCGGAAAAATAACCTCCTGCGCGAAGATGGTGCGCAGGAGCGAGATGGTCCCCCAGAGAACGACCTCGAAACTGATGAGGGCGATGGCATAAAAATAGATTCGTCGTATGGCGCGCATGGGAACTCCAGGGTTTGACTTTTAACAGGCTCTTATGGTTTGGCAGGGTCGTAAGGTTCCTGGTACCACTCGTAATACCAGAAGGTGTAAGGCATCTGTCGGATTTTCCACTGGCCGTCCTGGCGCACGAGCGAGGCCTGGTCTGTGTTGCTGTATCCGCTCGAAAAAGGGTCGCTGCTGTTGTAATAAATATTTACCTTGACGGTGGCCTTGTCGCCGCTGGTTTGCGATTCGAGCACTTCTGCCCCATTGGCGCTCGGATTGAAGTAATTTAGAAAAAAGGGCTGGCTGAAGGCCTCGAAATCGGGTTTGTACTCGTCTTCTGCCAGGTAACTGTAGGCTTTTTCGTAATCTTCCGTGTGGATGGCGACGATAAAGTTGCGCACGACCCCCTCGGGTGTGCTGTCTTCGCCATATTCAAGCCCCGAGGGACGCACGAAGAAGACCACCAGGGACAATAGAACGAGGACAGCAATCCCTATCAGGATGCCGAGCAGGAATCGGTCTTGCTTCATGGGCTTTTTCCTTTATTTTTGTGGTGGATGACCCGAGTGGGCGGGTTGGGACGGTTGGGTTGGAAGGCGGCGCGGCGGACGCGGCCCCGGCCTGGCGCTGATGACGAAGAATGGCCCAAAAACCGGCAGCAGGATGGCCACCAGCCCCCAGAAGACCCATTCGCCAAGGGTCAATCGGCGGCGTGCCATGTAAACGAATGCAAGCCCGGCTGAAAGGGCGATATAAACAAGCAGAAGGGTGCGTAAGGTTTCTGCATTCATGGTTGAATTTTACCCTCCGAACGATTTTTACTCAAACCAGTGTTCCCGGCCCAGGCTTTCGGCATCCAGCCGGAAAACGGGCAGCAGGCCGTCCCAAAGGCGGCGCGACCAGGCTTCCAGTCCCGAGGGCAGGCACTCAGTCAGGTAGACGGGGAAGGGCAGGCTGGGAGATTCGCAAATTGCGGGCAGGTTGGTTTCGCCGCGGAAAACGATTTCGGCCAGTTTGTTCGAGGAGCCGGGGGTTGGTTCGCAGCCGAAGACCCACTTCGCATCGCCATCTGGAAGGCGGCACCAGGCCTGGTCTGGAGTCGGGGGAGTGGTGTAGGTAAAGGCGTCTGAAAATGTTCCGTTGGGCATCAGCAGGCGCACACTGTCGGAGCGGTTGCTGAGCAGGATTCCGGTTTCGCTGGCGAAAAAGGTTACCTTTGCGCCGGGGGCCAGGCTGACAGCCGGCAAGCTGTAAGGCGAAGAATCGCCTTGTTGGTCATCGAGCCGCCAGCCTTGCAGGTTAATGCTGGCCGTGCCGACGTTCGTCAGTTCGATGAACTCATCGCCCGAGTCGATTTGGCCGTCGTTGTTCCAGTCGGAGCGCGGAAAGGGCAGGAATTCGTTGATGATGAGCTGGCTGACCGCCGCTGCCGGGATGCGGGTGGGGGTACGCGTGCGGGTCGGGGTGCGGGTCGGGCCGACAGCCGTAGGTGTTGGGGTGACATAATAGGCCCAGTTAATGTTGCGCGGTGTGCCGCAAATGGGGTCGCCGTTGGCATCCAGTCCGTTTTTCAAAACGCCGGTGTTGTTTATCCATGCGCTGTCACTGTCGGCAATGTTTGCCCCGCGCCGCTCCATCGAGCAGTTCGTATCCGCGTCTCCGGCAGGCCAACCGCCGCCGTTGCCGTTGGCCGTGTCGATTAATTCGTTGGGTGTTCTGAGCTGCAAAACCATGCCGGTATCGGCCAGTGCGCCGGTAAAAATTTGGTTGGCGGGTATGTCTGAAATGGTGTTGTCGTCTGTGCGCTCGAGCAGGAAGTACCCGCCCGCCGGGATGGTGCCATTCAGGGTGATGGTGGAAAACGTGCTGCCCGGGGCTGTCAGCGTCCAACCGGTAATGTTGATGGCGGTTGTGCCGGGGTTGTGCAGTTCAATCCATTCGTCTGTGCTGCTGGCGGCAGTGCCCATCCAGGCGACTTCGTTAATAATGACAGAGCGCAGTCCAGATGGGGTTGCTGTCAGGGTTGGGGTGGAGGTTGGCGTTGGGGTGGAAGTACTTGTTGGTGTCGAGGTTGGGGTTTGGGTCATCCCAAAGGCCCAGTTTGCCTGGCCGGGTGAGCCTTGTACGTTGTTTCCAAGGCGGTCAAGCACCGATGGCGGGCCGGCAAAATTTATCCAGGCAGAATCGCTTTCAGGGGCATTGCCGTTGCGTTCCATGCTGGCATAAGTCGGGAATCCGCTGCCTGCGGGCCAGGGACCGCCGTTCAGGTTGGCTGTGTCGACCAAGTTGCCGGTGTCGCTAAACAGCCGCAGGGTTTCGCCGGTTGCCTGAAGCGGGTCGAGGAAAACCTGGTTAATTGCAAGGGAGGTGAACACGTCTGCGCGGCGGGCCAGCAGGAAATACCCATTCGCAGGGACAGCGCCGTTCAATACGATAACCGGGATGCCGTCCTGGGCGGCCAACGTCCAGCCAGTGATGTCAACCGCGGTTCCGCCAGGGTTATGCAGCTCAATCCATTGCCCGGTAGAACCATCCGCGGCCGTGCCGCCCCAGGCAATTTCGTTGATAAGGATTGTACGTTCCCAATCAAGTGTTGCGGTTGGAGATAGTGTTGGTGTCGGGGTTATAAATTGGGAGTTTTGAGCTTTTGGGGAGCCACAAATAGGATTGCTATTTTCATCGAGTCCAATTGTAGTAATAGACGAAGTAATCCAAGCCGAATTTTGATCCATTATTGGACCGATGCGCTCCATACTACAGCGCGTCAAAGTTGAACCTGCGGGCCAATTCGCCCCGCCAAAGTTTGCAGTATCAATCAAATTACCAAAGTTATCAAGTAATTCCAGTATTTCACCTGTATCGTTAAGAGCGCCTGTATAGAGATGGTCAGCAAGTACGTTGCTAATGGTAGAGTCCGTTGTTCGTTCTAGCAAAAAATAACCATAAGCAGGAATAACATTACTGGTAAGAAAAGAGTTTAGGGTGACATTGGGGGAACTATCCGTAGAGCGTAATACCCAGTTTGTTAAGTCAACGGGAGTAGGCCCAGGATTATAAAGTTCTATCCACTCATGGGTGGTTGTGCTGGATGAAGTCCCCATCCAGGCAATTTCATTAATGATTATTCTTTCAGTTCCCAGTTTGTTTGGACGTGCTTCCTGCCCCGCTTGGACGGAAAATAATCCAGCAGCCGAGAAGAGCGACAGGAGAAGCACACCAAACACAAACCCCGCCGCAAAACGCCGCAGGGATTCTGCGCGCAGGAAAGGGGGGCGGGGTGGAGGGGAGGCTTTGTGCATATCGGTCTCAGGCAAAACAAAACGGGCGCCGTTGTGCGTGGCGCAATTGCCCCCAAATTATACCCGCTGTCGTTTTCTCGCGTCGGAACTGGGCCAAAATCCCGGCTTTAGCGCGGCTCGACAACCAGTTTGACGGCTGTGCGCACCTTGTCTTCGATTTCGACATCGACAAATTCGGGTACGCAGACGACCTCGATTCCGTCGCCTCGCAGGTAGGTAATGGCGAGAACGAGCGCTTTGACTGCCTGGTTGACCGCGCCGGCGCCGATGGCCTGCACTTCCGCGCGCTTGTGTTCACGGACGACGCCAGCAATTGCCCCGGCGACGGCAGATGTGCGGGAGTTCGCAGAAACTTTAATCATCTCCATAGTCTTCTCCCTTCTATGATGAGAACGAGGGGCAGCGCATT
>JAGVAO010000274.1 GCA_020060235.1 Anaerolineales bacterium | reverse complement strand
CGAACTGCTTGCCGAAGATTCGCAGCGTCCCGATGAGTTGGGCGAACTCAGCCGCGCAGTTGACGGCATGGCGCAATCCATCACCGAATCGAACCGCTTAAAGGAACAGTTCCTGAATGCGGCCCAGCGTTTCATCCCCTCCCAATACCTTGAGTTCCTTGAAAAAGACAGCATCACCAACGTCCAGTTGGGCGACCATGTCAGCGCCGAAATGGCGGTCATGTTCTCCGATATTCGCGGTTTTACGACCCTGTCTGAAAAGATGACCGCGCAGGAAAACTTCGACTTTGTCAACGAGTACCTGAAATTGGTCAGCCCCATCATCCAGAAGTATGAGGGATTTGTGGTCAAATTCCTGGGCGACGGCATGATGGCAATTTTCCCCTACGGTGTTGCGGATGCCGTCCGGGCGGGAATCGAAAAATCGGAGGCGGTTCAGGCTTTCAACGCGACCCTCAAGGAGCGCGGACTGCCGCCCATTTCTGTTGGCATTGGGGTTCACACCGGCCCGATGATGGTCGGCATGATTGGCGAAGACCTGCGCATGCAGGGAGACGCCTTCTCAGACAACGTCAACCTGACGGCCCGGCTCGAAGGCCTGAACAAGTTCTACGGCTCCTCGATGATTATCAGCGAAGACACCCTGGCGCAGGTGCCGCAGCCCGTCACGTTCAAGATGCGCTCACTGGGCAAGGCGGTGGTCAAGGGGCGTGTCAATGCCCTCGGGTTATACGAGGTGTACGAGGGTGCTTCCGCTGAACTGGTCGCCATTCGCGACGCCACCCGCGCCGATTTCGAGCGCGCCATCGAACTGTACCAGCAAGGCAAGTTCAAGGATGCCGGGAAATTATTCGACCAGGTTCTCGAACGCGACCCGGCAGATAAGGCCGCCAAAATTTACATCGAAGCCTGCGCCCAAATGCTGGAACACTCCCTGCCCAAAGATTGGGAAGGCGCAATTGTGATGGACGCCAAATAGGAGCGAACGATGAATAAAATCATGACCTACATCCGCGCTTTTTTCTCCCTCGGCTGGCTGGGATTAATCATTGGCCTGATGGCGCTGGCCATCCTGTTTGCCGCGTTCAGCCAATCCTCCGACCCGTTTGATGCCGCCATCGAGCGCATGTCTGTCCTGGGCGAACTGGAATCATCGGTTGCCCTCGACCTGGCCGAAAAACAGGTGCAAGAATCGCTCGAATTTTTCAGCCTGGCTTACGGACTGCCCTCATCAGGCGCGGCCGAAAAAGCCATCCAGGCCGACGAGCGAATTTCTGAAACCCTGGCCCGGCTGGAGAATGAAGGAAGTTTCCTGGGCGATGAGGAGTTCTACACCAGCGCCCTGACTTCAGAAGTGAACGAATTCAACCAATTCCGCACCGCGCACCGCGAGGATTTTGAGTACGTGGTCGATTCTATCGACGAGTTGGATGATGAAGACATCTATGACGCCCTTTATTCGCTTGAAGAAAGCAACGAAAGCCTGACCTTTATGCTGCGCTCCATTATCATCGGCGTCGAGCAAGACCGCCAGCAGGCCCTGGGCGATTTCCCCGAAGATGCCAACGCCAGCCTGTTGATAATCGTCCTTGCGCTGGCAGCCACGTTGTTCCTGGCCCTGCTTGGCTATCAGGCCATTGCGGTGGCGGTTCGCCCGCTGAGTCATTTGCGCAACACCATTACCAGTATCGGCGGTGACCTGTACCGCCCCGGGCAGTCCCTGGCGGGCGGCGTGGCTGGCAGCCTCCCCAGGGCGCTCGAAGAACTGGCGCAATCAGAACAATCCCGCAACCAGGCTGCCAAGCAGGAAATCGAAGACCTGCGCCAGGCGCTCTACGAGTCGCGGCGACGACGGCTGAAAATCCACCAGCCCGGACGGAAAACGGAGTAGAACATCATGAAAAACAAATCCAACCCCTCGCGTTTGAACATCCAGTCCCGCCTTGTGCTGGTTTTCAGTATCCTGTTCGTCTTTTGTGTGCTGGCGCTCAGCGTTTTCCTTTTCAACATTCTCAACATTGTTGCGCTTAACGACCAGTCGCGCATGGTGTTTGAAGAAAACCGCCGCATTTACCAACTCGAAACCATGTTCAAGCAATACCACCTCGGGCTGGTAAATTATGCCGTCAGTTCCTCCTCCCTGGCAGAGATGAGACTGTCCGCCCTCGACCAGCGCATCGACGAAACCCTGTTCGCCTTGCAGGAACAACCACCGACAGGCAATGCGGCACCTTTTGAAGCCCTGGCTGTCAAAAAAGAAGCCCTGGCCGCCCTTGTCGCGCAAATTATCGACGAAGTCGATGAGCAAGACGAACTCGATTACGAAGACCAGGATTGGGAGGAAGCCCAGCGGCTGACCGTCCAAATCAATCAGCAATTCGACAGCCTCTACGCCGACCTGCGCATTTTACGCGCCGAAGGCCGGCAACAACTTAGCGGCCTCAGCCAGCAGGCCGAATTCTCCAGCCTGTTGGCAATGGCCGTAGGCCTGCTTTCCATTCCCGCCTTCCTCGGGCTGGCATTGCTCGTGGCAGTCACCATCTCCGTCCAAATCAACCTGCCGCTCGAACAGCTGGCCCAGGCCGCGCGCGACCTGAAAGAGCGCAAATTCAATCCCGCCGACCTTGAAAAACTGGCCCAGCGCAATGACGAAATCGGCGACCTGGCGCGTGAATTCCTGAAAACCGCCGAATCTGTCCAGGCGCGAACCTCCGAACTTGAGCACGAAGCCGCCGAAATCCGCGCCAAAATAAAGTAAAGCGAAATTTCCCTACCAGGCAAACTTCGTGATAGTTTGTCATTTCGAGCGGCAGCGAGAAATCTTTTCCGTTGTGTGCAAGATTTCTCCCCGCTACGCGGCTCGAAATGACAAGCATAAGTGACAAATCAGATTGCCTGGTAGAGAAAACGAAACAACACTTTGCTTAAAAACAGTAGAGCGAGATAATCTCTCGCTCTACAACTTTTTAAACCCGCTTTGTCCATTCAGGGTGGGCATATTTTTTTTGCAGGAGGTCTTCCGCGCGGGCTTTTTCCTCCCCCGAAAGTTCCCCACGCTCTAAACTTAATCCCAACTGCTGCTGGAACGCTCCCACGAGCGCCTGGGCCGCCGTTTCCCAGCCGATTGCCTGCCCCAGGTGGGTCTCAGCGGTCGTGGCCCGTTTCAACAGCCGGGTTGCCGCGTGTTCGCGCGCCGCCTCGTCCTCGAAGGCCAGCGCCTGCACAATGCGCGTAAGGTTGCCGTGCAGGGGTAGCGAACCGTGCTGCAAAATTCCCTCGCGTTTGCGCGCCTGCGCCGAGCCGATGAGTTTTTTGCCGTCCAAAACAATCTCATAGGCCGAAGGCACTTCAAAACAGACCGCGCCTTTTGTGGCGGCGGCGGGAGGCGTGTGCTGTTCCATACTGACGGGCAAACCGAGCGCATGGCAGGCTCCCACCAGTGCAGTGGCAATGCGGTTGTAACTTTCCAGCACCGTGCCTTCCATGATTGGCTCGTGCGGCGAGGTGGTGACAGAGTAGGTCAACTCGTCGGTGTGCAGGATGGCCCGTCCGCCGGTCGGGCGGCGCACCACTTCCCAGCCGTGGGCCGAGAGGCGGCCTTCGTCCACATCGGCGTAGGGCTGGGCATACCCCAGCGAGAGACAGGCCGGTTGCCAGGCATACAGGCGCAGGGTCGAGGGCGAATCGCCGCGCCCGGCGCTTTCGAGAATGGCCTCATCCACAGCCATATTCCACGCACCCGAAGCGGGCGCATCCAAAATTAAACGCCAGTTGCTCATGCGTGGTCGAGGGCCGAAAGTTCCTGCCAAACTTGTTCGAGAAGTTCGTCGGGGAAATCGAGCAGGGGTGGTTTAACCGGCCAGCGCGGGAATCCGAACTTGCGCGCCGCCAGGGCTTTGATGACCGAGGGGAAGGGCTTGTGCGGGTCGAGAATTTTGCGGCGCCTGTCGAGGGCTTCCTGGGCTTCGATGGCATCGCCGTCTTGCTGGTAAATATTCCAGACCTGGCGCAGCAGGTCGGCATAGATGTTGGCCAGGGCGGTGATGGCCCCGCCTGCGTGGTGCTCGAGGGCATGCAAGAGAAGCCCATCGTTGCCGTTGAAAACCAGCAGGTCTTTGCCAAAACGCCCGCCCAGCGCAACCGTATAGGCCTGGTCGCTGGATGAGTCTTTGATGCCCGCAAATTTTTGTGGGTGGGCGTCTTTCAGGCGCGCCAGCAGGTCGAGCGAGAGCGGCACACCCGATATGGCCGGAATATGATAGCCGAGCAGGTAGCCGCCTTCAGGCACGGCATTACGGATGAGGATATCGAACCAATTGAACAGGCCATCGTCTGGCGCGTTGCGGTAGTAGTAGGGCGGCAGGACGACCACGCCGTCGTAGCCAAAATCGAAGGCGGCGCGGGTCAGGGTGATGCTTTCGTCGAGGCTGGGTGAGCCGGTTCCGGCCAACAGGCGGAAGTCGGGATGGGTCTGGCGCACGCCCAGGGCGGTCAATAAAACATCGCGGCGTTCGGGGGCCGAGAAGGACGGGCCTTCGCCGGTGGTGCCAAAGAGCAGCGCGCCGTGAGCGCCCAGGGCGGCGAGATGGTTCAGGAACGAGACGACATGCTCAGGGGCGAGCGTCAGGTCGTTTCGCAGGGGGGTCAGGGCGGCGGCGTAGATTCCGGCCAGCGGGTGGCGTGCTGTCATTCGAGTTCCTCGTCAACATCTTTCTGGGCTTTGACGTAATCGCGGGCGGCTTCTTCAGGCGGCATGAGCGCCAGGCCGTTGGTTTCATGCAGGTAGTGCTGGTGGTCGAGCACCCACAGGTACAGGTCGCCTTCGGTATGGCCGGGGAAGTCTTGAAGGATTTCGCTGCCCCGAATGACCTTGACAATCGGCGTGTAAACTTTGTCGTACCAGTCGGCCACGGCTTCCTCGTCGCTGATGTCGCGCTTTTGCTCGATGCCCATGAAATATTTATGCACGGCAATGTGTTCGAGCATTCGGTTGAAACCGTCTGAAATAGTCAGTTTAATGTTGGCGTCGGGGCGCGCCTCGTCGATGCCGGTGCGTTCGATGAAGCCGACTTTTTCGCTCAGGATTTCGAGGTCTTCGATGCGGATGTTGGGTGTGATGTTGACCCTGGTGGCGCACTCGCGCACTTCGGCCTCGATGAAAATTTGTCCCTGCTCGCGGGCAACCGAAACGCGATGATGACCGTCTACGACAAAATAAACTTCACCTACCTGATACAGCACGACTGGCGGCAGGCTGATGTCGTTGTAGAAGGCGCGGTTGATGCGTTGCCAGCGTTCGGCGGTTTCGGTCTGGGTGGGCAGGAAGGCGCGGTCGAACTGGTGGTAGCGGTTGAGGCTGCCGACAATTTGTTTGACCGGCACAGTCTGGACGCCGCGATAAATGGGTCCTCCCACGCGCAGTTTCTCTTTGATTTCGTCGTAAGAGAGTAACTGGTTGGGCTGTCCCTGAATGAGCGACCAGATGCTGTTTACAAAGGCTTTGAAGCGCGCGCGGCTAAAATCGGCGCGGGCGCGCTCGTTGAATTCTTTATTTTCGTCTGTCATTCTAAATTCATCACCCTGAAAGGGTATACATTGATAATTTTTGTGCCGTTGAATTCGGTCACGTGGTCTTGCAGGTTCTGGCGATAGAAAATGGTGTGACCATGCAAAAGGTAGCGCGGACGCATGACCTGCATAAACAGGTTGATGGCCCGCAGCCCCTCATGAGCCGGGTCATCGTCGTCGTGGATGCCGTAGGGCGGCGAGTGGGTTAGCAGGACATCTGGCCCGCGCCCCAGGCGGATTTTTTTCCACAACAGGCCGGGCAGCATACGATAAACACGCAGGTACATGCCCCATTGGGTGTACTGGTTGGGCGTGCCCGGCTGGTACTGAACGCTGCCGCCAAGTCCGGCGAAAAACAGGCCTTTAAGCACCAGGCTGGTTTCGTCCAGGTTTTCGCAGCCGTGCGCCCTGGCGCGCGGGTCGTGCAGGTTATAGCCGGGGTCGTGATTGCCCGGCACATAGAGCAGCGGAATGTTATAAACCGAGACCAGGAACTCCAGATATTCGTAGGGCAGGTCGCCACAGGAAAGAATCATTTCGATATCGGGGTAGGTTTCACACACCGATGTCGTATAGAGCCTGTCGATAATCTGGTCGCTGACAGCCAGTACCTTCATAGTGGGCTGAATTGTAAGGCAGATTGGACAAGCCCGCAATGGCGAACGCATTGGTATTTAGCCTGGCTCATTACTGCGACACCCTTGCCTACAGAAATGTAAATGTCGCAAAACGAGTCAATGTTGCCAATTCGGAGAAGGATGGACTATAATTTGTTAATTATTTTTATGTAATTCTTTGAGGATTATGGAAACTCAGCGTATCGATGGGCCTGGTAACGTAGAAGACCGCTCAGAAATTGGTCAATTAAACTCTGGCACCAATCTTGGAAATCGTTATTTGATTCAAGAGGTGATTGGCGTTGGAGGCATGGGGTCTGTTTACCGGGCGCGCGATTTGCACTTTCCGAATGTCGTCAAGTTGGTTGCTGTAAAGGAAATGATTAACCAGGCTCCCGACCCGCTGGTGCGACAGACGATTGTGCAGAATTTCGAGCGCGAGGCCAACATCCTGGCTACGTTAAGCCATCCTTCCATTCCGCGCATTTACGATTACTTCACCCTCGATAACCGTTCGTACCTGGTTTTGGAATTTGTCAACGGCAAGGACCTCGAGGTTATCCTTTCGCAGTCTGAGGGCCATATCGCGGAAGAACAAGTTTTGGCCTGGGGCATTGAATTGTGCGATGTGCTAGCCTTTTTGCACGGCCATAAGCCCGACCCGATTGTTTTTCGGGATATGAAGCCCTCAAACGTGATGATTAATCAGCACAACCACATCGTTCTGGTTGATTTTGGCATTGCCAAGTCTTTCCAGTCAGGGCAAAAAGGGACGATGATTGGGACGGAGGGCTATTCGCCCCCTGAGCAATATCGGGGCGAGGCGACTGCCCAGGCCGATATTTATGCCCTGGGCGCCACCCTGCACCATTTGCTGACGCGCCGCGACCCACGCCTTGAGCCGCCTTTTTCGTTTGCTGAACGGCCAATTCGTAAAATGAACCCCAATGTCAGCATGGAATTTGAAACGGTTGTCAATACCGCCTTGCAATATAATGCCGAAGACCGCTATAAGACAATTGAGGACTTTAAAGAAGCGCTGGTCAATGTTGGTCGCAAAACGGGTTTATTGAATCGCATCAATATTAGTTCGCCCACATCTAAATCAGTCCTCAACAATGACATTAAACCGGTTTGGGCTTTCCAGTGTGAAGACGAATTGCGCGGCACGCCGGTATTGCACAATGGCGTTGTTTATATTGGCTGCTACGACAACAATCTGTATGCCCTGAGCGCTTCCTCCGGTGAATTCCAATGGAAATACCCCGCCGACGGAGGCATTGTCAGCCGCCCGGCTGTCTATGATGATGCGATTTATTTTGGTTCGGAAGACCATCGTTTGCACGCTGTCAGCATTCGCACAGGCAAACTGGTTTGGTCTTACTATACCGAAGGGCGTATTCGTTCTTCGCCGCGTATTTCGGACAACCATGTTTTCTTCGGTTCAGACGATACCTGTCTTCATGCGGTAAACATTGCCACCAACCGCGAGGCCTGGAAGGCTGAAACCGGCAGCGAAGTGCGCTCCAGCCCATTTATCGTTAATGAAATGATTTATTTTGGGAATGAGATTGGCGACTTTTTCGCGCTTGACTACCGCGGCAATATCAAGTGGCGGTTCAAAGCCAAACGCAGCATCACATCATCGCCGTGTGTGTACGACAATGTTGTTTACTTTACTTCGATGGATTCCCACCTGTATGCCCTGGATGCAAAATCGGGCTGGCTGATATGGCGTTTCCGCATGGACAAGCCCTCCATTGTCTCCCCGGCTGCGGTGGATAACCTGGTGATAGCCGGTTCTGCTGATGGTCATATCTATGCAGTCGATGTGAAGGCGGCCCGGGAAGTTTGGCGATTTAAGACCGAGCACCAGGTAAACGGCTCTCCTGTCATTTACAAGGATTGTGTTTACTGCGGCTCAGTAGACGGCTATCTCTATTGTATCGAATATAAAACCGGGCGATTGAGGTGGAAATTTGAAACCAAAGGCCCAATCACTGGCACACCGCTCGTTTATGATGAAATCGTCTATGTGGGGTCTCATGACCATTTCATCTATGCTTTACTTGCCTGAGACCTGCGATAAGGAGTCTTCCTGTGTTGAAGTTTATCAAAAAAATCTTTGGCCGTAACCAACAAACGGCACAACAAGCGTTGGATAATGTTGTTACCGCGCCGCTCTCGGATGCCCAACTTCAGTCCATTCGGACGATAACGGTCAACCACTATGAGCCGCCGCAGTTTTTGGTTACCAGCGCCCAATCGGTAGGTCGTCAGCGCGAGTTGAACGAAGACAGCCTGTTTACCCTGTCTACCACCATTGCGGGACACAGCAGCAATGCGCCCTTTGGCCTTTTCATTATCGCTGACGGCATGGGTGGGCATCAATACGGTGAGATTGCCAGCAACACAGCCTTGCGGGTCATTTCTGGCTATATCCTGAAAAAATTTCACAACTCCCTTTTCAATATCCCCTCGATGCCGGTGGAAGAATCCCTTCAGGAAGTCATGTCCGCCGCCATCATGGAAGCCCAGCGCGTCATCTTGAACGAGGCCCCCGGCAGCGGGACAACTGTCACCGCCGCACTCGTCCTCGGCCAGCAGTTGACCATTGGGCATGTTGGGGATAGCCGCGCTTACTTGCTTTATAACGACCAGCGCATCGACGCCATTACCCGCGACCATTCGCTGGTGCGCCGCCTCGAGGAATTGGGCCAGATTACCGCTGCCGAGGCCGCTGTCCACCCGCAGCGGAATGTGCTCTACCGCGCCCTGGGGCAGGGTGAAACCCTCGACCCCGATTTGTCCACCGTTCCGTTCCCGGTCGGGAGTTACCTGCTGATTTGCTCCGACGGTTTATGGGGCGTTGTCCCTGATGATGAAATCAAGAAAATCATCTTTGAAGCCCCGACCCTGCAACGCGCCTGCCAGAATCTCGTTTCGGCTGCCAATGCTGCGGGCGGGCCGGATAATATCAGCGCAATATTGGTACAGTCATTGGGGTAGAGAGGTTGCCTGGCAATCATGCTGCCAAAAAAGCCGAATTTATACACCCTGCTTGGACTTTTTCGTTCTGCTAAGCCAGATGAAATTCGGCGCGCTTACCTGAAATCGGCCAAAAAACTGCACCCTGACAAGAACCAGACGGCGGGGGAGACGGAACTTTTTCTTGATGTCCAGCAAGCCTACCAGATTCTTTCCGACCCGCAGCGGCGGGCTGCTTACGATGCAACCCTGCCGCCTGACGAGGTAGAGAAAGGGCCGCAATCCCCGATTGAGTGCAAAGTCGAAATCAGCAGGCAAACCATCCCGTCTGGCAACGACAGTCAATTGATATATGCCTTATTAAGGCTTTCAACGGGGGCTGAGCACAAACAAACACGGGTAACACCGCCACTTAATGTTTGCCTGGCACTCGATTGTTCGACCTCGATGCAAGGCTCAAAAATGGAAATGGCCCAGGCTTCGGCCATCCAGGTGTTGCGCCGTTTAAAGCCCGACGACATATTTTCCCTGGTCAGTTTTGGCGACAGGGCAGAGATTGCTATCCCGGCGACCCGCGAACTTGATATTCACCGCGCTGAAACCCGCATTCGTATGTTGACAACCGGTGGCGGCACGGAAATGTATAACGGACTCAAAACCGCCCTTGATGAAGTACGGCGTTACAACAGTCCCAGCGCGGTGAATCATGTTATTTTGCTGACCGATGGCCGCACGTATGGCGACGAAGAGAAATGTTATGCCGAAGCAAAAATTGCTGCCGATGAAGGCATTGGCATCAGCGGCATGGGGCTTGGCAGCGGCTGGAACGATGTCTTCCTCGACTACCTTGCCAACCTGACCGGCGGCGGCACGATGTTTGTCCGGGAACCGCTTGATATTGAGCGTTTTTTGAGCGAGAAATTTAATAGTCTTTCCAGGGCCTTTGCCCAAAATGTCGAATTCTATACGGAGATTGCTCAAAACGTTCAGGTAAATTATGCTTTTCGCATCCAGCCCGATGCCGGCCAGTTGTCTTTCCAGGATGTCACCCGCCTCGGGCCGGTTTTTCACGATGAGCCGCTTACCGTCTTGTTCGAGATGAGGCTGGAAGAAGGACGGCAGAATGGCCAGTCTTTCCAGTTGTTAAAAGGACATCTTGAGGCTTCAATTGCTTCGATTCTTGCGCCTGTACCCAATATTCCGGTTAGAATTGATGTAACGGTGGACGATTCTGCTGAACCGGGCGGGCCGCCGCAGGCCATTGTCCAGGCCTTGTCGAAACTGACCCTTTACCGAATCCAGGAAAAAGCGCGCCTCGCCGTTGAATCAGGCGATTACGAAAAAGCGACCCAGCACTTGCAGAGACTCGCAACCCACCTTTTGTCGCAGGGTGAGAAAAGCCTGGCGCGCACAATTTTGCTTGAGGCCCAGCACATCGAACAACAGAAGTCCTTTACCGACGGCGGCGAAAAGCAAATCAAATATGCCACCAGGTCGTTACTCATGCCAGGAGAGCCACGCTTATGATACATTGTCCAAATTGCAGGCACCAGGAGCCGGACGGAGCCATCTTTTGCAGCGAATGCGGTATGCAGTTGGTCAGGCTTGATGGGCAGGATACCCAAAGCATTCGGCCTGAGCCTGACGATTTTGGCACAGCCCCCATCTCGAGCCAGGTTGTCGATATGGCCAATGTCTGGATTTCGCTGCACCTGCTCGACAATGGGCAAATTCTGTCCATTTCAGACCGCTCCGAATTTACGCTGGGCCGCATCAGCGAAAACCAGCCCATCATGCCGGATATTGACCTGACCCCTTACCAGGCTTTCGACCACGGCGTTTCCCGTTTGCATGCTGTCATTCGCCGGACGAACGGCTCTGTCAGCGTAATGGACCTGGGTTCGTCCAATGGCACTTACCTGAATGGCGCCCGCCTGGCGGCAAATGCAGAGGCGCCGCTTAATCATGGCGACATCCTGGCTCTAGGAAAACTTAAAGCGCAAGTCATTCTAAACATATAGGGTAGAAACATGCCGTCTGTTTTGATTCACATTGCCAACGAAGACCCCATCCTGTGCGAGGTGGAAAGCCTGCCAGGGCCAACCGATACGACCATTATGGTCAGAAACCCTCGCCGCCGTGATGGCAAGGATTTGCATTACCTGGTTGCCAATGTCACCCAGGTGATTTGGCCGCTTAGCCGGGTTACTTTCATCGAGATTATGCCGGGCGAGGAAGAAGAACAATTGATTGGCTTTGTCAGGGAGTAGGACAAACTATGGCAGACGATTTTGAACGCAGACGTATCCTTGTTGTTGACGATGAAGAGCGCATGGTGCGCTTCATCCGCCTTAACCTTGAACATGATGGTTTCCAGGTCAGCGAGGCATTCAACGGCAAGCAGGCAGTTCAGCGGCTACGGGATATTAATCCCGACTTGATTTTGCTGGATGTGATGATGCCCGACCTGAACGGGTTTGAAGTGTTGGAAATGATTCGCGAAATCAGCAATGTGCCGGTTATCATGCTCACCGCCAAAGGCGAGGAAGACGACCGGGTGCGCGGCCTGGAACTGGGAGCGGACGATTACGTTACCAAGCCGTTCAGCCCGCGAGAGTTGGTCAGCCGCGCCAAGGCGGTTTTGCGCCGCACTGAGGCGGCCAGCGGCTCGATGCACGGCCTGATAGAAGTGGACGAACGGCTCAAAATTGATTTCGACCGCCGCGAAGTATGGCTGGAAAGCAAAATTGTAAAATTGCGCCCGACCGAATACCGCCTGCTCTTTCACCTCGTGCAAAATGCGGGTTGGGTGGTTTCACACGACCAATTGCTGGCCAAGGTCTGGGGCTACGAATACCGCGACGAGCCGCATTATGTTCGCTTGTATATCAATTACCTGCGCCAAAAACTGGAGCAAGACCCCGCCAACCCCAAATATATCCTGACTGAGCGCGGTGTCGGTTATCGTTTTGTCGATTTCAGGCGGCAAAAAGAGTAAATTGCCAAAGATGACAAATCGGGTTATTTTTATACTGACCCTTGTCAGGCAATCTTTTCTTGGCTATACTCTTTCAACCAGATTAGAGAGGTAAGGTTTAATGGCAAAACAGCGTATTTTGCTGGTGGACGACCACGAAGTTGTCAGGTTGGGCCTTAAGGCCTTGCTTGACAGGCATCCAGACTTTGAGGTGATTGGCGAAGCCGGTTCGGCTCGCGAGGCGTTGGAACAGGTTGCCAACTTGCAGCCCAGCGTGGTGGTCATGGATATTCGACTGCCGGGCACCTCCGGCATTGAGGCTTGCGAGGAAATTGTCCAGCGTTTCCCCGATACGAAAGTGATTATGCTGACATCCTACGCCGAGGACGAGATGCTTTTCTCGGCCATCCGCGCCGGGGCGTCGGGCTACATCCTGAAGCAGATTGGCGGCGAAGACCTGGTGCGTGCCCTCGATGCCGTTGGACGCGGCGAGGCCTTGCTCGACCCGGCGGTGACCCAGCGCGTCTTCCAGGAAGTGCGCAAAGCCGTCAAAGACGAGGAGGCCTCGGCCTTCTCGCACCTGAGCCAGCAGGAAAAACACGTCCTTTTGCTGGTTTCCGAAGGCAAAACCAACCGTGAAATTGCCAAGGCGCTTTTCCTGGGCGAGGGTACGGTGCGTAACTATGTTTCTAGCATTCTCTCGAAACTGGGCGTCAACAACCGCGCCGAAGCCGCCGCTTATGCGGTCGAACACAACCTGCGCGAGTACATCAGTAACTGAACGAAATTTAATGCGAACAAAAAAGAGCCTGTTTTTGCAGGCTCTTTTTTGTTACCCGGCATTCATTTTGCGCCAGGTATCGCGCATTAAAAGCGCGTCTTCTTCCATGATGGGGCTTTCGCACAAAATCCGCCCGCCAGCCTTGAAGTCGCGCAGGGCGCGGAACAGGCCCTCCAGGTCGAAGTCCGATTCAGAGATGGGCAGGTGGTTTTTCTCACCCTTGGGGCCGTATTCGATTCCCGAAAGGTGGATGTGCAGCCGTCCCAGGGCCGCATCGCCGAGGGCCTTGGCGTAAGCCTCCAGCCGGGCGCTCCACTCCTCGTAGGAATTAATCGTCCCGTCGCCGGGGCGGGCGTGCAGGTGGGCAAAGTCGAGGCAGGGCAAAACGCCGGGGATTTCCTTCGACATTTCAAGGGTGTCCTCGAGCGAGCCGAGCATGGCGCTCTTTCCCATCGTTTCGGGGCGCAATGTCACCGGGTTTCCGGCGGCGCGCAGTTCATCG
Organism: Anaerolineales bacterium; assembly: GCA_020060235.1. GTDB lineage: Bacteria > Chloroflexota > Anaerolineae > Anaerolineales > Villigracilaceae > UBA8950. The sequence continues at coordinate 230 of JAGVAO010000274.1, read as the reverse complement.
ACACAGCCTTGCAGGCGCGGGATGGCGACCTTGAGCACCTCGGCGGCGGGTTGCTCGAAATATGAGCCGGGATGAAAGATGATGTCGGTGGCCCCGGCCAGGTTGCCGTAATGGGCGGCGTCCATCAGCCTTTGGCGGCTCTTGGGCCATTCCTCCGCGTTGGCGTTCAGGTTGATGAAGTAGGGGGCATGCACGCTGACGCCGACATCCTGCGCCGCTGCGGTTTCTTT
>JAGVAO010000158.1 GCA_020060235.1 Anaerolineales bacterium | reverse complement strand
GGCTGGCTGACGAGCGGAAGTTGGGTTAATCTCTGGATGAAGTCTGACGCCGATTTGCTCTCGAACAGGTTGGCTTTCTGGTAGAGTTTGTCGACCGGGTGGTCGTTGTCAAAGCCGTAACTCAGGCCCGCCGAATGGGTCAGCAGGTGGCGGATGGTGACAGGGCGCTCGAGGTCAGTGGTAAAGATGTCGCTGCCAGTTCCGCCTACATAAACTCGCATGTCGGCAAATTCGGGCATCCAGTTGGTGATGGGGTCATCAAGCAGGAAATGGCCTTCTTCCATCAACATCAGGACGGCGGTGACGGTGATGGGTTTGGTCATCGAGTAGATGCGAAAAATACCATCCGCAGGCATGGGGCGCCGGGTTTCGATGTCCATCAGACCAGTTGTAGCGCAGTGGAAAACCTGTCCGTGACGGGCGAGCAGGGTCAGGGTTCCGGCCAGGTCGCCCCGGTCGACAAAGGTTTGCATGGCTTTTGGGATGCGTGCGAGACGTTCGCAGGAGAATCCGGCTTCTTCGGGAGAGATGGTTTGCATGGGGGTGTCCTTTTGTTTTGAAGAGGGTCGAGTAAGCGGCAATGAGTCCTTTCTATTTTACCAATACGCAGGCAAACAGATTGTCAAAATAAAAACATCCCGCTACCTGACAGGCAACGGGATGAAGGGAGTTAGCGGGGAACTACTCGACAATCACCACATCCCCGGCGCTGCGGCCAAAGACTTCGGGACTGTACATCTCCTCGGCTTTGGCGGGCGGGACAATGAAGGTTCCGGGCGTGGTGGCGCGGGCGATGTAACTGTAGTCGTAAACACCATCCCACAACAGGGAAGCAAAGGCCTCGGCGCGGTGGTCGCGCAGGTTCTGGTACTCGTACCAAGGGCCCCACCACCACCAGCCATAGCGGATTGTGGTATCGGAGGGGTCTTGCGGCACGCTGCCGGAGACAGCCAGGGCCGGGTTGACGATTTCGAGGCCCGCCGGGAGCGGGTCTACCAGGGCCACATGGTAACGGCGGTTGTCGGCGACCATTTTGATTTTGACGCGCACCCGCGCGCCAGCCTTGATGTGCCAGCGACCCTGGGCATCCTGGTAAACATCGTCGGGATTATCGACCCCCTCGTAGGAGCGCAGGACAACAAAACCCATATCCAGCGGCGGCAAGTTCAGGTCGGTGGGCGCGTAGCGCAGACCGAGGCGGTAATACAGGCGGCCAGCGCCATCCTTGCTGATGATTAAGTCCTGCATCCCGCCGGCGGTTTCGTCGAGCACGTAGGTCATCGGGATGTTGATTTGGACGCGGTCGGTGCTGCGGCCTTCAAACATCCCGGCCCCGGCGTAGGTGTCGCCCAGCCAGATGCGGGCCACAAAGTCGGGCGTCTGGCTTTCGTAGGTGTTGAAGTAGCGGTCGAGGCTGAGCAGCACAAAGACATTCTCCTGGGTGTTGCCCCAGCGGCCCTTGGTGCGGTGCGCCAGCAGGCCGTTGACGACTTTGGGAATCAGGTCGCTGTTGGGATTATCGGTCATCAGGGCGTTCAGCAGGATGGCGTCGGTGCGGCGGTCGGATGAAAGCAGCAGGTAGGCCTGCTCGTCATAACCGATGGTAAAGTTGGCCGCGCCGGGCGTCTCGACCACACGGTTGCCAATGTGGCGGCGGATTTCTTCGAGACGGGTCTCGTTCTCGACCACCGGCCACAGCCAGCCAATCGCATCCAGCGACAGGTTCTCAAGCCCAGCCTCGCGCAGCAGGCTTTCGGCCTTTTGCGTATCGCGGTCACCCGCCAGGTCGCGCACGAAGATGGCGTAAGCGCTCAGGGTGCGGCGGGTGTTTTCGCTGTACCAGTGCGGATAATAATTTTCAATGTTCTTCAGGTAAGCCAGGGCGGGCTGCATCATCGCATCCGGCACCTCGTAGCCCTTCAATCGGGCGCGGACAAGGGCGTGGGTCACATGGACGGTATTAAACGGGCTGGACTCGAACCCGCGCTGCCAGTAGGGGAAGCCGCCGTCATAGTTTTGCATTCCACCCAGGCGCTCGATGTCGCGCACCACTGCCGCTTCCATTTCAGCGGGTTCGGGCAGGCCCTCGGCCTCGAAAGCCGTCAGCACATCGCGCAGGGCGGCAATACCCAAAATCCGCGAGGCCAACTGTTCCGAACACTCATACGGGTAGGTCGTCAGGTACAGCACCGCATCGGTCAGGGCATGCAGGGCCGTCGAGGAGGTCGTAATCTCCAGCCCGCCATACTGCGGGAAGACCCCGCTCGGGTACTGCACCGGCTGGGCAATCGCGCCGCTGTCAATCACACCGTAGGTCGCAAAGGCCTCGGTCGTCGAAGGCGTATAAACCGGCAGGCTCAGGGTGGCCGCGTCGGCATATCCGCCCGAAACCGCCGCCACCTGAATGGCCGTCTCACCCGCCATGACCGTGCTGGCCGGGAAGCGCACCTCGACCCGGTCATTGGCCGGTACGGTGACACGCAGGCCGCCCAGCGCCAATTCCAGGTTGTTAGCGCGAACAACCACGCTCACAACCATGTCTTCATCGGTCTGGTTTTGCAGCACGACCGGCAGTTCAAATCTATCGCCAAAGTTCAAAAAGCGCGGGGCGGATGGACGCACCATCAGCGGCAGGCGGGCCGTTATATTGGATTCTCCCTGCCCGAAGCGTTTGCCCGTTTCGTCAACAGCGACCGCCATCACCCGGTAGCGGGTCAGGTTGTCAGGAAGTTTGACCGACACCCTGGCAGAGCCGTCCGCGCCGGTGCGCACCACAGGCGCAAAAACCGCCAGCGGGTTGAAATCGCTGCGAATGCGAATCGGCTCCGGCGCGGCTCCTGTCCCGCCACCCATCGCGGATTCAGCCGTCATGGTCGCCATCGGCTCGGCAGGAGCGGCTGCCGGGGCGGCAAAAGACATATCTTCCTGCGCCGAGCGGGCTGCCCCGGCAGCCTCGGCCTGTTGGGCCAGGGCCAGCGGGTCGACCAGGATGATGCTGGCGCGGGCATACAGGCTTTCGAGCATCGAAGGCCGGGCGGTGTAGAAAACAGAAAGCGGGTCGGCCATCTGGTAGCCGGTCAGGGCCAGGATGGCCTCGTCCACGACCACCACCGCCACTTCGGCATTCGCAACCGGGTTGCCGTTGGCATCCACCAGTTGAACGTTCAGGCTGGTTTCGCCGCCGGGTTCGAGACGGCTTTCGAGCGGCGCAACCGACAGGTCGAGCGTTCGCGCCAGGGGCGGGATTTCCAGCGTCAGCGTACCGACCGCGTAGGCCGGGCGTGGCGCGACGCCTTCGAGCGGGTTGCCCTGGTCGTCGACACGCGGGGCCGAGCCGGTCAAATCGACCTGGATATTCAGGTTGGGAATATGCCTGTCTTCAATCGGAACCCGCAGGATGATTGCGCCGCTCTCGTCGATGCTAAAGCGTTCGGTGTAAAGGATTCCGCTGCGGGTGACGGTCAGCAGGCCCTCCGCTGCGCCAAACGGCGACTGCACCAGGATTTCGGCAACATCACCGGGCTGGTAGGTTTGCCTGTCGGGAATAAGCGTGGCTTCCTCGTGCTCGACCTTGCGCGAGGGACGGATGTTGCCGCCGCTGACCCAGCGCGTGATGCGGGTCTGGTTATAGCGTCCCTGCGCATCACTGACGCGGGCGGTAATCTGGTAGGTGCCGCCAATCGGTGTGCCAAATTCGCAGGAGCCCGGTTCTGAGGCCGACTGCGTGGTGCATTTTTGCACCTCGACAGCCTGTTCGCTCCACTGGCCGTTGACATACTTCCATTCCATGCGCGCCGCTTCGATTTCGACCGCGCGGCCGCTGGCAGGCTTGCCGTCTAGGTCGGTGACGATGAAATCGACCTTCATCGGCGTGCCTTTCTGGACGAAGTAACGCGCCGTTTTCAGGCCAATATAAACATCCGCCGGGTGGACAAGCAGGGTCGTGGCGCTGGCCCAGGCCTGGCGGTTGACATCCATTACGCTGGCTTCGGCCACCACAGAAAGCGGCTTGGGGTCAACCGTCGGGTCGCCTTCGGCGGCAAAGTCAAGGCGCAGGTAGTGGAATCCGCCCGCGTCGGTTTTGCCGGTGAAAATTTCAGTTTCGCCGCCCTCGCCGCCAGGTGCTTCCCAAAAGTCATAGAAACGCCACCACGGACGCCAGGAGCCGAAAGTAAAATCGGGCCAGTTGGGCGGGGAATAACTGCCGGGGCTGGTCGTGACCGTCCAGGTCGTATCGGCGTTCGGCAGTGCGCCGCCCGCAAAATATTTGGCCTCGACCGAAAGCACCGCATGCCCATCGGCAAAATAGGGGGCGCTGGTCTCGTTTTTGGCAATCACCTCGAACTCGGGTCGGCGGAATTCCTGAATCTGGAAAGTGTGCGAATACCCGTCGCCGGGGAGGTTGAGATAGACCTGGGCCGGGCCGAGGTTTGTCACATCAGGAATGGTAAATGCGAAGTCAAAGCCGCCCAGGGCGTTTACATCCGCCTGGCCCTGGCCGATGTCATTGCCGGTGGCGTCATAAACCTGGTAGGAGAGATTGCCCACCCGGTTTGCCAGGCCGACATCGCCGTTCAGGCCGCCGCCGAGAAGGCGAATCCAGCCTTTGATATGAACTTCCTCGCCGGGGCGGTACATGGCGCGGTCATCGAAGACAAACCAGCGCAGGTTGTCCTGCGGCGAATACGGCTGCCAGCCGTCGCCGCCCCAGTAAGTCGAACGCGGCAGGATGGCCGTATCACTGCCCTTGCGGGCGACGAGATAGGTCGCGCCGGCAGGAATGTCGAAGCGGACAAGCCCGTCGCCGCCGGTGGTAAAGGTGCGCCCGTCCTGGGGCTGGACTTCCACCCCAGTCAGCGGCGCGCCGGTCTTCAGGTCGGTGGCCCATGCGGTCATCTGGCTGTAATCATAATAAGCATCCAGGCCGACCTGGGTCACTTGCGCCCAGGCAATCACGGTCTGGTATTCGCGCCGCCAGCGGGCATCGTCCAACTCGATGAGTTGTTTGGGCGGCGAAACGACCAGCGCAAAATGGCCGAATCCGTTCTGGGTATAGGGAGAAAGGTCAATATCGACCTGGCTGAGGGTATCGGCGGCCAGGCTCAGGCGCATCGCCTGGTCATAGACCAGGCGTCCCGGCATCGACGGCGGATTATCGCGCCGGTTGCGCTCGCTCAGGTAAGTCAGGAAATCCGGCCAATCGGAAGGCTGGACAGCGTAGATTTTGACATCCAGGCTGTTGTAGTTAATGGCATACACCGAAAAAACCGGTTTGGTCGAAGCCGGGTCGAGGGTAATGAAATTTTGCCCGGGACCGACCAATACCGAGGAGGCCGGGCCAACCCGAAAGGTCAGGCGCGCATCGCGGCCCAATTCCTGGCCGAACGCGTCCCTGAGTTTGCCCGAAACAGTCACGGTGTAGTTGGTGCGTCCGCGCGTCTCGCCCATGATTTCAATGGTATTGCCATAAGCGTTGGCGCTCACGCCGGGGATTTCAGGCGAAACGAGCAGCATGTCCTCGCGGAAGGATTCGAGGTCGAGGGGATTGTTGAATTGAATATTGAAAGGGGTCAGGGGCGGGCAGTCGTCGCTGCCGTAATACCAGCCGCAGCCATGCGATTCAACCCGCAGGGGCGCATAGGTCGAAAAACTGTAAGACTGGGCTTCGCTCGTCACCAGCGGGCCTTCGGCAGAAGGCGTGCCGGGACCAATCGTAACGCTGACGCGCGTCTCTGCCGGGAAGGGCTTTGTGGCCTTGAAAGCCAGCCAGCGTCCTTCGAGGTGGCTGTGGTCGCCCAAGATGGCGTCTTGCGATACTTCTTCGTCGGTTGCGAGGCGCAGGTCAACTTGCTGACTACCCGCAAAAACCTGGATGGTTTCCAGCACAGCCGCCGGGTCGATGTGCTGGTCGAATGCCACAAAAAAGAGCGGCTCGAGCGGCTGGGGCATATCGCCGGGGTAGGTGTAGACGGCTTTAGGAGCCGAGGTGGTAAAAGTCCAGGTGACGGCTTCGGTCAGTTCGCCGCCGCTTAATGATTTCGTCCCCGCAGGAACGGTAACGCGGTACTCGGTGGCTTTGGGAAGGCGGTCAATCAGGTCGGAATCGTATTCAAAGGTCAGGGTTTTGGTGCCAAGCCAGCGCCAGGTTCCGGGCAAGGACGGCTCGACGATAACCGGCACATCCTTTTCGGCGAGGTCGGCCAGGGTGGTCAGCGGAACCATCGGCTGGTTGAAGGTAATGCTGACAAATGGGGCAATCGGGATTTCACCTTCCGGGGCGAAGCGCAGCACCTCGAGCGGGCCGGAGGCGTCGACCTCGGGGCTGGCGGCGCTTCCAGCGGGAGGAAATTCCTGTTCGACGGTTTGGCCGGGGCGCGGCGGGGGCAGCGGGTCGGCTGGCGGGTTGAAATCGGACTGGATAGCGGAAGCAGGCCCAAGGGAGGCAAGCCGCGCAAAAATCCGCTCGATTTCCTCCTCGCTCAACGGGTCGCCAGCAGCCAGGGGCAGCGGTTCGAATCCCTGGGCGGGCTGTTGTCCTTCACTCAATTCGACGGTCATACGCGAGGGTTCTCCTGTCGTTTCTGGCGCGCCGGTGGTGATGCCGGTATCCACCGTAATCGGCGCGGGCGTGGCGCGGCCCAGCAGGGCCGGGGGCGCATTAATCAAGAGAAGCGCAACAATGCCAAGGCAAGCCAGGAGGAAAACAGCAAGCACGACAAAGAGCCATTTGGAGCGGACAAAGTGGTTAAGGGCGTCTTTCATGGTGAAATCTCCTTCCGGGCTTGAGACGCCTGAAGACAGGCATTGGTTCCCGTTAATATTATACGACCCGAAAACAGGTTTTGCCCGATGAGGGTAAAATTGGGCAAACTTCTCGCGGAGGCGCTTTCGATGTTTCGCTGCGAATATTGCGACACCCTATTTAACGAGCACAGCCCCAATTGCCCCAACTGCGGGGCGCAACTGCGCATGAACACCGGGGCAAGCAAGCCAGAGCAGGCATGGCAATCAATTCGGGCGATTTGTATGAAATATGAAGGGGATGAAAAGCTGCACTTCGACGACACCATTAATGAAAAGCGGCTCAAGAGTGCGCGCGAGCACTTCAAAATTCCCGCCAGCGAGAAGGTGCTGATGATTTACGACGATACCTTGTTTGGCAGCAATAAACTGGGGTTCGCTGTCTGCGAAAGCGGTTTGTACTGGAAAAACGACTGGTCTGTGCCCACCAAAAGAACCTTTCTTCCCTGGGGCGAGTTTGGGGAGCGTGAAATACGCCTGAGCGAAGACAAATTTAAAATCGAACTGGGGCGCGGTGATAATATCGGCGTGGCGGGGGCAGGCGACGACAATTTGTGCACACAAATGACGGCGATGTTGAGTGAAATCAGGGAGGCTGTAAAATAACCGCTTACGGCTGGCGAAACTCGAGGCGAATACCGCCGGGATAGTCACCAGAACAGGTTTCGACCTGCAAGCCGGTAATGCGGGTGGCGCCGCTGCTCAGGCTGAGGGCATATTCCACGCCGGGGGACATCAGGAAGTCGGCATAGCCGTGTCCGAGTTCGGGCTTCAAGCCGGTGAAAAATTCCTCCTGCCCGCCCAGCCAGGTGATGGTGATTTCAATCCCTGCTGCGGGGCTGCCCGCCGAATTTTGTAAATAAACCTGCAAAAGGCCGGGGCGCTGCGCGTCGCAAAAAGTGGACTGGTCAGCCAACTGGAAAGGCTGCCCCGGCGTGGCAGTCGGCGTCAGGGAGGGCCGGGCGGTTGCCGTCGCTATAGGTGTTGCAGTCCGCAGGGGGGTGCGGGTCGGGGTTGCCGTGCGGGTGCGCGGATTGGGCGATGGGCTTGGAGACGGGCTGGGCTGGAAAGTGGGCGTTTCGGTCGGTTCGAGGATGGGTTCAAACGGCGAAGTCGCGTCGGTCGGCGGGATGGTGGCGGTCGGACCGGACTCGACGGTGCTGGCGGGGAGCGCCCCGGTCTCAAGCGCGGCAACCGTTACCGGGGCCGGGACTGCGCCCTGGGCAGACGGGTTCTGCAGCGCTTCGGCCAAATCGGCCAGGATGCGCACCCGGCTCATGTCGGCGTTGCCGGCCAACAAGCGTTGGGCCTGTTCGCCAAGCGCGGCAACCGGGTCAGCATCGCCCAGCAGGGACAGGCGCGCCCTGGTACGTTCCAGGTTGCCGTGCGCGCGATGCGAAAAAGCAATCAGGAAGCGGTACTCGTCCTTGAAGTCAGCGCGCAGGCTTTCGGGGGTAGTGTCCACATATTCGAGCGGCGCAATGGCCCAGGCGTAGGCAATCCCCAGCACAAGGCCAATCAACAAACCGGTCAGCAGGTACCAGTGTCCGCGATTTTCGCTCATGGCAGACTCCCGCCGCTGTCGTGCAGTTGCAGGGCAATCGTCAGGTTTTGCAGCAGGGTGACATCCTGGGGCGGGTACTGGTTGGTCTGGGCAAATTGCAGCGATTCTGCGGCCACCTCGTGAGGCGGCAAGGCGCTGCCAAGCAGGGCCAGGCGGCGGGCGGCTAGACCGGCATCCTGCTCTATCGCAAAAATTTCTGCCGTCATCAAGACATAATCGGCGCGGTAATCGGCTCGCAGTGAATCGGGGGATGTATCGACATATTCAACCGGGCTGATAACCCAGCCATACAGCAATCCGAGTGAAATACCCACCAAAATGGAAAAGGCAAACAAGGCCCAGCGTTGCGGAGACATGCGGTTATTTTGCCATAGAGCAGGAAGGGATGCAAGCCTGAAACCAAAATACGACTGCCAGGGTTGGCAGTCGTATTTTGGTTTTTAGCGTAAGGCAGCGGCGGGGTATCATCCCGCCTGATAGCCTGCTTATTGCAGGGCCGGTTCCGTCGGAACGTGTTCCTGCCACAGGTCAAACTTCTGAATGTCTGCCTGGGCGCGGATTTCAATCAACCAGGCTGCGAAGGCCCTTTCCTTTAACTCGGCAAAGCGCTGGTCGTCGACCGGCCGGTCTTCGCGGCCCAACACGCGGATGATGTGCCAGCCAAACTGGGTCTGAACCGGGGCGCTGATTTCGCCCAGTTGCAGCGAGAAGACAGCGTCTTTGAATTCAGTCACAAACTGGATGTCGCTGTTGAACCAGCCCAGGTCTCCGCCGTTCTGGGCGTTGGATTCGTCGAGCGAGTAGGTCGCGGCCAGTTCGTTCCAATCTTCGCCGTTGGCAAAGCGGCGCAGGACGTCATTGGCCTCGTCGAGCGAACCGACCAGGATGTGCTGCGCCCAAATATTCTCCTCGAAAGGTTGCACATCTGCGACAATTTCTTCGAGTAGTTTTTCACGCAGGTAAAGGGTTTCGAAGAAAGCGCGGTAATCCTCAGCGCTCAACTGGGTGTTCTGCTGGAGGTCGGAGATGGTCGAGTCGTAATTGACCTGGAAACCGTCGAGGGTGTAGGGTGTCGCCGTCGGGAAGGCGGTAGCGGTCGGCCCTTCGGTGGGCGTTGCCGTAGCGGTCGGGGCCGAGGTCGGGGTGCTGGTCAGGTCGGGGGTGGGAGGCGCAGGCGTGGGGGTGATGGTGACCAAAGCCAGTTGGGTCGGATTCAGCGTCGGCAGGTTAAACGGCGTCGAGGAGGGAGCGGGCGTGGGGGTGCCATCCGCAAAATAACCAAACTGCGACTGAATGTAACGGTCGACAGCCGCCTCGTCTACGACGATACCGCGCTTTTTGGCCTCCTGGCGAATCAGGCGTTCATCAATCAGGTCGTCGAGTACCTGACCGCCCACCGCGAGGGGGTCTTGCAGGTCGGAATAAACCTGCTGCAAAACCTGGCCAAAGTTGGGGTCATTCAACGGGTCGGGCGAGCCAAACATCTGGGCAAACTGGTAGTACTGGTTGAAATTGTTGATGAGCTGGATGCGCTGCAACCTGACCCGACCCTGAAACTCGCGCATGGTGATTTTATCGCCATTGACGCTGGCCACCGTGCGATAAGGCAGTAAAACGGTCGTGCTCAAGAACCCGTAGGCAACCAGGCCGACGACGACGACAATAATCGCAAGCGCAATATACTGGATGATGAGGGTCTGCCTGCGCACCACCTCGCCGCGGGCAATGTGCTTTTTGTTGATGATACTTTGATTTTTTGGCATGGTGATTTATACAATTTCGGGGCATGGGGTTGGCTCCCATGCCCCGCCTTGTCGTTTAGTCGTCCCGGCCCTGGAAAACGAAGGGCAGGAGCGCAATTTGCCGGGAGCGTTTGATGGCGGCTGCCAACTCGCGCTGGTGCTTGGCGCAGGTCCCGGTCTGGCGGCGAGGGCGGATTTTGCCGTCCTCAACGATGAAGCGCCGCAGCATATCGGCGTTTTTGTAGTCAATTACAATGTTTTTGTCGGCGCAGAACTGGCAGATTTTGGGGCGCGAAAAGTAGCGGCGCTCTCCGCCCTGGCCGGATTCGTTGTCTCGCATGTCATTCATGGACGTTTAACTCCGTGTCCGAAAAGGATTTAGAAAGGGAATTCGTCTTCGTCTGAGGAGGAGGGTTCAGGAGCCTCCGACTCGCTGGCCTGGTGGCCCGAGTCGCGGCGGTCGCCGAGCATCATCATTTCGTTGGCAACCACTTCGACGCTGCTGTGTTTGTTGCCTTCTTTGTCATCCCAACGGCGGGTCTGCAAGCGGCCTTCGATGTAAACCTGCTGGCCTTTGGTGAGGTACTGCTTGCAAATTTCGGCCAGGTTGCCCCAGGCGACCACGTTAAACCATTCGGTTTCGGAGTGGCGCTCGCCGTCCACAGTATTCCAGGAGCGGCTGGTGGCGACCGTAAAAGTGGTGACGGGGCGGCCCGAAGGGGTGTAGCGCATTTCGGGGTCGCGCCCAAGATGACCGATAATCATGACTTTGTTCAAACCGCGGCTCATATTCTCTCCTTGTAAGACGCAAGTAAATCAAGGCTAAAAATCAGGCAACCAGGGTAACCATGGCGCGCAGAATCGACTCTTGAAAGCGCATGTTGCGTTCCAGTTCGGCGACAGCGGCGGGGGGCATGGACATGTTGAAGAGAACGTATTGCCCTTCGCGATGTTTGAGAATCGAGTAGGCCATCCGGCGACGACCCCAAACATCGGTTTTTTCGATGCTGCCGCCAGATTCGCCAATCCAACCGCTCACCTTCTCGACAATACCTTTAAACGCAGTTTCGTCCAGGTCGGGGTGGATAATGCAAACCAATTCATATTTACGCATAGCAGGGAACCTCCTTTCCTTGGGATTGCTCCCGGTCAACACCGCTGGTGAGCCGGGGGCGGAAAGCACCCGCCGCGAGGGCGGGCGAATTATCGGCGCAACTATAGCACAGGACACCGATTTTGGACAGGGGCAATTACGGACACTCCAACGCCTCGCGCGCTTCCACAATCATCGCATCCCGTTCGCCGCCAGGGGTGGTTTCGCGCTCGATTCGTTCCCAGAGCGCGCACAGGGGCGGACGCATGAAGCCGCGCGAAAAGCGGTACGCCTGGCGGGTCAGGTTGAGGGCCTTTTGCGATTTTCCCTGGTGGGCCAGGCCTTCGATATAGACGAAGTTTTCAAACGGGTCGTTGGGATGGTCGCCCAGCGACTGCGACTGTTCGTACAGTTCGACCACCGCCTGCCAGTCCTGCCGCTGGCGGGCCAGTTCGGCCAGCGACAGGTAGTAACAGCGGTTGCGCGGGATTTCAGGCTGGTAGAAACCCGGCAGGCTGGCAGGGTTGTCGGCGCGAATCAGGGACGGGTTGCTCAGATAGGCAGCCTCGCGCAGGTCGGGCGGGATAAGCCGGTTGAGCGGGTCAATCTCAGGGTCGAGTACGCGCAGGCAGCCGGGCGGCGCAAAGTAAACGGCCACCGCCTGCGAGGTATTGCCGTAAAAGGTCGTGGCAAGGTAATCCTGCTCGAAGGCGATGCCAGGCTCCAGACCGGAATCGAGGGCGCGGCCCTCCTGGGTACGGACGGAGGTGAAATACAGGATGTAGTTCATTCCGGGGTCGCGGGTCTTGCCGCCCAGGGCTGCCGAGGGGGTTATCAGCGTGCTGTTATAAATCCAGTTTAACGGGCCGGAGAGCGAGTTGTCGCTGAACACCGTCAGGGGCAGGTCGTTGGTAAGAACCGTCGTACCAGCCTGCAAGGATGGAATGCGCCAGGACAATTGCCAGAAGAAGGCGCGCTGGGTGTCCCAATCGCGGCGGTAGACAGCATTGGTCTGGAAGTGTTCACCGACCGAAAAGCCGACCAGCAGGGCCAGCAGGACGAGTTGCAGGCGAGGCCAGCGGCGCAAAAGCCCGAGCAGGGCTGCCACAATCAGGCTGGAGCCGAGCATGAGCGGCAGGGTGAAGCGGTCGGCTGAGAAATGCAGTTGTGGCAGGGTGCGCTCGCCGACCAGCCACAACGCGCCGCCGCCCAAAATCCAGGCGAGCAGGCCGAGGAGCAGGAAGGAGTAATTGGCGGTTGGTAATTCGAGATTGGATATTCGAGATTCGGGTTGCGAGTTGCGGGAAAAGTACAGGCCGGTGAGCAGGGTGGCGGCAAAGGCCAGGGAAAAAGCCGCGATAGCGGTAAACAGGCCAAGGGTTGAAAGGTCAACCGGCTCGAAGGGGCGCATCCAGGCTGCGGGGACGGTCGTCCAAAAGGCCTGGAGCATGTTCCAGAGCAGTTTCCCAATCCCGGCAAAAATATTGACACGCAGGTCTTCGAGGGTCTGGTAGGTGTAGTTCGTGTTCTGGTGCGGGAAGAAGAAGATGCGCCAGGCCGTGACTGCCGCAAAAACTGCCAGGTAGGGCAGGAAAGCCAGCCCGGCGCGGCGCGCCCGCTTTTCGCCGCTGGTGGCCAGCCAGAAGAGGGGCAGGCGCAGGAATTCGAGGAAATAAAAGTATTCGAGGGTCAACAGGTTAAAAATGGAAAGAAGCGCGGCGGCACAGTGAAGCGGCAGGCTCTTTTTTTGCAGGCCAAGCAGGCCCAGGTAGAGCGAAAGCAGGAAGGCGTTAAAAACGATGTAGAAATGGGTGTACATCAGCGAGATGTAATTTTGCCCCAGGCCGGGATAAACCAGGAAGAGGGCGCTGGCCCAGAGCGGCAGGCTGGACTGCGGCCAGAGTTTGCGCAAGACCAGCCAGACCAGCACGGCAGACAGCCAGCGCATGAGCATCATGGCCAGCTGCCAGGCCCAGGGGACAGGCCCCAGCAGGGGCAGGGTAGCCTGGTAGACCATGCCCCAGAAAGGCCGGTTGGTCGAGAAGTATTGCGTCAGGGCTTCGGGGCCGAGGCGGTAATATATCCAGGCCCAGGGGGCTTCGTCCCAGTAAAAGCCGTGCTCCCAGAAGAAGAGGGCGTAGGCCAGCAGGGTCAGCAGGAACAAAAACAGCGGGACGGGGATTTTTTGGAGCGTTTTCATCGGGTGGGGATTATACCTACGGTTCTGCCATCCAGCCAATCAATTGGCCTTCGGCCACCGGCGAGACTGTCCCGCTGGCGAAATCGACCAGGAGAATCGTGCGTTTGCCGTCCAGGAAACCATTCACTGCGATCTGATTGCCATCTGGAGACCAGACGGGAGCGCGCATAGTATCATCTTCCTCAACAGAGTAATTACGAGCCACGCAATAATCAATAGTCTGCTGTGTGACGGTATCAAGCACAAACAAACGATAGGGATGCTGCTGAGCAATGTTTTTCTGCGAATGAGTGTCTCCCCAGAAAGCAATATAACGGCCATTTGGCGACCAGGAGAATTTGTCAATCGTCATGGTGGGATAGGCAGCGGCGTAGTTGGTCAATTTTGTTTGATGGCCATCGCGGTCAACAATAAAGATTTCGTAGTGTTCGCCCTGGTCGTCCGTTTCGTCTTTTGGCATCGGAATGGCAAAAAACTGGTCTCCGGGCTGCCATTTGGGCATGTTAAAACCAACCAATGGCCTGGACAGCTTCCACATGACTTTGGCATCCCGGTCTTGCATGATCAAGGTGCCATCAGGATAGTCGTCGTCTACAAAAGTGATATAGCGTTGAAAGTTCCTATCGTAAATTTTATAAAATTCAGGGGAATAATTATTTTGACAATGAGGAGCCGAACAGGATCCGAACTCGTTTTGCTTGAATTCGGGTGCTTCCCTAAGTGTGACGTCAAATGGATTGAACAAACCATTCTCATCACCATATGGACTAATCCAAGAGTTATCCACCCATAACTCATCGTTGTCGAACCAACCACTTACTGCATGGGGGAGTTTATCAAGATTCTTTTCCTTCGCAACTTCCATTGGAGGCTTGTTCAGTGAAAATAACCAGAAATTCCTTTCGTATACAGGTAGATTTTCATCGTGCCAATAAAAAAGCCATTCGCGATTGGGAGAGACAAACCCAAAATAGGTTTTTGTCAGCTGGTGGATTCCTTTGTTGGATGTGTAGACGGATAGGTATTCATCCTGAAAGAGAACAAGCCCCCCGCCAAACGCTGGGATGGAGGCAGCCGGCTGATGTCTCAGGCAAACTTGATTCACATTCGAACCACTTTGGGGTGGCAATGGGTATGCATCCTCTTTAGGCTTTGTGGCCTGTTTATTAGTTTTGAGCCACGCCATTGGCTTCAAGTTGAGATCAAGTTCGGTGACTTTGCCTGACGAAAGATCTACAAGATAGTTGATAGTCTTGGGGTTTTCTTCAGAATCTTCTGTGGCGTTAATAATGAATTGCTCTTCATTTGGCGAAAATTTTGGAAAATCGAGAAAATATTTGGCGGGCACAGCTGGATTTGTTATCTGGTTTGTTTCCGGGTTCCAAAGCACAATCTGTTCTTTTCCCTCACTCACGGCGGTCAAAATTGAAAGATATTTTCCGTTGGGTGACCAGTGCGAAAAAGAAAAACCGGGCTCATCGATATAAAAATTTTCTTCTGTGATCCTCTCTTTGCCATTGCGATCCACCGCAATAAACTTAAATGTCTCAGAACCATCTCCCCGGTTTGTAAAGGAAAGGAATTCTCCATTGGGCGACCATTGCGGTGTTTCCCAATAAAAATAGCGGGTATTGCTTGTATAGAGTAAGCGGTTGCTTGAAATTTCCCTAACCTTATAATGCAAACTTTCATCAATGTAAGCTTCCCTGGCAAAAACATTATCGAAGTATATCCATCGTAATCTTTGGTCAATGTTCATATCTTCTGGAAAAGAATAATGAAACACGGAGATTTTGCCGGTAAACGGATCAAGTAGGTTCATTTTAGGGGAGCCTGCCGCGCGTATATTGAGCAGCCCGTTCCTGAGCCAATGAGTAACATTCCACCAGTTTCTGTTCATGGGATAGCGAATGGCTGCACTATCGTCTTCCCCCGTCACAATCAAAGATCTGGTAGAGGAAAGGACGCCCCGCTCATACCGTAGATCCTGAATAGCCAACCATTGAGAATCGATGGAAACCAGGGACGAATGGCGTTCTGGCAGAACCATTGAACGCTGATATGGCTCGACGATTCCATCCAAGAATGGCGTAATTTTGCGCGTTGTTGCTGATAGCTTATACCAGCCTTGCTTGCCGTAGCACTCACCGCTAAAAATAATCGAGCCTTCGGTCAAGAAATCCTCGGGCAGTTGCGCATCGATGATTTCCTGGCAACGCGTGTAAGGCGGCGCAGTCGGGGTTGGTTCTACAAATTCAGATTCGGTGGGAGTAGCGGACGGGCTGCTGGTCAACACCATGGCAGGCGTTCTGGAAACGGTTGGCGGTACTACTGTCACTGTTGGGCTGG
>JAGVAO010000112.1 GCA_020060235.1 Anaerolineales bacterium | reverse complement strand
TGTCAACTCGCAGGAGTCGAGCGCCATCTTCGTCGCCTGCCAGGATAGTTCCTTGGGGGTTTCCAGGGCGCGGCGGACGAATTTGGTCATCCCCGCGCCAATGACTGCAACTTTTCTCATTCCCATAGTTGGTTCCTTTTCTCTGCGTTCTCTACGGTTAATTGGACAACACAACCACGGCCGCGCTGGTGGTCGGTACGCCGCGCCACGACTGTGCCAGCCCAACTTCGACGCCCTCCAACTGGCGCGCCCCGGCTTCGCCACGTAACTGTAAGACCGTCTCAAGGGCGCGGTGCAGACCGGTTCCGTCCAACAAGTGACCGACGCCCAGGCTGCCGCCCGAAACGTTGACCGGGAACTCGCCTTCAGGGTCGAACGCTCCCTGCTCAAGCAGGATTCCCGCATCGCCAAAATCACAAACGCCCAGCGCTTCCAACGATTGCAATTCCCTGTAGGCGTAGGTATCGTCGATTTCGGCAAAATCAATTTCATCCCAGGGGTCTTTGATGCCCGCCTGGCGATAGGCCATGCGGGCGGCTTTTTCGAGATAGGGTAGGCGGCCCCAATCGCGGCTTTCCAGCGATGCGGAACCGTTGCACCAACCCGCGCCCAAAATCCAGACCGGTTTCTCGCTCAAAAGAGAGGCTTTCTTTTCGGATGCCAGCACCATGACCACCGCGCCGTCTACATGCCCGGCGGTTTCGCGGTGTCCCAGCGGCCATGCCAGCGGAGGGCCTTCCAGCACTTCGTTCACCGTCAAATCGGCGGGGAAGGAGGCCAGCGGATTCTTGAGCGCATTGCGGCGGTTTTTGACGACCACCCCGGCGCATTGTTCCTGTTCAGTGCCGCTTTCATGCAGGTAACGGTGCATTTCCAGCCCGGCCACAAAGTGGGTGTTGAGTCCCAGCGGGCGGTTCAGCACAGGGTCCTGGGCGTAAGACGATACACCCTCGGGGGTCAGCAGGTTCGAGGCTTTGCTATGGCCTTCGATTGCAACCACATCGAACATGCCGGTGCGGATGAGCATGTAAGCCGTCGCCACCCCGTGCAGGCCGTCGCCGGTGATGGTATGCACCGATTTGAGCGCCGCGCCCAACTGGTCGGGAACGTATTCATCGAAGATGCTGACGCCTTCGTGAAAGTCCTCGGCGACGGTGACAAAGGATTCCACATCGCGGCGCGGGTCAACGCCGGCGTCGGCATAGGCGCGCACTGCGGCTTCGTACATCATTTCCTTATAAGATACTTCAGGCGTGCGCGGACGGAATCCCGACCAGCCCGCGCCCACAATCGCAACGCGTTCGTTCATGAACTCTCCTTTCTCTGGCTGTTGGTTAAGCGGGGCGATGTCTTTGCGCCCTGCATACATACGTTCCCCCGGTTAATCTTATCTGGCAATTCATGGCTTTTTCCTGGTGCAGTTTCACTACCATACAAAATAATCTGAGCCATAATCTGCTGCTCACGTTTGTCATCCCTGGCACCGCCCGCCAGGGCAGGTGTTCGAACCGCGTAGCGGTGAGAAATCTTGCGGGCAGTGAGAAGATTTCTCGCTGTCGCTCGAAATGACAAACTATAACGAAATTTGTCTGGTAGAGAAGGCGCAATTTCACTCCCGAAACTTGTCCAGGTCGAATGGCTGGCTGGTTTCCCCCTGCCGAATTCAAAAATTTGCATCTTCCTTCTCCTTTGGCGTTGAGAGTCGGATACGACGTTCATTCATTGCGGCTGGTTTGGCTGCAACTTTGCATGGATTGATGTTTATGCCTGTGGGTTCACCTCCGTGTGGGAAAATGACAATCCCGGTTCAGTCTGCGGCCAGTGCATGACGGGCGATGACCAGTCTTTGAATCTCACTGGTGCCCTCGCCGATGGTCATCAGGCGCGCGTCGCGATAAATCCGTTCGACCGGGTACTCGCGGCTGTAACCGTATCCGCCAAAAACCTGGATGGCGTTGCGGCAGATGCGTTCACCCATCTCGCTGGCGAACAGTTTTGCCATGGCCGCCTCCTGGGTATAAGGCTTGCCCTGCTGTTTACGCCAGGCGGCAAAATAGATTAAGTTGCGGGCGGCGGTCATTTCTGTGGCGGCGTCGGCCAGCATCCACTGGATGGCTTGCAGGTTGGCAATCGGCCCGCCAAAGGCATGGCGCTCTTTGGCGTAGGCAACAGCGTGTTCGAAGGCTGCCCGCGCCAGCCCTAGGGCAATTGCGCCGATGCTGATGCGCCCACCGTCCAGCGTGGTCAGGGTTTGGGGTAATCCGCTGCCTTCTTCGCCCACCAGGTTGCCAAGCGGGACGCGCACGTTTTCATACGTCACCGCGCTGGTGGGTGAACCTTTCAGCCCCATCTTCTTTTCAGGCGGGGCAATGCGCAGGCCGGGTGTGTTGGTCGGGACCAGTATCATGCTCAGGGAACGGGAGCCGCCCGCCGGGTCGGTGCGGGCCAGGGTAATGATGTATTCAGCGATGAGGGCATTCGTGCACCACATCTTCGCGCCGTTGATGACCCATTCATCGCCGTCTTTTTCGGCCTTGGTCTGGATTCCTTGCAGGTCTGAGCCTGCTCCCGGTTCGGTCAGGGCGAGAGCGCCCAGTTTGCCCTTGCCGCTGGCAACCAGGGGCAGCCATTTTTGTTTCAATGCTTGTGAGCCGTACAAAATAATTGGTGTAGTGCCCAAACCATTATGGGCCGCGATGGACAGGGCGGTCGAGCCGCAGGCCCAGCCGAGTTCTTCCATGGCGATTGCCGCGCTGATTGCATCCACGCCCGCTCCGCCATATTCTTCCGGGATATTCAGCCCTAAAAGGCCCATCGGCCCCATCTTGCGGACAGCAGTCCAGTTGAATTCCCCCGTTTCATCCGTCTCGCGCGCCCGGGGTTGCACTTCAGCCGCCACAAAATCGTGGACGGCTTTTTGCCACATGCGCTGTTCGTCGGTTAGCTCAAAGTCCATCGCGTCTCCTCCTGCAGAAAGACCAAAACTCTTCGTAATCGACAAGCACGATAATAAGGAGAAATTATGACAACCTACATCTTATATAATACATGCTTTCAGCGGATTCGGGAACTGCAACCATGAAAAAGTTGCACAAGGGTGCAATGAAACCGTCACGCAAAAAACGGCTCGTCCATGAAAAAATAAGAACGACCAAAGGAGAGAACCCATGAGACTCCGCATTGTCTTTTTACTGTTAGCCTTGCTCTTGACTGCCTGTGCCCCGCAAGAGACGGCGACCCCTGAGGTGCTTCCTGCCTCGACCGCCCTGGCAACCGAGACTCCCGCCCCGGTACTTCCTACCGATACCCCCGAAGTTGCCACACCG
>JAGVAO010000108.1 GCA_020060235.1 Anaerolineales bacterium | reverse complement strand
CCAAGCGATTCGGTCAGGATGCGGGAAAAGGCAATCGTACTGCTCCAAAACAGGACAGCAAGAATGCCAGCCAGGGTTGCGCGGTTCATGTTTCCAAAATCATCTTGACCCGCCCAACCTGTCCGCTCACCAGCCGGACTTTTATGCCGTGCGGATGGCTGGGGGAGTTGGTCAGGATATTCTGAACGATGCCCTCGGTCAGTTTGCCGCTGGCCTGGTCTTGTTTCAAGACAATCTGCACCCGCAGGCCGGGTCGGATGTTGATGGTTTTGTGACCTTCATACATATTACTCATCACCCCTTATGGATATTGGGTAAGCAGATTGAATAGCAGGGTGACAAAAAGGTTCAGGTGATGGTCGATGCGGCCAGGGAAGGTGGCATCGATATAACTTATCGTATCAAATTTTGTGTGGCGTATCTCACCCCGTTTGCCAAACTGTAGATCGACCTGAATCATGGCATCGGGTGAAAGTTCCCAGTTGGTTGCTTCGAAATAGGCAAAAGGGATGCCTGCTTTTTCAAATGGATCGTAATCCGCGCATTCGCAGGGGGAGCCGTCTTCGTTATTCATGTCCTGAGCGGTCTTGCCTTCCAACTCAAAGCCAAGGCTGGCGGCATCTTCCAGCACCCAATCGCGCATCGTGCCAGGACCATGATTGCCGTAGATGTAGGTTTTGTCACCTGCAATCAGGCTGTCCAGGTTAAACATTCCCACAATATTTTGGCGCTCGGCTTTACTCATGTTGTCTACAAAGTAATGTGAACCATTCAGGTCATATTCTTCGGCGCCAAAGGCAATGAACAGGATGGTGTAGGGGGGCTCAATCCCCTGAACTTTGCCTGCCACCTCGAGCATGACAGCCACCCCCGAAGCATTATCATCTGCGCCCTGAGTGTCATTCTCGTAGGCTGAGTCGTAGTGCGCCCCGACAACAATTACCTGGTCATACTGACCCTTTTTGATGGCAATCACGTTTTGAGAGTAAAACGTTTGCTCTTCATCTTCGTCATAGAAAGAGAATTTTTGCACTTCGGGCGAATAGCCAAGCGACTCGAATACACCCCGGATGTATTCGGTGGTCTGTTGCTCTTGTGCGCTGCCCGGCTCACGGTGGCCGATATCGCCAGCAATGAACTGCAAATATTGGCGGGCCATCTTGCCATTTTCTACCGATGATGACGTGGCAATTGTCTCAGGAGTTGGGCTGGGTTCACTGGTTGGGGAATGAGTCGGTTCAAGTGTCAGGATGGGGATTTCTACCGTTACGGTAGCAGGCACAGGGGCAGATAATGGCACAGCCTGGCAGGATGCCAGGGCAAGGGTGAGAAGAACGAAGGCAATAATCCGTTTCATGGTTACTCGAAAGTCGCTTGACAAACGCCGTACATACAAATTGGCGCGTTGGTGGGTGCTATTTTACCGGGTTACCCCGCCCGTCAGCAGGAACAAGACCTTCTTCGCCAGGCTAATGACCGGCGTGCCGAGTTTGTCCAGGTTTTCGGCGGCTTTGATGAGACCTTTGATACTGACGGAGTACCACTTTCGGCGGGGCGTGGGGCGAGTGACTTCTTCGACCAGTTCGCCCAAGTCGTCTTCGATTTCAGTGGCTTGTTCAGGGGGGAGTTCTTTGTTCATGGCGGCAACGGCTTCGATGAGCAATTGCATGGTTTGCTTGAGTTCAGGGTCAATCCCGGCAGTGCTGATTTTGTTGTAACTATCCTGGATGACCTGGTTGGCGTCGCCGGCAATCAGGTGGCCGCCGACTTTGCCGCTGACAACAACGCCACGGTCGCCGGTGGAGATGCTTTTATCGCGGCCAGAGAAATCGCCGCCGCCGGTGTGAACATCGCCGTAGATGATGACGCCGCCTTCCGGGGCATTTCTGCGCTGGGACTCGCTCTCGATGCCGCTCAAAAGTTGACGCACTTTGACCGTCACCAGGCGGTTGCCGTCTTTGACACGGCAGGTTTCATCGCCTTCGCGCTCCAGCATAAGCAGGTACTCGTATTCGAGCGGCTCGGCCTCCAGGGCATTGGGAATGGGGACGCGCTGTTGTGGATTCAAGCCTTTGATGGATTTGTGAATTTCGCCCAACTCGTATCGAATAGCGAATATCGCTTCTCGCCTTGCGTGTTCAAGACCGTCAATGGCGATGGTGATTTTCTTGTCTTCAATATCGGCCTTGACCAGGGCGTGATTTTCGCCAATTTTGAGCACCACGCCTGTGCGCCAGACCAGGCCATCGTCAATCTTCTGGTTCATGCGGACGATGAAGCGGGTGATGACGCTGGAGGGCAGGACGGGATAGGCATATTCAAAGGCCGGGATGCCGTTGAAGGTCAGTTGCGGCTCGTCTTTGGGGAGCAGGTCGGGGACGAGAAAGGTTTTATCCGGCTCTATGTCGTAACATAGTTCGAACTTTTTCATCATGTCGACGATGAACAGCCGTTTGCCGCGCGGATATTCGGGCAGTTTGAGAATCTCGTCGAGCATGGCGACGGTCAGCACGCCTTTGTTCTGGAACAGGGTGTGCGAGTTGAGTATTTTGTAGACCCCATTCGTGACCCACTGCGGATTGAGAATGCCGAGTGCTTCTAGCCTTGGGTCATCCTGGAAGTGCAGGACAACGCCCAGGTCGTGGAGAAAACCAATCAGCGTGCGCTGGCTGGTCTCATCGCTGACTTCGTTTTCGGCGCATAGTTCGAGATATTTGTCGTGGGTGATGAAATTAGATTCGCGCCCCAGCCCTTCGAGTTTGGTTTTAACGGTGAACCACGTTTCAGGCAGCAAATCGCGCACGTGGGGCAAGTTGTTAACTTGCTCCGTGATGGCATGTTTGAGTTCTTCAATACCTGCGCCGGTGGCGGCGGAAGTTTCAAGGATGCCAACGATGCTGGGATATTTCTTTTGCAGGCCGGTGCGGTCAATATCGAGCGGGTGCTGGTCAATTTTGTTACCAACAATCAGAACCGGCGACTCGCCGCCGAAGGATTGGATAATTTTGAGCCAGTACTCGACCCGGTTTTCTTCCTGCGTTAAACGAGAGTCGAGTACCAGAAGATAAAGGCTGCGCTTGGTGAGGAAGAACTGGTGGGTGGCATGCATGATCTCCTGTCCGCCGAAGTCCCAGATATTAATAAAAATCCCATCAGCTCTCCACTGATCAATGCATATCCCCTCCGTTTTGGTTTGATTTTGATCAAAAGTGCCATATAAGATGCGCTTGATGATGGATGTTTTGCCAACAGAGCCCTGCCCTACAGTTAAAAATTTGATTTCATTAATTGTTCTTTCTTTTTGTTCAGCAATTGAAAAATAATAATTCAATATGGCCTGAGGCTCTTTAGTTTTTTCGATAATTTCTGGAGGAATTTGAAAGAGGTTGTTCGTTAGATTAAGGTGCATAAGTTTTGATAATTGAGCAAATTGTGGCGGCAGAACTGCTATCAGGTTTTCGCTCAAATCAAGTTCGGTAAGATTTTTTAAAAAGCCTATTTCAGGGGGAACAGTTTTTAACATATTGGTGCTTAGATCCAAGGTTTCGAGTTTGGTAAGATTCCCAATCTCCGCAGGCAATGTAGTCAGGTTGTTTCGATTAGCCCAAATTACCTTCAGGTTGGTTAGGCGGCCAATTTCATGGGGCAGTATGGTGATTTCATTAGGGCCAAGATAAAGCTCAGATAAGCTCAATACATCGTAAAATAAATTTTTGACAAAGATGAGCATCTGGTGGAAAATAGCCAGATGAAGAAGCCACACATACAACTCAGCCCAACAGATCGAGAGT
>JAGVAO010000020.1 GCA_020060235.1 Anaerolineales bacterium | reverse complement strand
GATTCCGGTCGTCCGCGCGATGCTGACCAATTACCAGACCCTTACCCCGCGCGACCCGCTCTCGCGCATGGCCGACCTGATTTTGGCCGGGTCGCAGCACGATTTCCCGGTCGTTGAAGATGGCCGCGTGCTGGGGGTCGTCACCCGTGACGATTTCCTCGCCGCGCTGACAAGGCAGGGGCAAAACATCCCTGTTTCCAGCGTGATGCGTTCCGACCTGCCCGAAGTCGATTCGTATGAGATGGTCGAAAGCGCCCTGGTGCGCATCCGTGAAAGCGGCGTGCCGGTTTTGCCCGTCACCCATGCCGGGCAACTGGTCGGGTTAATTAATGCCGAAAATATTACCGAATTGCTGATGATTCGCTCGGCGCTTAAGTCCGCATCGGTGGTGGCTATCAGCCCGCAGTAACACGAATCGAAAAGCACACCGGACAAATTCCCGGTGTGCTTTTTTTTTAATCCTCCACAACAACCTGTGGCTCGATGGGTTTGTGCGGCTCGACCTTGAGCAACTTGAACCCGGCCTGTACCGAGGGGCCAATCAGCAGCGCAAAGACGACCGTTCCAATACCTGCCGGGCCGCCCAGCAGCCAACCCACAGCGACCACGGTTACTTCGATGATGCCCCGCGCCAGGCGGATGCTGATGCCGGTGGTGCGCCGGATGGCGAGCATCAGGCTGTCGCGCGGCCCGGCCCCGGCATCGACGCCGATATAAATTGCGCTGCCCAGGCCCATGCCGAGAATCCCGCCCAGGAGCATGGCGATTTGCAGGGGCAGCGGCTTGCCGATTGATGGAATCAGCCACAGGGCCACATCCATCCACGGGCCGATACTCAGGATGTTCGCCAGCGTACCCCATCCGATTTTTTCGCGCAGGATGAGCGCACCCGAAAGAACCAGGAACCCCATCAACACTGTCACGGTGCCGGGTGTGATGCCAATGATTTGCGAAATTGCCACTTCGAGCACGGCCCAGGCGCTGGTGCCCAGGTTGGCGCGAATCATGGATGCAATCGAAAATCCCATGATGATGAATCCGGCCTGGATGACGATGAAATCGCGCCAGAATGTCTTCCAATGAATGGGTTTGAACATACAACTCCTGATGGCGCGCAGGCAGGCAAACAGCCTTGCGCCGGTTATTTTTTGAACCGATTTAAGGGAATTCTTGCAGGGTGGGGTTTACTTCGACAGGCGTCTTAACTCATCGCGGACATCGAGCGCGTTGCCGATGATGATGGCAATCACCAGGTACACCAGGGCGATGGCAATCGCCACGAACACGGAGATTGTCAAATCAAGATAATTCGGCAGGATTGCCAGCCCGGCCCCGGCAATCAGGAAGGCACAGACGACCGAGCGCCAGATGCGCGGAATATCGCGCCAGGCTTGCAGCAATGACACGCTGCGGTCGATTTTGCGCTCGCGTTCGGCGTTGCGCTGCTGTCCCTTGCGGATTTTGACCATCGGGTCGCGGTCTGCCAGTTGGCGTTCGCGCAGTTTCTTCAATCGTTCACTTTCATCGGACATCTCGACCTCCGTGTCGGCTTATGCCCCGATTATACGACTTCTCCCAGCGCACCGAGGACGCTCATCAGGGTGGGGTAGTCATCGCGCAGCAGGGTAATCAGTTCCTGGACGGCTTTTTCCTTCCAGCCCGGCGATTGGGCTGCGGCGGCCATCTGAATGTGGGCGGCCAGGATTTCGCCGACCGGGGCGTCTTTGGCGCGCAGGACGTGGCGGAAGTAGCCGAACTTGCCTGCGCTGGTGAAACGTGCCAGTTCCTGCCTGTCGCACAGGTAGATGACATCCAGGCTGAGGGGCGGGCGCGGCGGCAGCAGGTGGGAGATTTGCCCATCCTGCTCGTAGCCGACCGAGAGCACGCTCATCTCAACTGGCACGATGCGCCGTTCGCGGTTGTCACGCATCACCTCGGCGCTGACGTTTTCGGCTGTCACCAGTTGGCGCACCAGCCCGTCGTCGTCGATGTGGATGTCGTATATCAGGCCATAGACCTGGTAGCCGTTCCCCAACGGGGCGCGGACGAGGGCGCCAAAGGCCGGGGCTTCGAATTGCGAGACCGAGCACCCGGCGATGAATCCGGTTGTCCCGGCGCGCAGCAAACGTCCGATTTCGATTGGTGATGACATACGCGCTATCCTTTCTGTTCAACGCAAAGCCGCAAAGTCGCGGAGATGCAGAGAAGGTTTGCCAGATGTGAATTACTTGTAAGACGCCCTGCCTGGCAGGTCTTTATCGACTTGTTTAGGGGATTTTTCATCAAGCTCATTCCCTGCGCGCAACAGTTCTAGTGCGAGCAGTTGTTCAATTTGGTGTTTTTCTTCAAAGGAAACCACTGCTGTTTCATGTGCCCGGCGCAAAAGATAGGGATAGGGGTTATTCCCCATAATCTGGCATTGTTGGACAATGACAGCGTGTAGCATATTTAATTTTTCGTTATCTTCGGCAACCCATTTTGGTATCTCAATGCGGGCAATTTTTGGATGCTTCTTATCACTGCCAACGTTGAGATAGAAAAAGTGCAGGGCCAGCAAGCCGCGATAATCTTTTTCAGATTTGGATTGCAGTTGGAAGACCGCCGAGCGCTCACCCGGTTCGAGCAGCGGGTTGCCCTTTTCGCCGAACAGCCAGCGGTCGGTGACGCCCCGAAACGGGTGCTGGCTGCGCAGGTTCTCGATTTGCGACAGGTCGCCGAGTTTCATCAGTTCGAGCAGGCGTACGACCAGGTCGGCGGCGGGTTTGTCGACATACCCGGCGGTAGTCACGTTGTTGGATTGCAGGCGCGAGAGCACGGTTTTGTAGGTTTCAAGGCTGCGGCCAAAACTAGCGTCTTCGCCATCTTTGCCGCCCCACAGTTCGATTGGCCCGTCGGTGAAGGTGATGACCGGGGCGGGGTATTGCGCCGAGAGTTCGTCCAGTTTGCGGCGCTCGTCGAGGTCGCGCATCAGGGCGACCATGCCATCGGTCAGCGGGTTGCCTTCAGGGGTGTAGAGTTCGTCATCGTAGAGCAACTGGCTGTCGGTGAAAGTCTGCGGGGTGTTGCCGGAGCCGAGTTGCAGGATAATTGCCCCCACATTGACCAGGCCGTATTGTATTTGACCGTGCCGGTCGGGGTTGACCTGCGAACCGTCGGCGGCGATGAGGGTGGCATTTAACGGCAGGGCAGGCGTCGGGTGGTGCGTGTCCAATGGCTCGTTGAGCGGAACCGCGCAGCGGACAGCCGGGTCAACCGCTTTGGCGGATTCGACTTTCGCGCGCAGGATATCTACATCTGCCGCATACAGCCGGAAGAGTTCGCGGGCTTCGCGGCGCAGGCTTTCGAGCCGCTCGCGCCGTTGGCGGGCATTTGCACCGATTTCGTGAATTTTTGCGTAGATTTGCTGAAAGTCGAGGGCCATCTGCTCTGCCTTTTAGAACATTTGTTAGATTTTACCCGATTAAAGTCATTTGGGGAACTTTTTTTCAAGGGCGGCGTCATAAGGGAGAGTTTCAACATTCAATAAGGAGCATAAAAAATGCGTACCAAATTTCTACTCTTCTCTGTCTTAATGGTTTTGGTTCTGTCGCTGAGTGCTTGCGCCGGGATTGCCCCCCAGACACGCAGCCTGACCGTAACCGGGGCGGGCCAGGTTGCCCTGCAGCCTGACATCGCTTACATCTACATCGGTGTGAACACCGAAAATGCGAGCGCGGCTGACGCTGTGGCGAAGAACAACGCCGACACCCAGCGCCTGATTGACGCGCTCAAGGCCCAGGGCGTTGCCGCGGAGGACATCCGCACCAGCAACTTCTCGATTTGGACCAACCGTCCCTACAGCATGGACGGCCAGCCCAGCGCAACGACTTACGTGGTCGATAACACCGTCTATGTGACCGTGCGCGACCTGGAAAATCTGGGCAACCTGCTCGATGTGGCCGTGCGTTCCGGCGCAAACACCATTCACAGCATCCAGTTCGATTTGGCCGACAAGAGCCAGGCGATGAGCGAAGCCCGCGCCGCTGCTGTTGAAGCCGCCCGCAGGCAGGCCGAAGAATTGGCCTCCACCGCCGGTGTGCGCCTCGGCCAGGTTCAGACGATTTCGTTCTACGACAGCGCTCCTTCCCCTGTTTTTGAAGGCAGAGGCATGGGCGGCGGCGGGATGGATTTGGACGTGTCCGTGCCGATTAACCCCGGCCAGATGCAGTTGACGGTGACTGTCACAGTGTCCTACGAAATCAAATAACCCTGACAACTTCCTCCCTGAAAGGCCTCCCTCGCGCAAGCGGGGGAGGCCTGTTTTATTTAGCGCGGGCAAGCCGTGAACGGTATAATCAGGCCAACTTCTTGAAGGAGAAATTGCCATGTTAAAAGTGGGTTACATTGGTCTCGGCCTGATGGGCAAATCGATTGCCCGCAACATTCTCAAGGCGGGTTTCCCGCTCCTCGTTCACAATCGCAGCCGCGCGGCAGTGGCCGAATTGGTGGCCGAAGGTGCAAGCGAGGCCTTTAGTCCGGCGGAAGTGGCCGGGAAAGTGGATGTGGTTTTTACCAACCTGCCCGATTCGCCGGATGTCGAGAGCGTGGTGCTTGGCCCCGGCGGGATTCTCGAAGCGGCCCACCCTGGGCTTGTCTTTGTGGATAACAGCACAGTCAAACCCGCTACTGCCCGTCACCTGGCTGACGCGTTATCGAAAAAAGGAACGCTCGCCTTGGATGCTCCCGTCTCCGGCGGCGATATCGGCGCGAAGAACGGCACCCTGACGATTATGGTCGGCGGCGAAGCGTCCGCGCTGGAGAAGGTCATGCCGGTCTTCCTTGCGATGGGAAAAGCCGTCACCCACGTCGGCGGGCCGGGGGCCGGGCAGGTGGCCAAGGCCGCGAATCAAATCATGGTCGCCGCGCAAATGGTGGCGATGGCAGAACTGCTGGTCTTCTCGCAAAAAGCCGGGGTCGACCCGCAGAAGGTGGTCGAGGCCATCAAGGGCGGCGCTGCCCAGTGCTGGACGCTGGACGTCAAGCCGCCGCGCCTGTTTGCCGGAAATCGTAATCCCGGCTTCAAGGCTTATATGCAGGCCAAAGACCTGAACATCGTCATGGAAACCGCCCGTGAATATGGCATGCCCCTGCCCGGCACTGCCGGAAACGCCCAACTCTTTAACGCCATGCTGCAAATGGGCATGGGTGAGTTGGATAATTCGGCGATTGTGGGGGTGCTTGAGCAGTTGGCGGGGATAAAGCTGGAAACGAATGCAGAATGATGAATGCAGAGTGCAGAATTCTGCATTCATCATTCTATTTCTTTTGCAAAACTGCCAAAATGCG
>JAGVAO010000131.1 GCA_020060235.1 Anaerolineales bacterium | reverse complement strand
TCGCAGGTAGGCTTCCATTAATCCTGTCAGGCTTCCATCCAGCACCGATTGGGCGTTGCCAACTTCAAAATCGGTGCGGTGGTCTTTGACCATCTGGTAGGGGTGCAAGACATAGGAACGAATCTGGCTGCCCCACTCGGCCTTGGTATAGTCGCCTCGCAAAACGGCAATCTCTTCTTCACGTTTGGCCTGCTGGATTTCATACAGGCGTGCCCGTAAAATCTTCATGGCGGTTTCACGGTTCTGCAATTGGGAGCGCTCGTTCTGACAGGTCACCACCAACCCGCTGGGAATGTGGGTAATGCGGATGGCGGTGGCGTTCTTCTGCACGTTCTGCCCGCCCGCGCTGGAGGAGCGGTACACATCGACCCTCAGGTCACCGGGGTCGACCTGCGCCTCGGCAGTGTCGTTCTCGATTTGCGGCAGGACTTCAACCAGCGCAAAGGAAGTATGACGGCGGTGGGCGGCGTCAAAGGGAGACAGGCGCACCAGGCGGTGGACCCCCTTTTCGGCGCGCAAGTAGCCAAAAGCATAGCGCCCGCTAATCGAAAGCGTAACCGACTTGACGCCGACTTCTTCGCCGGGGGTCATATCGACCTGTTCGACCTCGAAGCCCTGCGCCTCGCCCCAACGCAGGTACATGCGCAACAGCATCTCGGCCCAGTCCTGGGCGTCTGTACCGCCAGCCCCGGCGTGGATGGCGAGAATCGCATCCCCGGCGTCGTAAGGGCCGGAAAGCATGGCCGCAAAGGCGCGCTTTTCCATCTCGGCTTCGAGCGCGGCCACCTCAACCTCCAGTTCGGGACGCAGGCTGTCATCCTCCAGCCCGGCCAGTTCGAGGGAATCGTTGACGCGGGTTCGCAGGCCGCGCCAGTCGTCGAGTTCGTTGCGCAGGCCGGCTGCCTGTTTGCTTACCCGCTGGGCCGCCTGCGGGTCGTTCCAGAAATCAGGCTCGGCAATTTGTTTGTCTAAATCGAGCAGTTGGGCTTCTTTTCCAGCGAAGTCAAAGACGCTCCAGTAAATGAGCGAGTTCTTTCCCCACAACGTTCAAACGGTCAATCAGGTCTTGCATGTTTCCTCCAAAACAAGGCGATACGATTACCCCAGGATGCCCTCGACAAACGCATCGGGGTCGAAGGGCGTCAGGTCTTCGGGCTTCTCTCCCAGCCCGGCAAACAGGATGGGCAAACCAAGTTCGCGCTGGATGGCGAAAGCCATACCGCCGCGCGCCGACGAATCGAGTTTCGCCAGGATAACCCCGGTCACGGCAACGGCGTCCTTGAAAGCGCGCGCCTGGTGCAGGGCATTTTGCCCGGTGGTCGCATCCAATACCAACCAGACGGCATGCGGCGCGCCCGGTTGGGCTTTGCCAACCACACGATAGACTTTCTTGAGTTCTTCCATTAAATTGAAGCGCGTGTGCAAACGCCCGGCGGTATCTATCAGGACGATGTCGGCGTTGCGGGCCGCCCCGGCCTGGACTGCGCTATAAGCGACAGCGCCGGGGTCCGATTCGGGGGCGCCGGAAATCACATCGACCGCCAGCCTGTCTCCCCAAACCTGGAGCTGGTCCACCGCCGCAGCGCGGAAGGTATCCGCCGCGCCGAGCAGCACACTTTTGCCCTGGCTCTTGAAGCGTTGGGTCAGTTTGGCCGCGCTGGTGGTCTTTCCCGAGCCGTTGACCCCCACCAGCAGGATGACCGCCGGTTTGTCGGTAAAGGCTAACGGCGGGGGCGTCATTAAACGGGAGCGTAATTCAGCCTTGAGAACGGCCTGTAAATCGGCAGCCCGGGTCAGGCCCTGGCGGCGGACTTCGGCGCGCAGCGCATCCAGCACCGCTTCAGCCGTTTCGATGCCGATATCGGCCTGCACAAGCAGGGATTCCAAATCGTCCCAGGTATTGGGGGTAATTTCGGTTGCGCCGAGCATGCCGGCCAGGCGGCCAAAGGTGGCCTTGCTGGTGCGCGACAGCCCTTCGCGCCATTTCGAGAAGAATTCAGCCATAGCGGCGGGGATTATATCATGGGCGAGGTTATGATATACTCCCCAACCGACAGGAGTAGAAATGAGCGAAGAAACACAAACCAATGTCTGGAAAGAAATTAGCGCGGCCTGGGACGGCCAGGACGGTTACATCGCAACCAACGTGACCGGTGGCAGCGTTCTGATGGGCAAAGACAAGCAAGGCAACCCTGGTGTTGGGCCAATGGAATTATTGCTCGTGGGGCTGGCAGGCTGTACCTCGATGGATGTGATTTCGATTTTGGAAAAGAAGCGCCAGAAGCCGGAAAAATTTGAAATTCGCGTGCGCGGCAATCAGAAAATAGACACATACCCCAAAGTCTTCACTGAATTTCATGTCGAATATTTGCTCTGGGGAAGCAATTTGCAGGAAAAAGATGTCGAGCAGGCCATTCAACTCTCTGAAGAGAAATATTGCTCGGTTGGCGGAACGCTTGCCAAAGCCGGGCCTATTCATTCGACGTATCGTATTATCCGCGAGTAGTTTTTAAGGAGGAGATATGGTTTCAGAACCGATTCATGTCACCGATGCGGCCTTTGAGAAAACTGTTATGCAATCCGCGACCCCGGTTGTGGTCGATTTCTGGGCGCCCTGGTGCGGCCCGTGCAAGATGGTTGCGCCCATCCTCGACAAACTGGCCACCGAATTTGCCGGGAAAGTAGTAATTGCCAAGGTGAACACCGACGAAAACCCGCAGTGGGCGCAGCAATTTGGGGTGCAGGGCATCCCGACCATGTTGTTTATCGCGGGCGGCAAGGTTATCCACCGCCAGGTGGGCGCGCTGCCTGAGCGGATGCTGCGCGAAGCGTTTACGCAGTTCCTGGAAGTGGCAGGCCAGAACTAAACTTATCCCGCGCTTGACGATGAAGAAGGCTGCCATGCCTGGCAAGTTCGCGGGGGTGGCGGTTTTGTTAATTTTGTTTGTTTAATTTTGCAAGGAGAAAAACAAAAGATGAAAAAAATTATCAACTGGGGGCTTTTACTGGCCTTTATGCTGGCCGCCTGCGCTCCCGCACCCGAACCAGAACCGACCCCCGATATTCCCGGCACAACCGAAGCCATGGCGCGCGAAATCGTCTCTGGCACCTTGACGGCCATGCCGACCCACACCCTGCCGCCAACCGAAACCCCGCTGCCAACCGAGACGCCCCTGCCGACCGAAACCCCAACCGAGACCCCGACCCTTGAGCCGACCATCACGCCAACCCTGCCGGTCTTCTACGGTGAGTTTGCCCCTCTCGGGCTACCCCAGGGCGTCGATCGCGGTTATGTCCTGTTTGAAAATGAGAGCAAAATCAGTCCGATTTACCTGAATTTCCACGGCACAACCGCCCAGGGTGAGCGGCCCTATTACTACAAGTGGACGTTTGAGGGCCGCCAGCACCGCTGGGATATTCCCTTCGGCACATACAATTACGTTATTTACGTTGGCGATAAAAGAATGCACTCAGGGACGATACGCATCAACAACTCCGACAAGACCACATTCTTCATCCGGGAAGAAAACAAGTTAAACATCGCCGGCCCGTGACGAGAAGTTAACAGCAAAAAACAGGTGGCGCCCACCCCGGTGGCGCCACCTGTTTTTGATTTATTTTGCGTCATTGCTCGCGTTCGCGCATGATTTTTGCGCCCAGGGCGCGTAGTTTTTCGTCCACACGCTCGTAGCCGCGGTCAATCTGCCCGACGTTGCGGATGACCGAGCGTCCCTGGGCGGCCAGGGCAGCCAGCACCAGGGTCATGCCAGCGCGGATGTCGGGGCTTTCGACCTTTTCCCCGAAAAGGCGGGTCGGACCGGTGACGATGCAGCGATGCGGGTCACACAGCACAATCTGCGCACCCATGCCGACCAGTTTATCGACAAAGAACATACGGCTGGGGTACATCCAGTCATGGAAGAGGATGCTGCCCTGCGCCTGGGTGGCAACCGCAATGGCAATGCTCATCAGGTCGGTTGGGAAAGCCGGCCAGATATTGGTCTTGATTTCGGGAATAGCATTGCCCAGGTCGGGTTCGACCACCAGCCGCTGCTGGGCCGGGACGATAATATCTTCGCCGTCAACCTGCCAATCAACGCCCATGCGATTGAAAACCATCCGAATCATACCCAGGTATTGCACCCCGGCCTTGCGCACACGGATGCTGCCGCGCGTCACCACCGCCGCGCCGACAAAACTGATGACTTCCAGCAAGTCAGGCCCGACGGTAAATTCGCTGCCATGCAGCCGTTCGACACCCTGAATGGTAAGCGTGTTCGAGCCAACCCCGGCAATTTGCGCGCCCATACTGTTGAGCAGGTCACAAACCTGCTGTACATGCGGCTCAGAAGCGGCGTTGCTGATAACCGTCGTGCCCTTCGCCAGCACCGCCGCCATAATGGCGTTTTCAGTTCCCAGCACCGAGGCCTCGTCGAGCAGCATGGTCGCGCCGCGCAAACCGCTTGCCGGGGCGCGGAAATCGAAAAGCGACTGCGCCCGGTCGAAATCGACCTGTGCGCCCAGGGCCAGGAAGGCCTGGATGTGGGTATCGAGGCGGCGGCGTCCAATCACATCCCCGCCGGGGGGCGGCAGGCGCAGGTCACCCGTCCGCGCCATCATTGGCGCCGCCAGCAAAATCGAAGCACGGATGCGGCGGCACAGGTCAGGGTCCAGGTCAGCAGGTCGCAGTTCCCGGGCCGTAATCCGCCAGGTGTCCGCGCCCAGGTCATCCACCTGCACACCCAGGCTCTCAATCAGGCGGCGCATGTCGCGCACATCCCGAATCTGGGGCACATTATGCAGGATGACCGGTTCCTCGGTCAGCAGGCAGGACGCCAACAGGGGTAGGGTCGCGTTTTTATTTCCAGACGGGGTCATCTCACCGGAAAGCGGGTAGCCGCCATCCACAATAAATTTTTCCATTTCGGTCTCCAAGACAGGTTTTCAATTGTAATGTGGTTGTAAGTTGAAAAACGCGCTCGACAACAAAAAAAGAGTAACATGAAGATGGAAGTATTCTATCAAATGATATAATTTTTGCCTTATGGAAATTATCCTTGCCATCTTTCTCGGTTTGGCCGGCGGCATGTTGGTCAACTACCTGTCCGACGTTTTGCCGACCCGTCGCAAACTCGTCCAAGCGGCCTGCCCGGCCTGCAACGCGCCCTTTAACATTCAGGATTATTTGAGCCTGCGCCCCTGCGCCGGATGCGGCCAGAAGCGTTCCCTGCGCGCGTACGTTGTCCTGGCCCTGGGGGCCTTGAGCGCGCTCGGACTTTGGCTTTGGCCGCCGGCAATGGGCTTCTGGTTTGGCCTGGTCATTCTAACCTACTTTGGCATGGTGACCGTCATCGACCTTGAACACCGCCTGATTCTGCACATGACCAGCCTGGCCGGGGCCGTCATCTGCCTGGTTATCGGCAGCCTGCAAAACGGACTCTGGCCCACCCTGCTCGGCGGATTGGTCGGCTTTGGTTTTTTCTTCATCCTTTACCTGTTTGGCGTCCTGTTTGCGCGTTACCGCGCCCGAAAAATGGGATACGATGACGACGAAGAAGCCCTTGGCTTTGGCGATGTGACCCTTTCGGGCGTTATCGGCCTCATCCTGGGATGGCCAACCGTCATCCTGGGCCTGACCACCGGCATCCTGCTGGCAGGCGGCATCAGCCTTTTACTGGTAATTTTCCTGGTGGTTACCAAACGCTACCAGACCATGAACGTTTACACTGCTTATGGCCCCTACCTGATTGCCGGCGCGCTGGTCTTCCTGTTTGCGCCGCAGTTGGTGTGGTGGATGTTGCGCTAGCGCAAGAGCATCCACCTTTCAATATCGAAAAGTCTCGATATTAGTACGAAAGAACGATTGACAACTTTACAGGGCAGAATTTATCCTGATAGAAAGCATTCTTATAAAATGCGCATTTTTATTGAAAGACTTATGAGACCTGCCATGAAAACAACAACCCACATCAAACAACCCAACCGTGAAAATGCCCAGGGTATGGTTGAGTTCGCGCTCATCCTGCCTGTGCTTCTATTGATTGTGTTGGGCCTAATTGAGACCGGGCGGTTGATTTTCATCTACAGCAGCGTGACCAACGCCGCCCGCGAGGCGGCCCGCTACGGTTCGGCCACCGGCAACAGCGACAACGGCATCCCGCGCTTTATGGACTGCGCAGAAATCATCGACGCGGCCGTTCGGGTCGGTTTTCTCGGCAGCGTCCAGCCGGGGGATGTGACCATCACCTATGACAACGGGCCAGGCACAGCCTCGCTTGGCGGATGCCCGCCCAACAATGCCGCTATCCAAACTGGCACGCGTATTTTGGTCGAGGTCGAAAGCCCGTTCGATACGGTTATCCCTGGCCTGCTGCCTTTTCAAGATATGGCCCTGCGCGCCGAGAACGCGCGCACCATCATCCGCTCGGTCAGCATCGATTCGGCCCTACCGCCGGGCGCGCCGACCAACACACCCACCAATACCAGAACACTAACCCCGACCAACACGCTTACACCAACAGAGACCAATACCCCCACAGCCACCTTCACCCCTTCGAACACGCCCACCATCACCCTGACGCCAATTTACAGTTACACCCCGTCAAATACGCCGACCATAACAAACACGCCCACCAATACACCTACTTTTACCGCAACTTTCACACCAACCATTCCCCCTACACCAACCCCGGTATGTGTTGTGAGTCATGGTGGCATATCAGAACCCAATAACACGACCACCATCTGGACTTTTTCAGCCATCAACATCCCTGCAAATACAGCCCTCGAAGAATTGCGGCTGACTTATCGAACCGCCAGGAACCTGCTAAACATCCAATTTAGTGTGGCAACTGCGTTCTGGTCGGGCACCCAGTCCGGCGGCACAGATGTCATCTTCCTGCGCCAATCAGCGGTAAATGACACATTAATTAAGGCTAACAACAGTGTGCAGTTCACCTTTAACAACAATAATTATCAGTTATCCAAGATAACAGCCGTCTTTACCGCCAACACCTGCCCCACATTAACCTACCCATAATCATTTCCCAAAGTTTTTTGATGCGAGAACAAAACCATGCCTGAAAAAGAAACCCATCCCAAGAGACAATCCGGCCAAAGCCTGGTCGAACTGGCTATTTCTCTGGTCGTAATCCTGACCCTGCTGGCCGGGATTGTGGACCTTGGCATGGCGTTCTTCTCGTGGGTCGCCATCCGCGATGCCTCGCAGGAAGGCGCGATTTTCGGGGCGGTTTGCCCGAACGATGCAAATGCCATCATTGACCGCGTTCGGGATGTCTCCAGCACGCCGGTCAACCTGGCCGATGAAGGCCGCGTCACCGTCAATGTGGTCACTGCCAGCGGCATTGCGCCCGGCAACCCCATCGAAATAACCGTTATCTTTGACTATCAATCCATTACGCCCGGTCTTTCCGGGTTTCTTCCAAACGGCGGATTTATCACGCTGTCGGCCTCGACCACCAACACCATTCTGACGACCACAAATTCATCCTGTCCGTAAGTTATTTTCAAAATAATCTGCACCAAACATAAGTGGTCAAAAGAAGGAGAAACACCATGAAAACACAAAAGGGACAGGCCCTCATCCTGATTGCGCTGGGCATCGTCGTCATGATTGGCTTCGCCGCCCTGGCAATCGATGGCGGCAACGCTTTCGCTGACCGCCGCCACGCCCAAAACGCGGCTGACACTTCAGCCCTGGCTGCCGCGCTGGCAAAAATCAACAACGAAAACTGGATTCAAGCCGCAATGGAACGGGCAGCCAGCAATACTTACGATGACAATGGCGTTACAAACGTTGTCGATGTGTATAACCCGCCAATTGAAGGTCTATATGCCTGCCCGGCGGCAAACTGCAATGAATATATCCAGGTCATCATCGTATCGCGGGTCGATACCTGGTTTGCGCGCATCGTTGGCATGGAACAAATCACCAACCGCGTGCAGGCGGTCGCCAGGGCAAAGCCCTGGAAGCCCTACTACGATGGCCACGCCGTGGTTTCGCTCAGCCCCGGCGATGGCAAGAGCAATACCCCTGAGTTCGAATTCAACGGGTCGGCATCCACAGTTGGCGTCAGCGGCAGCGGCGTATTCATCAACTCGCAGGATAACTGCGTCATGAAAACCAATGGCAGTCCCGATGTCACCATCCCTTACATTACAACCGCAGGCACCATTTGCGAAGCAACCGGTATTCCAACCAGTTCGGGGCCGCAATACCCTTACCCGCCCAGTTACCCCCACCTGGCTGATATTTGCAGCAAGCCCAATGCCGTGCAAGTTTCGGGGGACTTTCCCAAAAGCAACACGCCCGAAAACCTGCCCAGCAACACAATCTACTGCATCAGCGGCAGTTTCAAAGTTACCAACACTAATACGGTCTTGAACGGCACAGGAATTACATTTGTTGTACAAGGTGAAGTTGTCATTAATGGCGGCACGCTTAACCTTTCCTCCCCATCCAGTCTGCCCCTGTTTTACCTGCCCTACGCAGCCGATAAATTCAAGGCAGACGGTACAAGCCTGGATAACCAGCATAATGTTACTATCAGCGGTAACGCAGGCACAATATTGACCGGTCAGGTATTAGCCCCGGCTTCGCATTGCAGCGTCAACGGAACCGGCGATACCAATCCGCTCAAGGGTCAATTAATTTGTTATACAGTAAGTCTTGGAGGCGATGCACTCGCTCAAATTCAGTACAACGACAGCGACAATATGGACGAACCGCCACAAATTGAGTTGACCCAATAACGCACTATGTAAAAGCCTGACCGGAGCCAATACCGGCCAGGCTTTTTTGTTGTATACTGTGCCTTGCATTTTTGTAAACCGCAAGGCGTCGGCAAGATTGTATGATGTATAAAAGTCTTTCTATCACATTTTAAGGAAAGGAGTTTGCACATTAATAAGTTTTTATCAAAGCCAACTGGCTCGCGTTTTGGTATTAACACAGAAATCTTATTCGTGCCTGCCTTAAATTTTCTATTCATAAATTCATGTTTGCCAAAAACGCCAACGGCCACGAATTGCGCCCCAAAGTTATGAAAGCGCGCAACTCATGACCGGGTTTTTTATTTAATTTCCATCCATCATCTTTTTTGCAAGAAAGAAGGAAACAATCATGAAAAAAGAACGAGGACAAGCCTTGATTCTCATCGCCCTGGGATTGATAGTCCTGGTCGGGTTTACCGCCCTGGCGATTGACGGCGGCAACGCGCTTGCCGATCGCCGCACAGCCCAAAATGCGGCGGATAACGCCGCCCTGGCCGCAGCCTACAGCCTGGCCGCCAGCAACAGCCAGGCCCAGGCCGAAACGGCCGCGCTGAACATTGCCACCACCAACGGCTACACCGAAGGCAGCAGCATTGTCGAAGTTGCAGTCGCGGATGTGCCTGCCAGCGCCTGCAACAACACCGGCCTGGGAAAGGATGTAACCGTCACCATCTCTTCGACGGTTGATACGGTATTCGCGCCAGTAGTCGGCATTGACGAAGTCGGCAATACCGTTGTGGCTGTTGCGCGCGCCTGCGAATCGCGCAATGTACCCCTGCTAGACGGTAACGCAATTGTCGGTTTGAACCCCAATGGATATAGTTTTGACAGCGGCAGTTCCAATTCGGTTGATTGGACAATTTACGGCGGCGGTATCTTTGCCAATGATGATGCAAAAACCAAAAACAGCACTACAGTCATGTTTCCCGAAGGCCACTGTGTTACAGCCGTTGGGGCAACCAGCGGATTTGGCTGCACCACCAGTCAAAATCAATCTAGCCTGAGCATAAGTTACCCAGCCGGAGCAGCAGCGCTGGTGCCCACAGCCCCGGCCTGCACCGGGACTGCTGTAAAAAGCGGAGATAACTACTCTGAACAGCCAGGGTACGAAAGTCTGGGTTCCAAGGTTGCTTTCGAGAAAATGGGCGACATGTACTTTGCACCTGGCATTTACTGCATCACCGATGCCGACAAATCTTCAAAGGTAAACATCTACGGCGATGACGTTTTGTTCTGGGTTATGAACCCCAACACCTTTGAGATGAAATTCGCCGGTGGTGGTGGTTTCTTTACCACCAAGCGCGTTTCAGGGCCTGAGCGATTCAACGGCTTCATGCTCATTATTCCCATGTCCACCAACCCTTGCACCAATTTCAGCAACGGTAAACCCAGCTTAGAGTTACGCGGTAATGGGGATGGTGACCTGACCGGAACAATCCTGGCCCCATCCACCTGCATCGACTATCGCGGCAATGCCAATACAAAGGCCGTCAAAAGCCAGATTGTCGGCTATATAGTGTCCTCCAATGGTAATGCAAGCCTTGTCGTTAACTACAATGCGGACGATAATCGCCAGGATCCAAAACCGCCTTCGATTGAATTGTTGGAGTGAGTCAGTTGCGACAGCAAAGATGCCTCGCAATTGCGAGGCATCTTCATTTTAATCGGCATTGCTGTTTTTCAACCCACCGACATAATCGCTTCGAGCATTTCCTCGTTGCTGTTGA
>JAGVAO010000256.1 GCA_020060235.1 Anaerolineales bacterium | reverse complement strand
CCCAACTGCTTGGGGAAGGTTTTTTGCAGTTCGGGGTAATAATGCTCCCAGAACGGACGGCTGCGCGAGACGATATTTTCCCAGGTGCGCGATTGGGATTCGTGCACTCCCGCGCTCACCCCGCCGCCCAGCGGCGTTCCTTCGTAGGAGGTATCCACACCCTGTTCGTAAAGGGCGTGCCCGGCCTCGTGGGTGGTCGAGAAGAAGGCTTCGCCCAGGTCGTTTTCCTTGACGCGGGTGGTGATGCGCACGTCGCCAATCGAGAATTTGGTCATAAAGGGGTGGTGGGTTTTGTCCTGGCGGCCGCGTTTGAAGTCGTAACCGAATTTTTCGATGACCATTTTGCCAAAGGCCAGTTGCTGGTCTTCGGGGAAGGACTGTTTCAGGCACGAGTCGTCGGCGGGTTCCTGGCTGCCGATGGCTTCGACAATCGGGACAAGTTGCTCGCGCAGTTCGGCGAAGACTTTGCGCACGCTGGCGGCTTTCATGCCGTAATCGGCGAAATCAATCAGCGGGTCGGCAATGTGCTCGTAGCCGGGGAAGAAATCGGCCAGTTGGCGGCTCATGTCGAGGGTTTTTTCGAGCATGGGCTGCATGGTCTTGAAGTCGTTGGCCGGGCGGGCTTCGGTCCAGGCCTGGTAGGAGTTGGCCGTATGCTCGTAGAACTCCGCCAGGAAGGCGGGCGGAACCTTGGTGGCTTTGTCGTAATCGCGGCGCGTGGCGCGGATGAGGGCCGCGTCGTCATCGTCGTAGGGCAGGCTTTCGGCGTGGGCTTGCAGGTCGTCGAGCAGTTTGCCGACCGCCGGGTCGATGAACTTCTCCTGGGCAATGCGGCCCAGGGTCGCCATCTGCCGTCCGCGGGCGGGCGCGCCGCCGGGCGGCATGTAGGTGGCCTGGTCCCAGCCCAAAACGGCGGAGGCGCCGTTCAGGTCGCCGATTTCTTGCAGGCGGGTTTTCAGTTCGTTGAGTTTGTCTTCCGTTTTAGTCATGTGCAATTCTCCTTGTGGGGATAAAAAAATCTAATTCAACACTTTGCGAAGCGCCTAAATCAGCGGCGGCAAATCCTCCCTGACCGTTCGCTAGACCACTTTCATGTTGACACCAAAATATTCATGGGTCAGTTTGTTGCGCATACCAGAAATTTCCCGCCATTGTAATTCGGGAATATTGGCGCGTACATCTTCTGGAATCTTGCGCGCGGCCTCACCAATAATTTCCAGAGCGCGAACTACCGCATAAGATGTCTTTTCATCTTCAAAAAACTGGTCTAATTCCATGCTGCCCACAAAATCCAATGCTTTTTCAGCGTTATCAAGCATGTCTTGCAGATAATCTTCGTGGGTGCGTTTCATACTGCCACCGTTTCGCGCAAGATATTTTCCCCAATTGCCGGTTTGAGCGAGTCCTTCATAACCAAATCCACCTTGACACCCAGGGTGTCAGACAGGTCATTTTCGATGCGAATGAAGGTAAGCAGGCCAGGGGCTTCGCGGAATGTCACCAGCAAATCCAAATCGCTATCTGGTTTTTGTTCCCCGCGCACATAAGAACCGAACACTTCCAGCGATTCCACCCCGTAACGCTCCGCCAGGCTCTTTTTTTGCTGGCGAAGAATGGTTAAAAAGGTCATTAACGAACGATTCGGGGTCATGCCTGAATTATACAACAGGATAAAAAACCCGCACCTGCCTTGCGGACAGGCGCGGGTCATGACTTATCCCAACTGCGCCCTGAGTTTCTCGGCGCTTTCTTTGTAGACGGCCAGCTTGTCGCGTTCCTTTTGAACGAGTTGGGCCGGGGCCTTGTTGGCAAAGTCTGAACCGAGCAGTTTCTCGAGCCGTTCGATGTGCGATTCGGCCTCGCCCAGTTCCTTCGACAGGCGGGCGCGTTCCTCGCCTGGGTCGACCATCTCGGCCAGGGGGAGGAAAATCTCAATCGGCCCGGCCACCAGGGCCACGTGGCCCTCGGGCTTGGAGTCCAGGGAGTCGAGAATCGAGAGCCGCGCTTGGTCCAGGTTCGACAGGGCGGCCACAACCCCGGCCTCCTGCTTCATCAGCCCGCTTGCGTCAACGATAATGGCGGGCAGTTTCAGGCCGGGTTTGACGTTCTTCTCGGCCCGCAGGTTGCGGATGGCGCGCACCACCTCCTGCACCTGCTCGAAACTGGCAATCTTGCCTTCTTCCCAGTCTTCCTTCTCGCGGATTTCAGGCCAGCGGGCGATGATGAGCGCTTCGGGCCAGTCGGCTACCAGTCCGGCCAGCGGCGACTGCCCGGCGGCTTTGCGCAGGTGTCCCCAGATTTCCTCGGTCACAAAGGGGATGAAGGGGTGCAGCAGGCGCAGTGACAGGTCGAAGACGCGCAGCAGGGTTTCGGCGGTTTTATAGGCCCGCGCGCCGCCTTCGTTGAGTTGCTGTTTGGCGATTTCGAGATACCAGTCGGCGAAATCGCTCCAGACGAAGTCGTAAAGCATCTGCCCGGCCTGCCCGTACTGGAAGGTCTGGAACAGGCGCTCGACATCGCGGATAACCTGTTGCTGGCGCGCCCAAATCCACGAGTCGGCCAGGGTCCATTCGGCCTTTTCGCCGGGGACGGTTTCCGCCGCGTCGAGCGCGTTAATCACCAGGCGGCCCATGTTCCATAGTTTGTTGGCAAAGTTGCGGTTGGCCTCCACTTTTTTCAGGCCCAGGTTGGTGTCCTTGCCGGGGGTCGAGCCGACCAGCAGGGTGAAGCGCAGCGCGTCGGTGCCGAGTTCGTCCATGACCAGCAGCGGGTCGACCACGTTGCCGGCGGTTTTCGACATCTTCTTGCCGTGCTCATCGCGCACCAATCCGTGCAGGTAGACGGTGTGGAAAGGCGCTTCCTCGGTGAACTCCAGCCCGCTCATAATCATGCGCGCCACCCAGAAGAACAGGATGTCGTAGCCGGTCTCCATGTATGAAGTCGGGTAGAAATATTTCAGGTCGGGGGTTTCATCCGGCCAGCCGAGGGTCGAGAAAGGCCACAGGCCGCTGGAGAACCAGGTATCCAGCACGTCCGGGTCTTGCTGGATGTTAGCCGAGCCGCAATGGGCGCAGGCGGTCGGGTCTTCTCGCGTGCAGGTCTGCTGGCCGCAGTCGGCGCAATACCAGACCGGGATGCGGTGTCCCCACCACAACTGGCGGCTGATGCACCAATCTTGGATGTTTTCGAGCCAGTTGAAGTAGACCTTCTCGAAATGCTCCGGCACAATGCGGATATCGCCGTTCTTGACCGCCGCCAGGCCTTTTTCGGCCTGTTCCTGGATGCGCACGAACCACTGCTCGGAAATCATCGGCTCGATGATTTCGCCGCCGCGTTGCGAACGCGGCACGTTGAGCGTGTACGGCTCTTCGCGGAGGGTCAGCCCGGCGGTCTGCATGTCGGCCCATAGTTTTTTGCGCGCCTCGAAGCGGTCCAGCCCGGCGTAGGGGCCGCCGTTCTCGTTCACCCGCGCTTCTTTGTCCAGCATCGAGATGACCGCCAACCCGTGGCGGTGGCCGATTTCGTAGTCGTTGGGGTCGTGGCCGGGAGTGATTTTGAGCGCGCCGGTGCCGAATTCGCGCTCGACATATTCATCGGCAATCACGGGGATTTCGCGCCCCAAAATCGGCACGACCACCGTCTTGCCGATGAACTGCTGGTAGCGCTCGTCTTCAGGATGCACGGCCACCGCCGTATCGCCGAGAATCGTCTCCGGGCGGGTGGTGGCAACCGGGATGTAGGGGCGAGCCGCCGGTTCGCCCTCACTGCCAGCCAGCATATATTTGAAATAATACAACGTGCCCGGTTCCTCGCTGTATTCCACCTCCAAATCCGAGACGGCGGTTTTCAGGCCGGGACTCCAGTTAATCAAGCGCGGGCCGCGGTAGATTTTCCCGGCCTCGTACAGGCGCACAAAGGCCTCGCGCACGGCCCGGCTCAGGCCCTCGTCGAGGGTGAAGCGTTCGCGCGTCCAATCGCACGAAGCGCCCAGGCGGCGAATCTGTTGGGTAATCAGGCCGCCTTTTTCTTCCTTCCAGGCCCAGGTGCGGCGCAGGAATTCCTCGCGCCCGACCTGCTCGCGGCTGGTGCCTTCCTTCAACAACTGGCGCTCCACCATCAATTGGGTGGCAATCCCGGCGTGGTCTGTGCCGGGAACCCAGAGCGTCGAGTAGCCTTTCATGCGATGGTAGCGAATCATCAGGTCTTCGAGGCTGACGAACATGGCGTGGCCGGTGTGCAGTTCCCCGGTCACGTTGGGCGGCGGGATGGCGATGACAAACGGCTTGACCGTCGGGTCGAAATCGGGCTTGTTGGGGTCGTTGTGCGGTTGGAAGTAACCGCCCGATTCCCACATTTTGTAAATGCGCTGCTCGGTTTCTTTGAAGTCGTAGGTTTTGGGTAGTTCGTAGGTGCTCATGGGTGACTCCTTCAGTTCGCTATTCGATAATTCGATACTTGATAACTCGATACTCGAAATTCGATAACTCGATGCTCGAATATCGAAAAAACAAAACGCCTTCGTCCATTATGAGGACGAAAGCGTCAACTTCCGCGGTACCACCTCGATTCATCCTGGCCTATCGATAAGGCTCAAGATGCG
Source organism: Anaerolineales bacterium (assembly GCA_020060235.1). GTDB lineage: Bacteria > Chloroflexota > Anaerolineae > Anaerolineales > Villigracilaceae > UBA8950. The sequence goes on along the minus strand of JAGVAO010000256.1, from coordinate 3,703 downwards.
CTCTCTGGCTGGCAAACACCAGCCTGCGCGCTAACGGGCGCTCCCGTGCCGGTCTACTGGACATTGAACACTGTCGTTCTTCGGCAATCACTTCCGGGCGACATTCGGCGAGGGGGTTGCTGTGGCGGCTTCCAGCGTTGGTTTCGACCAACCAACACCGCCTTCTCTATCAGCGTTCCGGTCGCCTACTCCTCCCGGATGGCGGCATTATAACTTAAAAATCCGCTTTTGGATGGAATTTGCGCTAATCGGGTCGGGCGGCGTGTTCGGAGGCCAGGCGGGCGAGGGTTTGCTCGAGGGTCAGCACGCTGGCATACGAGCGCAGCGCGGACAGGAAGGCGGCCTGCACCTGCGCAGCGGGGACGTGGACGCCCTCAAATTCCAGGTCACGGGTGGCGCAGGCGTCCGAAACCAGGATGACCTCGAAGCCCAGGTCGGCGGCGGCGCGGACGGTGGCATCGACGCACATGTGGGTCATCATCCCGCAAATGACGAGGCGCTTCACATCCCAGCCTTGCAGCGTTTCGAGCAGGTTGGTTTCGCGGAAGGAGTTCGGATGGTGCTTATAAACAATCGGTTCGCCCTCGAAGTGCGCCACGCTGTCGTGAATGTCGGTGCCGCGGTCGCCGGAAATGAAAACCCTGGCGTCGGGGCTTTTGGAAATGTGCTGGATGTGGACATGATGCCCGCCATGCTCGCGGAAGCATTGCAGCAGGGCGTAGGCCTTTTGGGCGGCCAGGAGCGGTTCGACCAGTTCCATTTTGCCGCCGGGGAAGTAGTCTTTCTGGATGTCGATGAGGAGCAAGGCTGTGTTCATAGTGAGTCCTTTTTAGCCAGGTACTGAGCGGAGCCGCTGGTTTTTGCGGCGTAGTCGAAGGACATTTACTGCCAGAATCGCCCTTCGACTACGTGCTTCGCTATCGTTCAGCACTCCGCTCAGGTCCTGGTGATTTGTCCTGCTTGCAATTTGTCTTACTGGCGCACGGAATCCAGGTCGAGGCGTAGATGCCGAGGTAACCCAGAAGCAGGTCGAGCAGGTCGGGGGTACGGCGGGCCACCAGGAACTGGCTGGCTTCTTCGAGCGTCGCAAAGGCGGCGGCAATGACAATGCCCAGCGGCAGGGAAAAACGCCCCAGGTGCAAGCGGCGGGCGGGCATCGCCCAGGTCAGCAGGTAGGCGAAAACGCCGTAAATGACAAAATGACCGATTTTGTCTGCCAGCGGAAACCCGCCATACAGGCGGCGCAACGGGAGCGGCATGGTGTTGGTGTTGGCCCAAAAGATGACCAGGCCCATAAAGACCAGGAAGGCCAGCGGCAGGAGGAACTTCTTCAATCACTTCCTCCCGAAATCCGCCGGGATTTCGCCCCAGGCTTCGGTGTCCCATTTGAGCAATTTCACGCCGATTTCGCGCCCGGCCAGCCAGGCTTCGGCGCGGTCGATGAGCGCGAACAACTCTTCGTTCTTGGTTGTCCGCGCCAGGGTGGTTTTGCAGCGTTTGGCGCGCAGCCAGGCCAGGGCGGTTTCGCTGTCCGAATAAATGGGCATGGATTGGGGGCTTTTCTCCATCCAGGCCAGGGCGTGAACGAGGGCCAGGAATTCGCCGATGTTGTTGGTTCCGTCTGCATACGGCCCCTGGCGGAAGACCTCGCGGCCTGTTTCCGTTTCGACGCCGCGATACTCGACCGGGCCGGGCGAGCCACTGCAAGCCGCATCCACGCTCAACGAGGGCAGGACAGGCTTTGTCGGCGCGAACAGCCAATTTTGGGATGAGGGCGGCTTGCCTTTGAAGTCATCATAGCGGGCGCGGTAGGCGGCCTCGGCGGCAGCGCGACTGAGGAAGGCCTTGTACTCCGCGCCAGGGAATCCGCTTACCTGGGCGGAGCACTCGTTCCAAGATGTGAAGATTCCGGTTTTGCGTCCCTTCCAGACGACGTAGAATTTCTCTTTTGGCATGTCCCCATTTTACCCGGTATCACTCCGATCGTAGCGGCGGCTGGAGCAGCAGGCGCAGGACGGCGGCGAACATCAGGGCCAGGCTTAACAGTCCGGCCAGGATTCCAATCCACAAAAGCGGTTCGAGGTTCATCGATTGGAATACCATCCAGTAGTAATTCAGGTACAGGCCCGCCTCACGCGGCAGAGACTTCCAGCCAAAGGCCACGAGAACGGGGATCAGGCCAAAGAACAGACTGACCGCCAGGTCGATCCATCTGATTTGAAAGCGCAGCGGCTGGCGGGTAAGGCGAACCTGCAACATGATGCGCCGGTGCAGACCAGGCGGCAGTTCGGCCAGCGGCTGGTGGCGCAGGGCATCTTCGAGGGGGTCGAGTTCGTCAATTTTCATATTGGTTGCTCCTGATAAACCGATAAAGCTTGGCGCAGGCGTTCCTTGGCGCGGAACAGGCCGGTCTTGACCGTCCCGAGCGGCAGGTTGACCAGGCTAGCGATCTCTTCGTAAGAGAGTTCGTCCTGGTAACGCAGGGTGACCAACAGGCGTTGACTCTCGGGTAAACGGGAAATCTCGCGCTGTAACAACCTGCGAGACTCGTCCGCTTCGAGCATGGACAAAACATCCGTGGCGCGGGAGGCAGGCTCGGGGGAGTCCGCCAGCTCTTCATCCGACAGGGCGGCCAGGTCGCGCCGCAAACGAGGGAAACGGTTCAAGCACAGGTTCAGCACGATCCGATAAAGCCAGGTTCGAAACTCAGAATCTTCGCGAAAACCCGGCAGGGCCATCCAAGCGCGCACGAAACCATCCTGAACAACATCCTGGGCATCTTCTGTGTTGCCGAGAGTGCGAAAAGCGAGATTATAGACGAATCGTTCATGCAGGGTGACCAGCATGCCGAATGCGTCTGCATCTCCTTTCCTGGCTCGTTGTAGCCATTCGCGCTCTCTTAATTCCACAGAAATTCATCCTTCAATCTTTAGACCGGTTCAAAAGGGAAAAAGTTTCAAATGAAACTTTTTCGCAGCAGGCCTGTCAAACCTTATAGAACCCTATTTTTGGAGGAACAGAAATGAAAAATATTGTTGCAGGTATTTTGATTTTAGCCCTGATTTGCATCTGCGTCGCAAGCGTTTTCGCGCTGGTGCAAGGCTGGCAGATGATCGAGGAGAGCGGTGTGCGGATGCGCCTGTTCGAGAACCGGACCGTCTCGGCGGAGGCAACTGAGGAGAAAACGCTCCAGGTCGAGGGGCCGGCTTCGCTGACGGTGACGAACGATTTTGGCTTTGTAACGGTCAAGGCGGTCGAAGGCAGCCAAGTGCGCATCACATCAGAAAAAACCGCCTGGGGCGGAAACCAGGAAGAGGCCGAGGCAGCCCTGGCCGAGATGAAAGTGACCATCGAGCAGAACGGCGACAAGATCACTGTATCCATGTTCCAACCGGCTGAGATGCAGGCCTTCAGCATTGGGCCGGGCAGCGGCAGTGTCAACTTCACGATCGAAGTGCCGCTCGAGACCAGCGTCGACCTGACCGCCATCAGCGGCGATGTCAGCCTGGACGGAACAACCGGCGAGGCCAAGCTTAGATCCAGCTTTGGATCGGTTACGGTCAAAAATGTGAGCGGCGCGCTGAATGCGGAGAGCAGCAGCGGCGGCATCGAGGCCGAAAATCTCGACGCCGGAACGGAGGCTGTCAGCCTGCACTCGGAGTTTGGCGAGATCGATGTGCGCGGATTGAAAGGCGGCCAGGTG
>JAGVAO010000109.1 GCA_020060235.1 Anaerolineales bacterium | reverse complement strand
GGCTTGTTCCTGTTGTATTATGTTGCTTACACCGCTTATGTGATATTCGAGTCGATGCAGAATCACCAGAACCGCGAAATTTTGGTCAACACCATGTTGTGGTTTGTCCTGCCCTTTACTGCGATAACCTTGCTGGTCACGGTTGTGCAGGAAATTCGCGTGTTGCGGGGCAGGCCAAACGCCTGAAATCCTTATCTTTTCGGCAAATGGCGCAGTTGATAAAAACTGCGCCATTTTTCTTTTAGGGCGGGTATACTTTGCGTATGATGACCACCTTCCCCCCTGAACTACTGTCTTTCCTGCGCGCGGCCTCGCGGGTGGCCGTCCTGACCGGGGCGGGCGTTTCGCAGGAATCGGGCCTGCGGACGTTCCGCGATGCCCAGGTTGGGATTTGGGCCCAATATCGCCCCGAAGACCTGGCCACGCCCGAGGCTTTCGAGCGCAACCCGCGCCTGGTCTGGGATTTCTACGCCACCCGCCGCGAGGGGGCCGGGTCTGCGCAGCCCAATCCCGGCCATTACGCGCTGGCGGAATTGGAAAAACGATTTAACAACTTCCTGTTAATCACCCAGAACATCGATGGCCTGCACCAGCGGGCGGGCAGCCGCAACCTGGTTGAATTGCACGGCAACCTGCGCCGAATCCGCTGTTCGCGCCGCTGCGGGACAATCGACGAGTGGGAGGAGTTGCCCGAAGTCGTCCCGGCCTGCCCCAAATGCGGCGCGCCCCTGCGCCCGGACGTGGTCTGGTTCGGCGAGGCGCTCCCCGAAGACGGGCTGCACCACGCTATTACCGCCGCGACGACCAGCCAGGTCTTTTTCTCGATAGGCACCAGCGGGTTGGTGCAACCGGCTGCCTCGCTGGCCCTGATGGCGAAGAAGGCCGGTTCTGTTTTTGTTGAAATCAACTACGACCCCACCCCGCTTACCGACCAGGCCGATTACGCTTTCCACGGCAAATCAGGCGAAATATTGCCCGATTTGGTAAAGGCCCTCGGCTGACATGGGAATTTCGGCATGACGAAATCCTTTGTGGCCATCTGGTTTGGGCAGACCATTTCCATCCTCGGTAGCGGCATGACCTGGTTTGCCTTCACCATTTGGGCCTGGCAGACCACCGAACAACCCACCACCCTGGCCCTGGTCGGTTTTTTTGCCTTCATGCCGACGGTTTTGTTCACGCCCCTGGCGGGGGTCTTTGTAGACCGCTGGAGCCGCAAACGGGTTATGTTGTTGAGCGACGGCGCGACGGCGCTGGGGACGCTTGGCATCTTTCTGCTGTATTCCACCGGAAACCTGCAAATCTGGCATATTTACATTATCAGCGCACTGGCCGGTTTTTTTACTGCCTTCCAATATCCGGCCTATCTCGCGGCAGTGACCACCATGCTTCCGAAGGAGCAGTACGGGCGCGCCCAGGGCATGTTGGGCCTTTCGCCTGCCCTGACCGGCATCCTTGCGCCCGTGTTTGCCGCCGCCCTGCTTGGCCGGATTGGCATGGAAGGCATCATGCTGCTGGATTTGGCTACCTTCGGGGTCGCCTTCGCCACCCTGGCCTGGGCGCGCGTCCCTCGCCCGGATGAGAGCGAGGCCGGACGCGCCAGCCGCAGTCATGTTTGGGGCGAAATGCTGTTTGGGTTTGGTTATATCTTCCGCCGGGCTGGTTTGCGCAGCCTGGCGGTTTTGTTTATGTTTTCCAACTTTTTCCTGGCGATTGGCGCGACCCTGGTGGCCCCGCTTGTCCTCAGCCAGACCGGCAACGACGAGGGTGTCCTGGCTTCGGTGCAGTCGGTCGGCGCGGTCGGCGGCGTGATGGGCGGATTGCTGCTCAGTATTTGGGGAGGCCCAAAACGCAGGATTCACGGCATTTTGCTGGGCGGGGCCGGGGCCTGCCTGCTGGGCGTCACCTGGCTGGGGCTGGGAACGACCTTCCTGCTCTGGGCGGCGGGCAGTTTCTTCTTTGCCTTCTTCGAGCCGATAGTGGAAGGCGGCAACCTGGCAATCTGGCAGTCGAAAGTCGAGCCTGATATTCAGGGACGGGTTTTTTCGGCCCGCCAGTTGGTGGTGCAGGTTCCTTATTTGCTGGGCATCCTGTTCTCCGGGCCGCTGGCCGAGTACTGGCTGGGGGTTCCGGCGGCGCTTGTCCTGGCCGGGCTGGCTGGCGGCGGAATTTTCCTGTCCGGCTACCTGGTTCGAACCTTGCGCCAGTCCGAAGATTTATTGCCCGATATGGGAAGGAAGGTCGAAGATGTCGCTTGAAGTGGTTTTGATAGCAGCCCTTGTCCTGTCGCTGCTGGGAGCGCTTTATTATTTCATAGACCGCGAAATCTATTTTTACGAGGGCATGCGGCTCGGCCCGCGCCTGCAACGCTGGTTGTATGACCGCTGGGCTGCCGATTACGACAGGGGCAAACAGGCCAGCCAGGCGCAGGACGATTTGATGCTGGGCGAGCCTATTCTTGAAAAACTATCCGGTTTTTCTGCGCCGCTGGTGCTCGACCTGGCCGCAGGCACGGGGCGGCTGTCACTGGCCCTCTTTCGCCAGCCCGGTTTTGACGGGGACATCATGGCCCTCGACATCTCGCCGAAGATGCTTGCGCTTGCCTCACAGAAGTTGTCGGTCTATGGTGAACGGCTGGATTTGATTCAGTACCTGACCCTGCCCCTGCCTTTTCCCGACGAGAGTTTTGATGTTGCCTGCTGTCTCGAGGCCCTGGAGGTCATGCCAGGGATGGAAGAACCCCTCTCGGAACTGTATCGGGTCCTTCGTCCGGGCGGCCTGCTGGTGACTTCGCGCGGCACCGAGGCCTCGGGGCGCAAGGACAAGATTCGCAGCGCGGAAAATTTCACCATCCTGCTGAATGCGTCCGGCTTTGAGCAGGTTGAAATCAGCCCCTGGTGGAAATATTTCGACCGGGTCTTTGCCCGAAAGCCGGGCCTGTTTGCGCCCGCAGAAAAACATACCCTGACCGATTTGCTGCGCTGCAAAACCTGTGACGCCATCGATTGGGACGAAAATCCGCATGGCCTGGCGTGCCGGAACTGCAAGACCCGCTTTGCCCTGGGTGCCGATGGTATATTGATTTTTGAACTTAACAAATCCGAATAGAAAATGAACGCAAGCGCGTTTTTTATTGTAAAATGATTTTGGCAGTGAACACAATGAGCCTGCAAACGAACCAGAACTTTAACCTGAGAACATACCAACAAATTGCAGGAATTGACCCCGGTTTGTGGGATGGCGCGGCCCCAGGGCAGCCTTTTGGCAGCCACCGCTGGCATTCGTTTGCCGAAACGGTGATGGCCGATTGCCGTCCGTTTTACATCCTGGTCTTTGATGGTGAACGCCTGGCGGGCCGGGCTGCTTTTTACCTTGTGCCCTCTGAGCCTTTGCCGCTCGAACCCATTTTCCTGCGTGGTTTTGCCCAAAAATTTTTTCGGCGCTGGCCGTTGATGATAGGCCGCGTTCCATTTGCAGGGCTTTCGGGGATTGTTCTTCCCGAAGGTGTGGCCCGCGCGCAGGTTTTGGGCCAGGTTGCGGCGGCGGCGCGCCGGCAGGCGCGTGAGTGGCGGGCATCTTTTGTCTTTTTTGATTTTGTCGAAAAAGAACTCGCCGGCGCCGCCGGGTGGCCTCCCGGATTCAGGCCGATGGAGATAAACGAGCCGGGAACGCAGATGGCGCTGGCCTGGCCCAATTTTGAAAGTTACCTTGCCAGCCTGGGTAAGGATGAACGTTACCATTATCGCCGCATCCAGCGCAAGGCGCGCGAGTTGGGCATTGTTGTCGAACGGCATTCCCGCGCCGAGCGTATGGAGGAAGCCCTGGCCCTTATCCGCGAGGTCGAGCGCAGGCACGCCGCCGCGCCCTCCCCGTGGACGCGCGCCCTGCTGGAAAACCTGCACCTGGCCGATGCCGCCTGGCTTACCGCCAGGGTGGGGCGCAGGCTGGTGGGCTGCGGCCTGTCCTTATGGGACAACGGCGCTCAGGTAAACACTGCCCTGGGCCTGGCCGAAGATGTCCCTTATGTCTATTTTGCGCTCATGTACGAGAGTTTGCGTCTGGCGTTTGAAAATAATATCCGCCTGGTTCGTTTGGGGAGCGGCGCTTACGATGTCAAGCGCCGCCTGGGTTTCCAGGTCGAGAACAATAATTATGTGGTGGCGGCTTCGCCCAACTTCTTATTACAGCAATTGATTACCAGGATGACCTAAATGATTTCAGGAATACCACTTTCTGTTGCGCTTGGCATAATCGTTGTCGCCTTCTTTTTTATGGACTTCTTTTTTATGCTGCGCTACGACCGTGAGCGCGGCGCGGGAAAAGGCTGGGCTTGGGACTACACCCTGCTGGTTGCAGGGATGGGCCTGGCGGTTGTTCTCCAGCCTGTTCTTTTGCCGGTACTGGGGTTTATTACCGGCGCAGCCTGGGGGCTGGCGGTGCAGGCGGCGGGCCTGCTGCTTATCCTGCTTTCTTTTCTCATTCATATCTGGTCGCGCCTGCATCTGAAGAAATTCTACGCGGAACGGGTCGAGGTGCAGTCTGACCACCAGATTATCGATACCGGCCCGTACGGCCTGGTTCGGCATCCGTTGGTGACCTCCTTCTTCATGCTCGGCACGGGAATTTTCCTGCTGGCCCCGGCCCTGACCACCCTGGCTGTGATGATATACGTCTACTGGGATTTTGTGCGCGCCGCCCGGCAGGAAGAAGAGTTGCTCGGCAGAACCCTTCCCGGTTACCAGGACTATATGAAGCGTGTGCCGCGATTCCTGCCGCGCTGGAATAACGGGAGATAAAACGCATGGGCGCAATTTCGCAGGCCTGGTCTAAGTCAAAGTGGTATCGGGTTGCCCTGACGGCCGCAATCCTGTGGTTTGTATTGCGTTTTGCTGTCCAGGTCATTTATGCCAGTGGAATGATGCCTGAACTGACCGGCGAAGACGGGCTGCCGATGGACATCCCGGTTTACCTGGGCGCGGCGCAAAAATTTATCGAAGGCCAGAATTTATACCCGCAGGATTTGAGCGATTCGACCTTCCACTATCCCTACTCGCCGCCCTTTGCGATGCTTTCCACCTTCCTGTTGTTGTTTTCGCCGCGGGTCATTGCCATTGGCGGCACTTGCTTGAGCGTTGGCATTTATGCCCTGCTCTACTGGCGGTGGATGAAAATCTTCGAGCGGTTGTCCCTGCCGGGCGTGGTCGAAAAAATGGCCTATACCCTGCCAGTCTGGCTGGTATTTTCCGCTTTCTGGGGGCTGGTTGCCTACCTGAACATCGGGATTTTTGTCGCATTGGTGGCAACCCTGCTGGTTGAAGGTATTTTGCAGGAGCGGCTCAAATGGTCGGCGGCGCTGGCGGCTTTTTTGCTGGCTTCCAAAATCATGTGGCTTTTCCCGCTGGGCCTGCCCTTGCTGGTCGGGCGTCGCAAATTTTTCTTACAGCTGCTTGGCCTGACCGCGCTTTTCTACGCCGGGCTGGTTGGAGTCAGTATGCTGGTTGCCGGGCCGGGGTACATCCTGCAACAATACGCCGATTACGTTGTCCATTTGCAGCGTATCGCCAGCGAATTCCCCTGGCATGTGCGCGATGCCATCCCGTTCCTGGGTTATAACCACTCCATCAAGCAGGTGTTTGTCTTCCTTCTCGGCGAACATTCCTGGGTTTTGGGGCTGGCAACCCTGGTCAAGATATTGATACTCCTGCCCTTTGGCCTGTTGTGCTGGCGATTGCTGCGCACGCCTCCTGAGCAGGATTTCCACACGCTCAAACTCACCCTGGTCTTTTGCCTGTATCTGGCGGCCTTTATCTGGCTGGATATTGTCTGGGAAGTCCTGCTCGGCGTTGCCATTTTCCCGTTCGTGCTGACCAACCTGGATAAAACCTGGCAGAAATGGTTGGCCTGGGGACTTTTCCTCGTGTATGCCTTTGTAGACCTGATTCAATTCTTGAGTTACATGATAGGCGGCGACAGCCTTGTCGTCATGCAGGGCGCGTATGTCCTGAGCGACCCCAGCCTGCACCTGCCGATGACCATGCTGGTCATTCTCATGTTTTATGCCTTCCTTTTGTCTTCCCTGCGGAAAACGAGCGACGGGAAAAGCGCATGAATCTCGAAACTTTCCAGCAGTTGCCCCGCGAACAGGTTGCCGCCCTTGCCAGGCAGGATGGCGGGAAGGTTTGCGTCTTCCCGATTAACGGGACGCGGCGCTGGTTCATGCTCGAACACGCCGCCGCCTTGCAAGGTAACCCACAGGGTGACCCAATCCGGGCTTATATGGATGCCGCCAGCGAGAATCATATTGCCCTCTACCGGCTTCTCTTTGGCCATGGGCTGGATACCCTCGTCACCCCGGAATTTGGCTCGGAACTGTTTTTGCGCGGCGATGAATATATCCGGCGCATCGGGGCCGACGGGTTGGCGCGGCTGGCAAGCGACCCGATGTTTATGGATTTTTACATCGAAAACCAGGTGCGCGTGCGTTTTTATGGCGATTACCGCCATCATTTGCTGCAAACCCCTTACGCCTACCTGGTCGATTTGTTCGATGAGGCCAGCGCAAAGACGGCCTCCCATGACCGCCACAGGCTGTTTATCGGCGTCTTTGGCGATGACGCCACCCGCCTCATCTCCGAGTTTTCGGTCGAATACCACCGCCAGCATGGCTGGCTGCCCGACAAAGGGGAACTTGTTTCCATGTATTATGGCGAAACGGTTGCCCCGGCTAGCCTGTTCATTGGCTTTGACAAGTTCAGTGTGTTTGATTATCCGCTGCTGGCCAGCGGCGAGGAGGATTTGTACTTTACGATAGCGCCATCCCCTTACCTTTCGGAAACGCAGCTGCGTTCCATCTTATATGACCATCTTTTCACGCGCAGGGAGCGGGAGGTTGATTACCAATCGATGCCTGCAGAAGATTTGCGCTGGTTGAAGGCTTTTTATGCCGCCAACCGGCAAGTAACGCTGGGAACAGGGATTATCAAGGCCGGTGTCTGGGTTCCCTCCTCGCCTATTTCATTTCCGGGATAGAGATTATGGATGCCAATCAACAACTACATACATTGCTGAAAAAAATTGGACCGGGGAAAATGTCGAATTTGTCCTACGACACTGCATGGATAGCGCGCCTGGGGGAAATCAATTACGAATTGAGCAACAATGCCCTGGCCTGGCTCTCTGAAAACCAGTTGTCAGACGGCTCGTGGGGCGCTGCCTCGCCTTACTATTATCATGACCGTGTCATTTCCACCCTGGCGGCAATGATTGTCCTGATGCGGCGTGGACGCCGCAACCAGGACCGCAAACAGTTGGAAGATGGCCTTTTGGCCCTGGAGCGGATTACGCATGGCGCGACCCGCGGATTGCAATCTGACCCCAATGGCGCGACGGTTGGTTTCGAAATGATAGCCCCGACCCTGGTCGAGGAGGCCGAATCGCTTGGCATTATCAAACAGCAGGCTGACCGCATTCTGGGCAGGCATTCGCGCGCGCGCGTCCAAAAATTGGAAATGCTGCATGGCATGAAAATCGACCGCAGGATGACCCATGCCTTTTCATCCGAAATGGCAGGCACCGACGGCCAGCATATTCTCGATGTCGAAAATTTGCAGGAGGTCAATGGCTCGGTTGGCAATAGCCCATCCGCAACGGCTTATTATGCCTTGCAATTACGTCCCGGCGATGCCAGGGCCATCGAATACATCCAGCGCAATATTGACATCAACGGCGGCGCGCCAAACGTAGCCCCCTTCGATGTTTTCGAGCCGGCCTGGACGTTGTGGAACATCAGCCTTTTGGGACTTCCCGATGAAGAGACGATGAACCTGTGCAAGCCGCATCTCGACAAATTGATGGCGCACTGGAAGCCGGGGACTGGAATCGGCCACGCCTCGGAGTACACGCCCAGGGACAGCGACGACACCGCCCTGGTGTATGAGTTGTTCAGGCGTTTCGGCTACCCGGTCGACATCCAGGCTGTGCTTTCTTACGAGGAAGAGACCCACTTCCGTTGCTTCGCCCTCGAGGCCAATCCTTCCACCAGCGCAAACATCCACGTTTTAGGTGCGTTGAGGGCCGCCGGTTTCGATAGCGAGCATCCGGCGGTGGTTAAAGTACTCAAGTTTTTGAGGGGCAACCGCCTCGACGAGCGTTTCTGGTTCGACAAGTGGCATGCTTCGCCGTATTACCCGACCGCCCATGCCATGATTGCCGCGCACGGCCTGGACAACGATATGTGCCTCGATGCCATGTCCTGGATTGTGGAAACCCAAAACCCGGACGGCTCCTGGGGCTACTATCGCACACCTACTGCTGAGGAAACTGCCTACTGCCTGCAAGCCTTATTATATTGGGAGCGAAACGGCGGGAAAGTTTTGCAGCGACGTATCGAAATGGGCCTGGATTGGCTTAGGGAAAACCAGGCTGCGCCTTATCCTCCGCTCTGGATTGGCAAAGGGCTGTATTGCCCTGAAAACGTTATCCAGTCGGCTATTTTAAGCGTATTGGCTGCCAGGTAATACGCAGGGGGAAACTCCGATGAAAGCATTTTTAAATCTATTTCAGATTGTTCCATCCCAAAATCCTGACGACAACCGCAGGAGGTCGCTGCTCAATATTTTTCTCGTAGGGCTGATGGCGATTGCCCTGATTCTGGTTGTGTTGATTCTGTTTTCGTTGGGCCTGGAAGGCGTTGTTATTGACGAGTTGCTGTTCCTCCTGGTTCTGACGGCAGTTTTCTTCCTTTTGGCGTTTGGAATCGCCCTGCTTAATCATTACCGTCCTGGCTCTTTGCCTGCCTGGTTTTTCTTGTTATTGCTGCTGACTGCTATCAGTTTTTCTGACACCCCGCAAGAAGTGGTCGATGGACGCAGCATTTACCTGTTTACCCTGCCCATTCTTATTGCCAGTTTTGTTTTGTTTCCGCTGGCCAGTTTTGCCTTTGCCGGTCTTTCCAGCCTTGCTATTTTAATTCTGACTTTTTACGGGGACCTTGGCCTGGTCAATCTGATAGGGATGGTTGGCTTTTTTGCGATTGCCTTTGTGGCCTGGCTGGCTTCCAATAACATGGAAACAGCCCTGAGGGATTTGCGCGCCCTCAACCGCGAGTTGGACAGGCGCGTGGAAGACCGCACGCGTGAACTGGCTGAAGCCCTGGCGCGCGAAGTGGTTGAAGCCGGTAAAAACCAGGCCATCCTTGAGGGGATTGCCGATGGCGTTATCGTTTTTGACGCCAACCAGACCATGATTGTGGCCAACCCGTCGGTCTGCCGCTTGCTGGAGATGGGGCGGGCCGATTTGCTGGGAAAAACCATCGGCCAATTCTCAGAATTGCCGTTGCTCTCGAAGGAAGATTCTCAAAAAATGCAGGGCTGGCTTGCCAGGCCCAATGAAACCTTGCTAAGCGGACGTCTTTTGTGGGGACAAAAGACCCTTTCGGTCACAACGGCTGCGGTCACAACCCCTGTCGGGATGCCGATAGGCACGGTGGCGGTGTTCCGCGACTTCACTAAGGAAGCCGAGGTGGAGCAGATGAAGAACACCTTTGTTGCCATTGTTTCGCATGAACTGCGTACCCCGCTAAACGCCATCTTGGCTTATTCCGAAATGCTCCAGGGTGAGGTTTATGGCCCGATAAATCCGAAGCAGGCCAATGCCGCGACGCGCATCTACTCGAATGCCCAACGCTTGCTTGGCATGGTCAGTGACTTACTCGACCAGGCACGCCTCGAGGCCGGGAAGTTGAAAATCGAAGTTGCCGAGTTCCAGGTTTTAGAGTTGGCGGATGCTGTGCAGGGTGTGATGGAGAAGTCTGCCCGCGACAAGGGGTTGGACTTGAAGATAGTTGTCGAGCCGGATGCGCCGGTCGCGGTCTGGGGCGATTCGCATCGCTGCCAGCAAATCCTTATCAACCTGGTCAATAACGCTGTCAAATTCACCGAAGCGGGCGAAGTCGGGGTGCGCATCCGGAAGGCTGGCGATAGGCACTGGGCTATTCACGTTTCAGACACCGGGCCGGGCATTCCTGAAAAAGCCCTGCCCTATATTTTCGAAACCTTCCGCCAGGTGGACGGGGTCACGACCCGCCAGCACGGCGGCGTGGGGCTGGGGCTTTCGATTGTCAAGCGTCTGGTCGAACTGATGGGTGGCACCGTCAGCGTTTCGAGCCAGGTTAAACAGGGAACAACATTTGTGGTTACACTGCCCGTAAAACCATCGGGCACCAACAATGAGGAGATAAAATCATGAGTTCACCTTACGCGCTGGTTATCGAAGACGACCCCGACCTTTCGGATATTTTTTCAGAAGCCCTGGGCGTTGCGGGCTTTGAAGTCGAGGTGATTAGGGATGGGCAGGTCGCCTTGCAAAGGCTGCCTTCCGTCGAAGCGGTTGTGATTGTATTGGATATTCATCTCCCCAATGTTTCGGGCGATATCCTCCTTGAGCACATCCAGGCTGACGAGCGATTTGCCAATACCAGGGTCATTGTCACTACCGCCGATACAGTGATTGCCGAGATGCTGCGAGACAAAGCCGACATCGTGCTCGTCAAGCCTATTTCTTTCGGTCAGTTGCGCGACCTGGCCTCGCGCCTGAGACCGGCGGATTGATAGGAGACCTTTAACCCAAAACCTCCCCGTTTGGAGAGGTTTTCTTGCTGGGGACAATGGACATCGTCCCCTCAATGGGGGTTCGCACCGCTCTTTAACCCAAAACCTCCCCAAGTGGGGAGGTTTTCTTGCTGGGGGCAATGGACATCGTCCCCTCAATGGGGGTTCGCACCGCTCTTTAACCCAAGACCTCCCCAAGTGGGGAGGTCTTCTTGCTGGGGGCAATGGATTCGAACCACTACTAACTGATCCAGAGTCAGCCGTCCTACCATTAGACGAGCCCCCAATTTCACAGCGGACGGTATTCTACCATGCCCGCCATAAACTGGCAAGATAAAACCCAAAAACGCGGCAGCGCCAGGCCGAAAACCGAAAGTTGAACCGCGAAGGGCGCAAAGTTTCTTTGTTTTTATTTGCCTACCGGACAAACTGTTGCGATAGTTTGTCATTTCGAGCGACAGCGAGAAATCTTTTCCGTTGTGCGCAGGATTTCTCCCCGCTACGCGGCTCGAAATGACAAGCACAAGTAACAAATTACTGTTCAAATTATTTTGCCTGGTAGAGTATGGGACGCGGATTTCCCAGGTCAAACCCCGAAGGGCCAAAAACAAAAACCATTCACAGAGTCACCCAGAGATACACAGGGAAAATCAAAAACTCCGTGACGCTCTGTGCCGTCTCTGCGTTCTCTGTGCAAAAAAACAGTCTCACTGATATCAAGCAGAATGTGGAACGCGAATTTACCCTACCAGCGAGTCTACCAGGGAGTTTTTCGGCGAAGTCGGGTATCATTAACTAATGCGAAACGTTGCCATGATTTCCTATCACACCTGCCCGCTGGCCACCCTGGGCGGCAAAGACACCGGCGGCATGAACGTCTATGTCCGCGACTTGACCGCTGAACTGGGACGCCAGGGCGTGCATGTGGATGTCTTCACCCGCTCGCAGGACGAACACGTTCCGCACGTCCTGCACGACCTGGGTTTTGGCAACCGCGTGGTGCACGTTCCCGCCGGGCCTGAGCAGCCCATGCCCAAGAAAGAACTGGCCGAACACATCCCGCAGTTTGTGGATGGAATCAAGCAATTCGCTGCCGAGCGCGGAATCCGTTACGATGTCATCCACAGCCATTACTGGATGTCGGGTCTGGCCGCCGAGCAGCTCAAAGCCGAATGGGGCATCCCGATTGTGCACATGTTCCATACCCTGGGCGAGATGAAGAACCGCATCGCCACCCGTCCCGAGGAGAAGGAGGGCGCTTACCGTCTCGATGGCGAGCGCCGCGTCTTGAAAATTGCAGACCGCATTGTCGCGGCTACCCTGGCCGAAAAAGCCCAGTTGCAATGGCTGTATAAGGCCGACCAGCGAAAAATCACCATCATCCCGCCGGGGGTCGATACCTGCCACTTTTACCCCATCCCGCCAGACGAGGCCAAGGAATATATTGGCATTCCCAAGGAAGACCGCATGGTCTTGTTTGTCGGGCGTATCGAACCGCTCAAGGGCGTCGACACCCTTATCCGCGCGATGGCCTGCCTGCGGGTTAATGAAATCGAGCGTCCCGCCTACCTGGCCGTCATCGGCGGCGACCCCAACCTCCCGCCCGAACAGATGAGCGCGGAAATGTCCCGCCTGCAATCCCTGTGTCGGGAGTTGCACATGGACAGGATGGTGGTCTTCCTCGGCAAGCGCGGACAGGACAGCCTGCCCTATTACTACTCTGCAGCCGATGTGCTGGTCATGCCCTCGCACTATGAGTCTTTTGGGATGGTGGCTCTCGAGGCAATGGCCTGCGGGACGCCGGTGGTTGCCTCGCAGGTTGGCGGGCTGGCCTTCCTGGTGCAGGACGGCATCAACGGGTTCCACGTCCCTGACCAGGACGAAGACGCCCTGTGCGACCGGCTGACCCGATTGTTGGGCGACCCGTCCCTGCGCGCGCAAATGGGCCAGGCTGCCGCCGACTATGCCTGCGGTTACTCATGGGGGCAAATTGCAGGACAGGTAAACAAGATTTACGAGCAAATACTCGAAAAAGTGGAATAAGAAAAAAGACGCGGGATTTTTGTCCCGCGTCTTTTTCTTATATCTTGCCCAGCCCTCGCAACACTCGCTCCGGCGTCAGGGGAAACTCGTCGAACCACACCCCGGTCGCGGCGTGGACAGCGGCGGTGATGGCCGGGGTCAGCGGCAGGTAGGGCATCTCGCCCATGCCGCGCGCGCCGTAAGGCCCAATCGGGTCGGCATATTCCAGGATGAGCGATTCGACGTTTTCGGGGATGTCGAGCACCGTCGGAATCAGGTAGGTGGACAGTTTATCGGTCAGCAGGTAGCCGTCGCGCTGAATCATGTTCTCCAGCACCGCATACCCGGCGGCCTGGACGACCGCGCCCTCGATTTGTCCCTGCACCTGTTGTGGGTTAACCGCCTTGCCGACATCGTCGGCGCAGATGACGTTCAGCAGCCGTACCTGGCCGGTTTCCGTGTCCACTTCCACTTCGACCGCCTCGGCCACGTAGCCGTAGGCAAAATTTGGTTCCGATTTGCCGGTTTCCGGGTCCATGGGCGTGGTGCGCGGCGGACGGTATTGGTAGGTAGCGGTTGCCGGGCGTTCCTCGTTCTGCCATTTTTCGAGCGCCAGTTCGCAGGCGCCCTTGATGGCATTGCCCGCCATGAAGGTCATGCGCGAGGCCGACACCGAGCCGGAATTGCCGCTGGTGGCCGTGTCGGAGGCGACCAGTTCCACTTTTTCCATTGGCAGGCCGAGGGTTTCCGCCGCAAACTGGACAAAGGCCGTGTGCGCCCCTTGCCCCACCTCGGCCCCGGCGTGGTACAGGATGGCCTTCTCGATTTCCGCATTGCCGCGCAGTTCGACGGTTGCCATGCACTGCTCCGGCGCGCCGAACGAAAAACCGACGTTTTTGAATCCGCAGGCGAAACCCCAGCCGCGTTTAACCGCCGGGTGCGACTTTTGGGCTGGTTGCCTGTTTTGCAGTTCTTCCATACGGCCGGCGCATTTCTCGACCACCGGCCCCATCGAAACGCCCTTTGGCAGCGGCGTGCCGACCGAAAGAATCGAGCCTTCGCCAATCAGGTTGCGGCGACGAATTTCGACCGGGTCAAGGCCCAGTTTTTCGGCCAGTTTGTTCATCTGCTGTTCGGCGGCAAACATGCCCTGCGGCCCGCCAAACCCTCGAAATGCGCCGGTGACCATGTTGTTGGTGTAAATCGAGGCCGAGTCGACTTTCACGTTCGGAATTTCATACGGCCCGGTGCACATCAGGGTGGCGTTGCCCTGCACTTTGGTCGAAGTGTAGGCGTAGCCGCCCGCATCGGCGTAGAGTTCCACCTCGGCGGCCAGCAGTTTGCCGGTTTTGTCTGCCCCCCAGCGGGTGCGGATGTGGTACGGATGGCGCTTATGATGCGCGAACATCGACTCTTCGCGCGTCCAGATGATTTTCACCGGGCGGTTGATTCCGCGCTCGGCCAGCCGCCAGGCCGCCATGGCCAGCACAATCTGCACCGACATATCTTCGCGCCCGCCAAATGCCCCGCCGATGGCCGGGTAGATGACGCGCACCTGCTCCAGCGGCAGGTTGAGCGCGTGGGCAATCTGCTCCTGGTCTTCGTGAGTCCACTGTCCGCCGACGATGACCGTCACCCGGCCTTCTTCGTCGATATAACCGAGTCCGGCTTCGGGTTGCAGGTAGGCGTGTTCCTGCATCGGGGTATCGTACACCCCCTCGACGATGACATCCGACTGGGCGAAGGCGGCCTCCACATCCCCCTTGCGGACGCGATAGCGCAGGATGACGTTTGAGCCTTTATCGGGGTGCAGAAGGGGCGCGTCCGGCTCCATAGCGGCCAGCATATCGGTCACGACAGGCAGGTCTTCATAATCCACTTTGATTAAATCGCGGGCCTGGGCGGCTATCGCTTCGGTTTCGGCCACCACAATTGCCACTTGGTCGCCAATCCAGCGTACGCGCTCGGCGTAGGGCTTGTTCGAGCCGGGGCCGCATAACACAGGCTGGTCGGGCATGATTAATCCGTATTCGTTGTTGGGCACATCCTTTGCGGTGAAAACCGCCAGCACGCCGGGCAGGGACTCGGCCTGGCTGGCGTCGATGCTTTTGATGATGGCATGTGGCCGTCCTGCAAACAGGATTTTCATGTGCGCCTGTTCGGGCAGGTCGATGTCGCCGGGGTAGAGCGCTTCGCCGGTCACTTTGGCGGCTGCATCGAGCCGTGTTACCGACTTTCCGACAATCTTTGTCATGGGAGCCTCGTCAGCAATTAGCGCGTGTACTTCTTGGGTTTGATTTTCGGGGCGGGTTCGTCGAGCGGACTGTAGCGCGGCACGCTGGCGCGGTAAATCATGGAATACAGGACGGACAGCAAGCCCGAAAAGATAAGGATGATGAAGAAGGAGAACAACAGTTGCGCCTTAATCATCGGGATGCTGCGAATCCAGCGCGCGAAATCGTTTAGCCCCGGCACGGCGTACACCCAATCGGGGAAGACGAAGGGCCGCGCCATGACCGTGGTAAAGGTCTTGATTTGCGCCACTTCTGATTCGAGTGCCATGGCAACCAGTAGTTCCGCCGAAAACCAGGCCACAATCGGTATGATAATCATCATCAGGAAGCCAATTCCGCGCCAGATGGGGTGAACCTTATAGGGGCGTTTGAAATCTTTTTTCGTATAAGTATTATATTTTGACATGGCTTACTCCTTTATGGGGATTTTACTGGCTTCCTCGATTGCCTTCACAATTTTGTAATAGCCCGTGCAGCGGCACAGGTTTCCGGTAATCGCCTGTTCGATGGCGTCTGTATCCGGGTTGGGACGTTCTTCGAGCAGTTTGGCCGCCGACATTAAAAACCCGGGCGTGCAGTAGCCGCATTGCACCGCGCCCTCGTGAATAAATGCCTGCTGAACCGGGTGCAACTGCTCCTGGTTCGACAGCCCTTCAATCGTTACAATCGTGGCCCCATGCGCGCGCGGTGCGGGAACCAGGCAAGACATAACAGCATGCCCGTCCAGGAAAATCGTGCAGGCTCCGCATTCGCCTTCGGCGCAGCCCTCTTTCGAGCCAATCAGCCCGGCCTCCTCGCGCAGGAGATGCAGCAGGGTCTTGTCGTGTCCCGTGTTAAATGTGTACTCTTTCCCGTTTATGGTTGTGCGGATGTCGCTGCCTGCGGCGTGATGTCCGCCCGAAAAGCCGTTTGCCGGCTGGCGGTTTTCCCTGCCCCATAGCAGGACCGGCTCCGCCGGGAACCCGGCCTGGGTCTCGTTATCTCGAATCGCTTCCAGCCCGCGCTTTGCGCCCACTCGCGCCAGTTCACGCCTGTAGGCCGCCGAGCCGCGAATATCGTCAATCGGCTTTGCCGCCGCCTGGGCCAGTTCTGCGGCCCTGGCAATCACCTCGTCTGAAAGGGTTTTACCCGCCAGGTAGGCCTCGGCCTCCGCGGCGTGGATGATGGTCGGGGCGACTGCTCCCAGCGTAATCGAGGCTGCTTTAACAGCAGCCTCGTCAAAGGTCAGGACGAACGCCAGGTTGACCACCGAAATCGCCTGGGCGCGGCGCAAGGCCATTTTCATGAACGTTCCGCGCTGGTTGGCCGACATCCCCCTGAACGCGATTTCGACCAGCATTTCATCGTCCTGCATGACGGTTTTACGCACGCCGGTGTAGAACTCGCCCAGCGGTACGCGCCGCTCGCCGCGCGTCGATTGCAGCACCACCCATGCATCCAGCGCCATAAGCGGGGTGATGGTGTCGTTGGCGGGCGAGGCGGTGACGAGGTTGCCCGCAATGGTGCCGCGGTTGCGGATTTGCGGGGAGCCGACTTCCCAGGCCGCGCGCACCAGCGGGAAGGCGCGTTCGCGCAGCAATTTGGATGCGGCCACCTGGTTGTGCGTCACCAGCGCGCCGAGGTGCAGCACGCCGTCTTCGTCGAGGCTGATTTCGTCGAGACCGGCAATGCGGGTGACGTCAATCAATACCTCGACACCGGGGCGGGCTTTGCGCTCCAGTTCGAGTATCAAGTCGGTTCCGCCCGCGATGATGCGCGCTTTTTTTCCGTGTTGGGTCAGGGCTTCGACAACTTCATCTGTGGTTTTTGCGGAGATGAACTCATGCCACATGCGTTTCTCCTGTAGTTTGGGGATAATCGATTATGTTGCAAGGGATGCAAACAGTATTATTTTACATCAGAATCAAAAGGCCACGCGCCGGGCGTGACCTTTGTCTGACAAATTAGTGATGTAGCGCAAGATACTATCTTGCGTTTCTTATTCCGCGCCGGTTGCGCCGTTGATGACTTCGTAGCGGCGCTCGAAGGTACCGGTGGCTTCGCGGGCCAGCGAGACTACGTTGCGGATGGCCGCTTTCAGGCCGTCTTCCTGGCCGATATTGGCCTCGACCGTGTCGAGCGCGGCGTTGATTTGGTCGGCAATGTCGAAGAAGGCCGAGTCGAAGGCATATAGTTTTGCCAGTTCTTCTTCGTTGATTTTGACCGCGTCAAAAAAGCCGGAGTAGCCGTAGGTGGCGTTGCGAATCTTGTCTGCAAAAATCCGAATTTGCAGGGTGCCTTTTTCGAGGTCGTCCACAAATTCGATGCCGCCTTCGCTGACAATGTCAGCCTGTAAACGTGAGGTGCGTTTGTAAAGTTCCTCGAATCGGTGGGCAACCGTATCGCGCACCAGTTTGTCAGCGGCGCGACGGTTGGAGCGTTCGATGTAGCCACTAAAACCGGGGATGTAGGACATTAACTTGCGAATGGGGTCCTGGTCTCCGGTAACACGTCCAAAAAAGTCACTCATGGTTCCTCCTGGGAAAACGATGAATTGGCGAGAATTATGTTCATTATAGCCTGAGTTTGTGTGTATAATCAAGTTGCTTTTCAGGCTACATGCTGATTTACGCGCCCGGAATGCGAAAGTTGCAGCAGTTTGTCCGCATGGTTTTGCGGTGATTATCCCAAATTATCAAAGGAAGGTCCCCCCATGATTGTCACAACCAAAAAACTTTTTGAAGCCGCTTATGGCAAGTATGCCATCGGCGCATACAACATCAACAACCTCGAACAGGCGATGGGCTTGTTTCGCGGCAACGTGGACAGCAAAGCGCCTTTTATTATCCAGATTAGCAAAGGCGCGCGCTCCTATACCCACAAGAAAATGCTCGAAGGCCTGATTACCTCGGCCAACGAGGTTTTCCCTGATGCGATTTTCGCCGTCCACCTCGACCATGGCGACGAAGAAACCTGCTACGACTGCATCGAGAGCGGTTTCTACAGTTCGGTCATGATTGACGCCAGCCATGAGCCTTTCGAGAAGAATATCGAAATCACCCGCCGGGTGGTCGATGCGGCCCACGCGCGCGGTCTGGTGGTCGAGGCCGAATTGGGCATGCTGGGCGGCGTGGAGGAGCATGTCGCCGTCGACGAGGCCAACGCCAAACTGACCGACCCGCGACAGGCGCGCGAGTTTGTCGAACGCTCGGGCTGCGATTCTCTGGCCGTTGCGATTGGCACCAGCCACGGGGCTTTCAAATTCACCGGCACACAGGGACTGCGCTTCGATGTGCTTTCCCAAATCCAGAAGGAACTGCCCGGCTTCCCGCTGGTCATGCACGGCTCCAGTTCGGTGCCTGCCGAAGAAGTTGAGCGCATCAACAACGCGGGCGGACAGTTGAAGGGCGCCAAGGGCGTTGACGAGAACCAGTTCCGCGAAGCCGCCACCCTGGGCGTGACCAAGGTCAACATCGACACCGATGGCCGCCTGGTCTGGACGCGCGTTCACCGCGAATATTTCCGCGACAACCCCGACCAGTTCGACCTGCGCCCGGTCGGAAAGATTTTCATGGGCGAATACGCCAAGTTCATTGCCCACAAGAACGAGAAACTCGGCAGCGCCGGTCATCTCGACGAAGTGCGCAAAGTGGTTTCGTAAGGTTAGATAAAAGACAAAAGACAGGCTTTCGGGATAAAACCCTGAAAGCCTGTTTTGATTCCTTTCCCGTTTATCCCTATTAAGCGTTGGCGATTTCTTTGCAGGGGATAAACAGGGATATCGGAACAAAAAAGCCCCTGAGTGAGGAACTTTTCAGGGGCGGATGACCCAGACCCACAGGGCGATGTGGGGCTCGAACCCAGATTCTCCCCTGAATGGGGGCAAAACTACATCGGAACAAAAAAGCCCCTGAGTGAGGGGCTTTTCAGGGCGGATGATGGGGCTCGAACCCACAACAACTACAGCCACAGTGTAGCGCTCTGCCATTGAGCTACATCCGCCATTTTTTGTAAGCCCGCCGATTATATCACTGCTGTGCCGCGCTTTCAAGGATTTTGGTGATGGTTTTGGCAACTTCGGAGCGTTCGACGGTTTCTTGCGTGCCGTTTGCCAGGTTTTTAACGGTTACTTTCCCGGTTTCGGCTTCATCCGGCCCGATGACGGTTACCACGCGGATGCCCATACGGTCGGCGAATTTGAATTGTTTGGGCAGTTTGGCCGGTTCTGGGTAAGCAAGCACATTGACCCCGGCGGCACGCAGTTCGGCGGTAAGCGCAAACGAATTCATCCACAGCGACTCGTCGAAGACTGTCACCAGCACCGGGGCGGGGGAGGGGACGAAGGGCGGAATCAGCCCCTTTTCTTGCAGGATAATACCCATGACCACGTCGCCCATGGCGAAGCCGACGCCGGAGAGCGGGTCGCCGCCCACGTCGGCCAGCAGGTTGTCGTAGCGGCCTCCGCCCAGGATGGCGCGGCGCACGCTGCCGGATAGGTCAAAGGCCTCGAAGACCGTGCCGGTGTAATAGAGCAATCCGCGCATGATGTTGGGGTCGAATTTGACGTATTCGCGCACGCCGAGGGCGTCCAGGGCTTTGAACAGGCGCACCAGTTCGTCGCTCTCCTGCCACAAGTCGTAGTTGGCGAGCACTTTCTTTAAGCCATCGAGTTGGGATTGGGTCAGGCCGTTCTCGAGGACGTAGGCGTCCCAGGCTTCGGGACTCATCTTCGGTCGGCGGTCGACCATGCCGGAGACAGTCATGCGCTGTTCGGACGGAACGCCGAGGGCGTCGAACTGGGCATCCATCAGCCTGCGATTGTTCACGAAAATGGTGGCCATGTCGGGGGTCAGTCCGACCGACTGGATGAAGGTGGCGGCAACGGCAATCAGTTCGGCATCCGCTTCGGGGGAGTTGACGCCCAGCATGTCGATATTCCATTGGAAAAACTCGCGCGAGCGGCCTTTTTGCGGACGTTCGTAGCGCCAGAAGGGGCCAAACGACCACCAGCGCAGCGGGAAGGTCAGTTGACCCTGGCGGGCGGCAATCATGCGCGCCAGGCTGGGAGTCAGTTCGGGGCGCAGGGTGATTGGGTCGCCGCCGCGGTCGTTGAAGACGAAGGATTGCTCTTTGACCAGTTCCTCGCCCGATTTGGCGGCGTACAGGTCGATGGTTTCGAGGAAGGGCGCGTCCCATTCCTGGTAGCCGAAGGTCTGCGAGGCCTGGGCAGCTTTCGCGTAGAGATAGTTGCGCAGCGCCATTTCTTCGGGATAAAATTCGCGCGTGCCTTTGACGGCTGGGATGGTGGATTTGGAGGCCATGATGTCTTTCCTTGTTTCGGATGTGGCCCAAGTTTAGCACAATTTCAAAATTCAGCGATTGAATTTTGATTTGATTCTGGTATAATTTTCCATCACAATAACCACAAACCAATAACTATTAACCATTACTCAGGAGACTCTCTTCAATGGAAATCAATTACCAGGAAACCGCCAAAGATTTGTTGACTCGTATCGACATCCACGAAAAATACGGCGCGCGCAACATTGACCAGTGGAACACCGAAGTGCTCAACCCCCAACCGGGACAGAAGATTCTGGATGTTGGCTGCGGCGCGGGTAAGCAGTGCTTCCTGTTCAGCGACCAGACCGGCGGACAGGTTGAAATCGTCGGCGGCGACTTCTCGGAGGAATTGCTCGGCAAGGCGCGTGAGAAGATGGCCCAGCGCGGCGACAAGAACATCGAGTTCCAGTTCCTCGACTTTAACAAGCCCTTCAACTTTGCTGATAACACCTTCGACATCCTTTCGAGCGCCTTTGCGATTTACTACGCCGCCGACCTGAAGTTCACCTTTAGCGAAGCCCACCGCGTGCTCAAACCCGGCGGACGCCTGTTCGTGACCGGCCCGCTGCCCGAAAACAAGAAAATGTTCTACGACATCATCCTCGAAGCCACCAACCAGCCCATCCCGCCCATGCCGGGGTCGAGCCGCTTCAAGGGCGAGATTTTCCAGACCATCGATAGCATTTTCGCCAAAACCGAACTGCTGACCTTTGAAAATCCGCTCACTTTCCCCGCAGTGGCCCCGTTCATTGATTACGTCCGCGCTTCGCTGAGCGAAGACCGCAAACTGTGGACCAGCCTGTTCAACGGCAAGGACGAGTACGAAGCCCTGATTGGCAAAATCGAGCAGGTGGCCACCAACTGGTTCGAGCGCGACGGCAAACTGGTCATGACCAAGGTCGTCGGCGGAATTTTGGCGACCAAGTAAAAAAATGATTTTTCACGGCAAACGACTGCTCTTCCTCGGCGCGCACCCGGACGACATCGAACTGGGCTGCGGCGCATTGATTCACAACGTTGGCAGTCAGAGCGAGATGTTGTGCGTCACGCTTTCCGACAACCAGAAAAACCCGCTGCTCAATAAGGTGGTCGAGGAGCATTACCGCAGCATGGGCGTGCTGGGTGTGCCGCGCGAGAACGTCATCCTGCGCGATTTCACCACGCGCCTGTTCCACGATGCCCGCCAGGAGATTCTCGAATACTTCCTGAAACTACGCAAAGACTTCAAGCCCGACATCATCTTCGTGCACTCGAAGCAGGATATTCACCAGGACCACAACACCATGACCGACGAGGCCCTGCGCGCTTTTCGCGGCATCACCGTGCTGGGTTTTGACGTGGTGCGCTCCAGTTACAACTTCTTCCCGCACTTCCTGGTGGAGGTGACCGAGGCCGATGTCGAGGCCAAACTGGAGGCCCTGGCGCAGTACGAAACCTATGCCGAGAAATACTACTTCCAGCGCGACCTGCTCAGGGCCACCATGATTCGGCACGGCACGCTGGCCGAACTGCCCTTTGCCGAAGGATTCGACATCCTGCGCATTGTGGGGAGATACGGTTCCGAGTGAGTCGATGAGCGGCGATTGGTCTGGTCAACACCTGCTGAATCGCTTTCGCGTGAGCGAGCGGCTGCCCGGCGCGACCGACTGCTACCGCGCCTGGGATTTAATCCAGGACAAGCCTGTCACCCTGCGCCACCTTTCTGCGCCGCTCGACGATGAAACCCGCCGCGCGCTCGAAGAAAAAGCCCGTCCCCTGGGAAAGTATATCCAGGCCGGGCTTTTGCCGTTCTATGGCCTGCTGGAGGTCGGCGCGGATGCCTTCCTGGCCGAGGGGCACGTCGAAGGGCCGCCGCTCAGCCAATTAAACGGGAAACTTCCCATTACGGATGCGCTCTCTGCGCTGAAAATGCTCTCGGCGCAAGTCGATGCCCTGCACAAGGCCGGTTGGTCGCACGCGCCGTGCCTTGAAAACGTCACCCTCGACCGCGAAGGCCGCCTGTACCTCGGCGGTCTCTTCGAGGCCGCGCCGCTCGAAAGTCCGCAAGGCGACATCCGCGCCCTGGCGCAGCTTTTTACCGGGCTGGTTGCCGAAGACCTGCCCGAGTTTGCCGCCCGTATTTTGCCGCGCGCACTCGAACCGAAGCCCGACTCCCGTTTTGGAAGCGCGACGGAATTTTTCCTGACCCTGTGCCTGGCCTGCCGCGTCGAGGCCGAATCGCTGCCCGGACGGCTCGGCGGCGCGGATTCACCCGCAGCCGGACTCTTGCGCGAGTGGCCTTTCCTGCCCCCGCTGGCGGCTCCGCGCACGCTGGTTGAGAAGCCGCTCGCCGCGCGAGAGCGGAATGGCCCGCCAGCCTGGGGATGGCCCCTCGCGCTGCTGGCAATTGTGGGGGCGTTTGCTTCCGCCTGGTGGCTGCTCCCGGCGCCGCTGGAGGCCCCCATAACGGAAGCGCCTCCATCGCTGACAGCGGCCCCCATCTCCATCCTAAACGAACCTGAACCGATTGCCTTTTCCGCGCCGACTTTGGCCCCTGCACCCGACAGCCTGGGCGGGCGGATTGTGTTCACCTGCACGCGCCGCGAGATTAATCACCTGTGCATGGTTTCACCGCGCGGCGGGCCGGTTTCGCTGTTGACCGCCGAGCGTGCCCACGATTATTACCCGACCTTCTCGCCGGACGGCAATATGATTTTGTTTGCCTCGAACCGGGGCGGGAGTTTCAACCTGTACCTGAAACTGTTGCAAAGCGACATTTTGACCCGCCTGACCGATGGGCCGGGCGAGATTTCATCATCGGCTTTTTCGGCGGATGGCAGCCTGATTGCGTTTGCCAGCAGCCTCGATGGCCAGCCCGCTGACCTGTGGCTGATGACCCGCGAGGGCGGCAATCCGCGCCTGTTGTATGACGGTTCGGGCAATATTGCCAGCCCGGCCTGGTCGCCGAACGGGGCCAGCATTGCCTTTGTCATGTCGCAGCCTGAAACGCCGGGCATGTATGAAGTTTATATTTTGGAATTGGTGAGCGGGGAAGTTTCTTCGGTGACGAATGGCCGCCTTGTGGGGGCGGGCGGCAGCGTCGATTGGTCGCCGGACGGGCGCTTCCTGGTCTTTTTCGCCGGGTCGCCGGGGGACAATGAAATCATTCGTTATGAAATCACGACGGGGGAATTTTTGCAGTTGACCAGCGGCGGCAACAACGCCGCCCCATCTTTTTCGCCCGACGGCGAGTGGATTGTCTTCAACTCGCAGCGCAACGGCAACGCCGACCTGTTCATCATGCGCATCGACGGTTCTGAGGTGCAGCAAATCACCGACGACCCGGAGCCCGACTGGCAGGCGAGGTGGGGGCAATGATTTGGCGAAGGACGGGCGGCTGGTCTTAGAGCAATTAACAGTGGTTCAGGATTCGATAGCCTTTCAACAAAACTATATTTTTCTCACTAACGATAATACAGCTGTCAATATGAGCAATAGAAGCCCTGCAATTTCTAGCAAACTAATTTTTATCTTATGTACCCGACTGCGAAACAGTATGACAGTAATATATACTATACAAACCAGCAACAAACCATAAGCTAAGATTACACTGATTTCACTCACGCTATTTTCTCCCGATGGTAAAGATAGATAGGCCAGGCAAACAAAAATACAGGTGATTAAAAAGGTAAATTCATGGACTGATGGATATTTTTTTGGTAGTGGTTGCAAAGTAAGTGATGTGGGGCGGGGTATTATCCCGCTCTTTGCGCTCTATGCAAACATCACCTACAATTAAGCCACAACCTTTTCTTTCATGGTATTTTAAATTTGGTTTGGTTTACTTTGGCTTGCCTGTTTTTGCTGTTTGATTGTACAGAGAGAATTTTTCTCGAGCATTTGCAATAATTCGTGCTATCAGGGGGCTATGTTTGCAGAAAATAGATACTTACCACCGCCAAGAGGCTCATATCCCACAAACCAGCCGTTATAACTTGCCGTATCTGGAGAAAGCCTGACTGACAAGTGGCACGCGTTTCCTTCTCTTAGGCGCACACTTGTGCCGCCTATTGTTTCAGCCGAGGCCAGGGCATCTTCTGCGGACATCTTGGCTTTTTCCAAGTCAATAGAAGACCAATCGGATATTGTGGGTGAATAGATATCATCACCCACATAAATGTACTTGTTTCTTGCGTCAACGAAAATTGTCCTGGCAATGCGCACATCCTGACCATTCTCATGGATTTTCCTAAAGAGAATGAAATACCCATTCTGAAAGCCTGATTTGTATTCGCTACAATTCATGGAAAAACTTATTGAATTAAGTTGCCAGGCGCTCATTTTGTCTTTTAATGCGGTTTCAAACATTACATTGAGTATCTTTAGGTAATCTGCTTGCGACCAAGAGACGAGATACCTTTGTTCTACGGGAATGTCATCAGGAGCATTCCCTAACGGGGAAAAAATGTCAGTTTTGTTTTCATCAATTGCACCTAGAAGAATTTCGGGCGAAATACGATAATAATGCTTGGTGAGAGATTCCTTGTTTTCGGATATTTCTACGCTACAAGCAGTGATTGGCGAGGATAATATGAAAACCATCAAGCCTGTCAAAAATTTCAAAGTCAAGTAGCTGTTCATTGTCATATTTTTTAATCCTGCTGTGTTGCTACAACTTTGATTGCGTGTAAGAAAGCATTGTTGGGGACATCGCTAGCAAAAATTAGATTTGGCTTAACTTTCGCAAGAATGGGTTACTCAATATGCTGCTTATTTTTGATTCCTAACGTTTTTTGATTGTGCAGTGCGAATTTTTCTCGACCATTTGCAATAACTCCTGCCGCGATTCCGAGTCGGTCGCTACGAGCAAAACGGGCAGGCCTAACCTGAATACCATCCCATGCAGCGCATAAAAATATAGGCCGTTGAATAATGGAATCCCGCGGCGGAAGATGCCCAGGATAATCATATCGTCCTTGACAATTGCAAACTCTATTTCTTCCCACTTAACCGCGCCGCCCAGGAATTGCCAGAAACGGTAGGCTATTCCGTGTTGTGTCAACTTGATTTCGGGAAACATGCTTGAAAAGAATATCCCGAAAAAGAAAGGGAAGAAAAGGAGTATCAGGGTGAAGACCAGCCCGGCGGTTTTATCCAAAAACGAATTGGCGGCAGGGCCTATCACCTCGTGCGCAATCGGGATGTATAAAATAACTGCGCTGCCGGGTATCAAAAAGCCAACCAGCGCGGTGACGTTGGGGAGCAGTCCTCGGGGTTTGATGTACATTATTCTCCTCAAAACCAAAGTTTTGATTATGCTGGGTCTCCGTTGCGCTTCTATGGACAAGAAAAAGAAATGTTAATCGCAGACGACTCCCCGGCGCTGTTGAAGGCTTGCACGCTGTAGGTGAAACTGCTGCCCGACGAGGCGGCGGTCACGTCCCTGTGGAAGGTGGTGTTGGCGGGCAGTTCGGCAATCGTCGCGCCGTTGCGTAGGACGCGGTAGCCGCTTTCGTTGGTTGCGACATCCGTCCAGCCCAGGTTGACGGTCACGTCCGTAAAGGAGCAGACAAAGTCATACGTCAATCCGCGCGGCGCGGCGGGCGGCGCGGCGGTGGCGGTCGGCGGCGGGGTGATTTCTTCAAGGACATGGGTGCTGCCGCTGGCAGTCGAAAACTCTCCCCAAACCCAGCAGGTCTCGTTTTTGCCCGGAACTTTCACCACCCAGTAATTTCCCTGCGGCCCGCGCCCGCTAATATCGACCGTTTGTCCGGCTTTGAGCACAACGATGATGTTGTAGGTTTCTCCCGGCCCGCTGCGGCAGTTGGTGTTTTCGTTGATTTTCAACACCGGCGGCGAATAGGTGGGGGTGATGGTCGGGCTGGCTGTGGCGGTCGCCGTCGGCGGGATTGGGGTCGCGCTCGGGCTGGGCGTGGCGGTCTTGAACAAGGCCTCGGTCACCTGCGCGGCGACGGTGGCGGCCAGGGCGGTT